>JBEVKV010000236.1:0-8806 GCA_040509515.1 Pyrinomonadaceae bacterium | reverse complement strand
AAGGCTGAGAATTGGTGTAAGACTGCGCGGTAAGCTTGCCCGCAGGCGGGCTGAAAAAAATAAATGACCTGAAGCCCCAAGTTTGACGACCACGGCTTCAGGTCATTCGGATAACTCGCTTGGCGGCGAGCCGGTATTTGTGTGTCTAACCGGGAGAGATTTTATACGCCGGGGGCGGCTGCCGTCAAGCTTTTTGATTACAGAGGTTTACCTATGAGCGCGCGCCCACTTGAGTCTCCCAGATTCGTCCGCAGAACCGAACTCGGCCCCGGCGAATACCGCAAGAACTTCCGCCAGATTGACGGCGACGTGATTTCCGCTGTCACCTCGCGGGAGGCCGACCGCGTCACGCCGTTGATGAGCAAAATTTACCTCAGGCTCGTCCACGCGCCCGCCCAGTACTGGGAGCGGGACGGGGTCTTGCGCTTCGAGGGGGCTCAGCGAGACGGCGGACATGTCACCGCGTGGGCCGCGTTGTGCGAGGTGCTCGGCGTGGCCTCGGCCACCGCGAGCAAGGCGCTGCGGTGGATGCACGAGCAGGGAATTATCGGCTATTTCTCGGGGAAGAACGGCGTGGGGCTGCGCATCTTCCTCAACCGCGCGGCCTCTTCCATCGGTAGCAGGCCGGCGGGCAAAAAAATTTTGGCCTTTCCCCCTGCTTCATCCCTTGAGTCCCGTGCTTCAACAGATGAAGCAGCCTTTAGTGACAGCTACGCTGTATTAGAAGATTCAGAAAAAGATTTAAATCCGCGCGCGCCAAAAAACGGCGCGGGGCAAACGGAGGCGGTTAAGAAATATTCACAGCCGCGTTCGCCATCAATCTGTCCCGACACAGCGGACGCGGGCGTGGCAGGCGTGACCCAGCCACGGGCGTCCCTCAAGTTCGAGGTGCCGGTCGAGGAGATCATCTCGCGGCTGAAGAGCGAACTGGAGCCCTCGCTCCAGTCGGCGGCGAGACAGGCCGCCGCGCGCGAGCACGAGCACACGCGCGAATGGCTCGAAAGCAGGGGACTGCCCAAAGCGGCGCGCGTCGCACAGCGCGAGGCCTTCAACGTCCTGCGCAAGTACGGCGTCGTGACGGAGGTGGCACGCGCCCCACACACCGAGGTGGGACGCGGCGGCTACGTCACGCCCGGGGCGCAAACGCTCGCGGAGGACGAGGTCGCAGAGCTGGCTCAGGCCTGCGTCTCCATGCTCGAAGCGCAGGGACGGGCGGTCGAAGTCACGCTCTCGGAGATGAGCGCCGAGGCCGGTGGATTCCTGCTGCCCGAAGACGCCGCACGCCTGCGTCGGAAAGTTCAGTCGCTTCTCGGCGCTAAACCTGAGTGAGCGGCAGGGAGTATGCCGGAAGCCTTCGGCGCTACCCCGGGAGGCGGAAAGTCACCTCTGATTTGTGGGGCGGCGGCTCACAGTCTGATCTCGCCCGCCGTCTCGCCGAACTGAATCTTGGTGCCTACCGACAGGGTGACGCTGCGCCCCGGCTCAACGTCCTTTACGTCCCCGCGCGGGGTGCTGACGACCCACTTCTGCGACGACAAATTTTTCAGCCCCCAGAGGCCGGGGCTGGACGGGTGTTCCGTGACGGAGGCGACCGGCGCGGAGAAGTCGTACATCTTCTGCTCGTTAATGTGATGTGGGAAGAGCCGCGTGTCGAAGTTGAGCATGACGACCGACGCGCCGATGCGGATGCGGGGCGGGAGCCGCAGCGCGGTCGCGCAAGCCCAGCAGAGGCCGGGGTCGCCTCCGCGAGCCTTGAGGGTCGGGCCGTCGTAGAAGTTTTCGAGCGAGCAGTGCGGACAGTAGAAGATGGCGTCGCGCAAAGCGACCATCGCGCCGCGCCACTCGCTCTCGCGCACGCGGCCGTGGAGCGGGTCGCGCATGCCGCTGGTGAAGGCGCGTGTGAAGAGGTCGCGCAGCGCCTGCGGGTAGATGCGCCAGAAGGCGAGGGCATTGTCGTGGATGCCGGGCACGGGCGCGTTGGAGTCGTCCCGCGGGTCGAAGACGAAGAGCGGCTCGGTGCCGTAGAGCTTCGTCATCGCCGGCAGGTCGAGACACTTGATCTCGGTCTCCCTCCGGCCTTCGAGCGGGTGGGCGACCATGAGCATGTAGAAGAGGAGCACGGAGAGCGAGAAGAGGTCGGTCTGCGTCGAGGGCAGCGCCTCGCCGCGCACGACCTCGGGCGCCATGAAGCGCGGCGTGCCGAGCACCCCGAGGACGCCCGCGCCGTCAACCGAGACGTTGTCGTTGTCGGCGATGAGCACGTCGCCGCTGTCGGGGTCGAAGAAGGCGTTGCCGAAGGAGATGTCGCGGTAGCACAAGCCCTGCGAGTGGAGCAGAAGGTAGTTGTGCGAGAGGTTGAGGCCGGCCGTGGCGAGCGCGCGGAAGGTCGGTTCGATGCGCCGCTTCATCAAATCGACGATGTTCTTGAAGCGCGCGGGCCTGAGCGGCATCACGTAGCCGAAACCCGCGACGCCCGGGGCCGTGGTCAGCTCCAGCGGCCAGAGGAAGTGCTCGCTCGGCGGCCCTTTGCGCACGAGCAGCTCGATGGCGGCGCGCTGTTCCGGCGTCGACATGTGCGGGAAGAACCACTTGAGCGCGACCTTCTCGCCGCCGAGCGTGGCCTTGTAGACCTCGCCCTGCCCGCCCGCGCCGAGCAGCTCGTCAGCCACGCACGTCATCCCCGAGGGCTCGCAGGCGACGGCCTGCCCGGGTCTGAGAATCTGATCCATCCCCTTGTCTCCTCAACGTCGAATGCCGAACGCCGAACCGTAAGCAGGGCCGCTCGCGCTTCAATCGGTGTTGCGCGCGGACTCGACCTCCGCGCCGTATTCCACGTCCCACGGCCCCATCCCGTTGCCTGTGAGGTCAGAGTCTTCCACACGCGCCGTCGCGCCCGCCGCGACCTCGACGGCGTGACGCGCGTTGCCGTTGATGTGCGAGGCGAGAACGGCGAGCACCGACTCGCCGCCGACCGACACTCCCGCGCCCGAGTTGCCGCTGACCGAGCACGCTTGCAGCAGCGCCTGCCCCCCGTCGCGGATGAGGACGCCGGAGTCTTGACCGTCGCGGACGCGGCAGTCGTTAAGGAACAGCCTGCCGCGCGTCGTCACCGCCGCCTCCGCCTCCGCGTGGCCGCGGAGTTCGCAGTCTTCTAAAACGGCCTCACCTTCGAGATGGACGAAGACGCCGGAGTTCTGGCCTTCGTGGATGCGGCACGCGCGCGCCGTCAACTTCGCTCTCTCGCTGACGCCGAGGTTCGCCAGACGGTTGCCGTGAACGTCGCACTCTTCGAGGAGCGCGGTCGCGTCCTGCCAGACGACGACGCCCGCGTGCGCGCCGCCGTAGATTTGGGTGCGCCTGATGACGGCGCTGGCGCCGCCCGTGACCGCGACGCCGACGTTCGCGCTGCGTGATACTTCGCAGTCCTCGATGGTCGCCGCGGCCCCGTCGAAGAGGTACAGACCCGAGTCGGCGCTGTCGTGAATCCGGCAGCCTTTGATGATGGGCGCGGCATCGGGGCCGTGTGCGGCCACGCAGGAGATGGATTCGGAGGAGATGTCACAGGCTTCGAGCACCAACTCACCGCGCGTTACGTCCACGACGAAGAACCCGCCGCCGCCCGCGTCGGCGGCCCCGCGGAGCGTCAGGCCGGCGACCCTCGCGGCTTCGGCGCTCGACGTAAGACAGCTCGCGCCGGCGACCATGACGATGACTTTCTCGCGCGGGCCGTCGCCGACGATGTTTACCCTTTTATCGAGGACGATCCCTTCCTCGTACACGCCCGGCCTGACAAGAATTCTCCCGCCGGCGGCGACGTGCCTGAGCGCCTCGTCGATGCTCGCGTAATCGCCGTCGCCGCTCGCGGAGACGACGACGGAGACGGCGTCCGCAGGCTCCCGCGTTGGCGTCGCCTTCGATGTCGTGCCTTCCACGACTGCTTCTTCAACGGCCTTCAATTCGTCGTCGGAGATGAGGCCGAGTGCGAGCGCCCACGAGTTGACAGACCACGACGCGGCCGTCTCGGACAGTCCGCGGTGGTCTGCGAGGCGGCGCGCCAGACGCGTCAGCAGGACTCGGCGCGGCGTGCCAGCCGGCGCGGCCGACAGGTCTTGGGGGATGTGCTCTTCGAGCGCCGACACGAGCACGGAGACTTCGCGGCGGTACTGCGCGGAGTAGTCCTTCAGGAGTCCTTCGCAGCGCCGCGCGTCGTGCGCGACCGACGGCCCGTGCCGCGCCACGATCTCTCGGAGTTTCTGTCTCGGCTGCTCGTTCATACGGTCTGCGCGTCCGGCTTCGTCGGCTCCGTCTGCCCGGCCGGCTCCGCCGCCTTCGCCGGCTCCGTCTCGCCCGCGTTGACGGTTTCCGCCGCCGGCTCCTCCTCCGCCTTACTCAAGCCGTCCATGCGGCAGATGAGGCCGAGCGTGCAGTCGTCGCCGCTGCCGGTGCGTGTGGCCTCTTCGAGCCAGCCCTTGAGGCTCGCGTTGACGGGGTCGAAGCCGTCCGCGCGCAGCATCTCCAGAAGGTCGCTGCCGACTTTGAGGAAGCCGGCCGAGTCAGAAAACGAATTCACGTAGCCGTCGGTCGAGAGCAGGATGAGCGCGGGCGGCTCGTCGCCGAACTGTTGGAGCCGGACGCGGAAGTTCTTCTCGGCGTCGGGCGTGCAGAGCGAGGTGGTCTCGTTGGCGAAGAGGCGCGCGTCTTCCGGCAGCACGTTCGTGACCTCACCCGTCTCGGAGACGTTGAGGATTTCGCCGTCGCCGAGCTGTAGGTAGAGCGCGAAAGATTCGACGACGGCGACCGTCAGGGAAGTGGCCCCGTAGGCGAGCAGCGGGTTGCCCGCGACCATTTTGAGCGCCCGCGGGCCGTCCTTCTTCTCGACGGTTTCGAGTTCCGCCTCCGTGAACGGCCGCGCCTTGAGGTCGGCTCGGGCCGCCTCGCGCCAGCGCCTCACGAACTCCGCCGGCAGATAGTCTTTCGCCCTGCTTTCGACCGCCGCATGGTCGAGGAGGTCGGGCGACTCGTCGAGAAATTCCCCGACGAGTCGCGCGGCCTCCTGCACGGCGAAGCGCGAGCCCCGGTGGCTGCGGAAACACTTGTCGCTCCCGTGCCCGTCCGAGACCGAGACGACGACGGGCAGCCCGCGCCCGGACTCGCGCACCTGCAAAATGGCGTCCTGATTAGGCACGCCCGAACGCAGGTGCGACGCGCCGGGCACGGTCTCGCCCATCACCCGCCATTCGGCGTGGCTCTGCTCTTCGACCACTGGCTCGGCTCCTTACCAGACGTCGTCTATGGTCTGCTGGTTATTGGCGGCCTCGTCGTCGGCGGGCGTCTGGCTCCCGCCCGGCGTCGCCGCCGCGGCCTGCGCCCCGGGCGCGGGAGCGGCGGTCGGGATGGGGACAGGCGTCGTCGTCGCGCCTGTCCCGGCGGGCGTGTCCGCGCCGGCCGCGGGCGAAGAGGCGGACTTCAGGACGGCCGTCGAGGCCCACTTGATGTGGCGGACGAGCGCCTCGGGGCTGTTGGCCGCGAGCGGCTTGAGTTCCGAGTTACCGATGAACCGCTGCAAGACCTCGTCGTCGGCGTCGCGCCCGATGGAGATGGCGATGCGGACGGCCTTCTTGCCCCACGGCTCGTCCATCAAAGCCTTGAGGCCGGCCTCGAAGTCGTCGGTCGGCTGGCCGTCGGAGACGAGGACGAGGACGGGCGGCAGCGCGCGCTCGCTCATCGGCGGCATCTTGAGCTGCTCGGCGACGAGCTGGAGCGCCTTGCCCATGTCGGTCTCGCCCTCGGCGGCGAGGTCAGTCCAGGCGAAGTCCGCGACGGGCGTCGGCTGCGAGATGTGCCACAGCGCGCCGTTCGAGAACTTGACGGCGCGGACTAAGACCTGCGCGTTGGGGTTGTCCTCGGCGACCTTGCGCATGTGCGGGATGGCCTCGCGGATGGCGGTGTTGAGCGCCTGTATCTTCCCGTCCTGCTCCATCGAGCCGGAGCTGTCCGCGATCCAGATGAAGTGAAGCGGCCTCGAAGCGAGTTCGCCGCCCGGTCGTCTGCTCATAATTTCGATTCTCCCTTTCTCAACTTCCAAATATTGCGCGCGGGGCAAACCCCGCCCCCTTACGTCGCCGGCGCGGCGCACGTCACACGCCCGGCGTTAAAGAGGGAACTGTCGTGAACGAACTCTCGAAGGGGATGCGAAGCAATATAGCAGAACGAGACTGCGAACGCCTTTGCCGCGCGCTCAACGCGTCTGGGCGGGCGAAGGCTCCAGATTCCTCCGCTCCTGCTCCTCGCGCAGAATGCCTACGACGAAGGGGACGGCGACCGCCAGCAGCGCGGACAGAAGCGCGATCAGAAAGCAGCCGACCAGACATCCGCGCCAGCGCCCGCGCCCGGCGCGCGGCGACCAATCGGCCGTCGGCTCCGGCAGTCCGCTCGTGTTCGTCGCCTGCGGGGAAGAAGGCGTGCGCGCGGCCGGGTGCTGTGGTGCCGGCGCGGTTGAACTGACACGCGTTCGCGGCGCGGTAGTAACACGGGGCAGCGGGGCGGGCTGATTTGAAGCCGGCTGATTTGAAGCCGCAGGCGTTCGCGTCGCGGAGGGCTGTTGACTCTGTCGCGTACTCGGAGGCGTCGCCGTCGGACGTGTACTCGTGCGTGCGTGTGGCTGTTCCGTCCGCGGTTTATCTGCGGCGGCGGGTCGTGTCGTCGCGGCATCGTCGCGCGGGACGGCCGCCTCGTCGCGCCGGCTCTTTAACTCTTTTAACTCCGCGTCGGAGACGACGCCGAGGGCCAGCGCCCACGAGTCCACCCCCCAGCGTGAAGCCTCTTCCGTCATCGCCAGTTGGGCTTCGAGGCGCTTCGCCAGACGCGTCAGGAGCAGGCCGGCGGGCACAGAGTTTCGCGCCGCCAGCAGGTCGATGGGCACGCGTTCGCGGAGCGCGCCCATCAGAGTGTTTATCTCCCGGCGGTGCTCGCCGCACAGGTCACGCAGCAGTCCCTCGCAGCGGCGGGCGTCGCTGCACAGCCCCGGCCCGTGCCTGGCTATCAACTCCCGAAGTGTCTGGCGGGGCGCGTCATTCATAGGCCGCTAACGCCTGCGACGCCTCATGAACAGAAAGAGCAGCACGAGCAGGACGGTTATCAAGATGCTGCCCGGCCAGAGGAAAAATCCGCCCTCGCTGCTATAACCGCCCACCACGCACGCGGTCTGTGACAGCGCCAACGCCGACGCCATGATTAGCTTTTGCTTCATGAATGTTCAAACCCTCACTGCCCTTCATCCGTGTGTGCGATTCTGGTGCGCAATATCCTGAATAACGGAGTCGGGGCAGGATGTGTGCCACAGCACGGGCTTATTCGCGGTCGATGACGAACGTGGACGATGCTTTGGCGCCCGCCGTGTCGAAGGTGACGAGCTCGGACAACTCTCCGTCCGCTGCTCGAAGAACCTGTCGCTGAAGAGCCTCGATTTGCGCGAAGTGTCGACGCAGACGAACTCCACGTCCGCGCCGTAATGAAACCTGTACATCACGGCGTGAAAGTCAGGCATCAGTTCCCCCGTGTAGTTAAACCCTCGCCGGCCGCCCGCGCCCTGAGCAGCGCGCGCTCGCGTTCGTTTCGAGTGAGGGCGGCCGCGCGCTCGAACTCGCCGCGGGCTTCGTCGAAACGGCCGAGCTTTGCCAGCAGGTCTCCGCGCACGCTGGGCAGGAGGTGGTAAGACTTGAGTGACGGCTCCTCTGCGAGCGCCTCGACGATTTCCAGACCCGCCGCGGGCCCCGACGCCATCGCCACGGCGACCGCACGGTTGAGTTCCACGACGGGCGAAGGCGAGAGTTGTGCGAGCGCGGCGTAGAGTTCGGCGATGCGCGCCCAGTCGGTCTCTTCCGGCGTGCGCGCACGCGCGTGACAGGCGGCGATGGCGGCCTGAAGCGCGTAGGGGCCCGACTCGCCCCCGAGCCCTTCGGCGCGCGCGAGCGCGGCGAGCCCGCGTCTGATGAGCAGATGATCCCAGCGCGCGCGGTTCTGGTCGAGCAGCAGTATCGGCTCGCCCGCCGGGCCGATGCGCGCGCGCAGACGCGACGCCTGAATCTCCATCAGCGCGACGAGGCCGTGAACCTCCGGCTCCCGCGGGGCCAGCTCCGCGAGGACGCGGCCGAGGCGCAGCGCCTCTTCGCAGAGCGCGGGGCGCACCCAGTCTTCGCCCGCGGTCGCGGAGTACCCTTCGTTGAAAATCAGGTAGACGACTTCGAGCACCGACGCGAGGCGCGCGGCCAGCTCCGCCCCGCGCGGAGTCTCGAAGGGGACGCGCGCCTCGGAGAGCGCACGCTTGGCGCGGACGATTCGCTGTGCGACCGTCGGCTCGGGGACGAGGAAGGCGCGTGCGATCTCGTCGGTCGTCAGACCCCCGAGCAGGCGGAGCGTGAGGGCGACGCGCGACTCCGTGGAGAGCACGGGGTGACAGGCTGTGAAGATGAGCCGCAGCAGGTCGTCGCCGACCGGGTCGTCGAGCGCCGCGTCGAAGTCCGGCGTGACCCTCTCAAGTGCTTCAAGCTCGCGGGCGAGATGCTCGTGCTTGCGTTCGAGCATGCTCCTCCTGCGCAGGAGGTCGAGCGCGCGGTGCTTGGCCGCGGTCATGAGCCATGCGCCCGGGTTGTCGGGCACGCCCGAGTCGGGCCACTGTTCGAGCGCGGCGACGAGCGCGTCCTGCGCCAGTTCCTCGGCGACGCCGATGTCGCGCACGACCCGCGCGAGTGCGGCGATGAGTTTCGCCGACTCCATCCTCCAGACGGTCTCGACGGCGCGATGTGTG
>JBEVKV010000235.1:0-24079 GCA_040509515.1 Pyrinomonadaceae bacterium | reverse complement strand
GACTTCGGGCGTGCGGCGTCGGAGGGCGGAGTCTCGCCGGCGCGCGCCCCTAGTTGAGCTTCTGAATGGCGATGATGGTCATCGGCGCGTCGCCGGAGGTGCGCGTGTAGGAGACCCAGTAGCCGGCCTTCGGGAAGCGGATCAGCTTGTAGACCGAGCCGTCCTGCCGCGTCTCGACCTCGTCGCCGAGGACGGCCTTGGCGGTCGGGACGGCCTTGCCGCCGAAGTAGGTGATCGAGACGGCCGAGACCTTCTTGGTCGCGTCGTAGTAGACCTGACAGGACTCGTTCTCGTTGAACGAGTAGACGTCCTGCTTGTCGTCCTTCTCGGTCGGGCTACCGAGGAGCTTGCGCGCCTCCTCGGCCGTCATGCCGATGCGGACGCCCTTGTAGGCGCTGAACGGCGGCTCCTCCTTGACCTTGTCGGCGGCGGTGGCGGCGCCGGTCTGCGCGCCGGCCGTCGGGACGAGCGCGAGCGCCGAGAACAGGAGCAGCGTTGCGGCCGGGAGCGCGGGGAAGCGCCGGAAAAACTGGAGCATGGGACATTCCCTCCTCTTGTAAACGTGTGCGTTCGGTGCGAACGAAGGAAAAGGACGCGGCCGGGCGGGAAGAGACGAGGGCTTCACAAAAGCTCTACGGCCCAGCCTCGCTTACCTGTGGCACGGGACGATATTCCAAATTCCCGTACTAAGTCAATCCCGTTGAGACGCCCCGCGCGCCGCCCTCACGGCCCGAAGCGCCCACGGTACTCGTCCGAAGAGATGAACGCCTTGACCATCTCGGCCGCGATGTAGTTTCCGTTGAAAGCGTTGAGTTTCGAGAGCCAGAAGTTATAGCCGTCCTCGTCCGGGTCTCTCCTCAAATAACCGAAGTACTCCATCAGCACGAACGCGCGGTTGAACTCGGCGACGCGGAAACTCTCGTTCTCCGCGACGCGGCGGAGCACGCGCGCGCGGGCGGCGTGGTTCGCGGTGTCGGACGCGCCGCCGAACTCGTCGATGGCGGCCTGACGCTCGGCGGCCGAGGGCGTGACGCCGGCGCGGCCGTAGAGTGAGTCGACGAACTGGGCCGGCGGCGTACTGTCCGCGTTCAGGCCGAGGAAGTCCGGGCGCAGGACGAAGGCGTTGAAGTACGCCTGCTTGTTCGCTTCGAGCACGGCGTCCGCGCCCGTCTGGCCGAAGGCGAAGCCGCGTTGGAGCGCCTGCGTGTCGCGCTGGAAAGTTCCGTAGAGGACGGGCACGGGCGCGCCGAAGTCGGCGGACATGTCGCCGAAGGCCGCCCTGTGGGTCAGGTAGGCGAGCAGTCCCGTCTGCTGGAACTCAATCGACAGGAAGAAGGCCGCGCTGACGTTGATGCGTCTGACCTCGCGGCACTGTGCGTCGGCTCCGCACGACTCGATCTGGTTCGTCCAGAAGGCGAGCCCCGCGGCGTCGGGCTCGCGGTTGAGGAAGTCGAGGTAGTGCTGGCGGACGAAGAAGGCTGTCTCGCCGATGGGGTTGGTGGCGGGCAGCGTCTGGTCGTTGTCGGTGATGGTCAACTCGGCCGCGGCCGGGCTCCCGAGTCCGACGCCCGCGCCCGTCGGGTTCGAGAGCGTGAGGGGCACGCTTTCGTCGCCCTCGAAAATCCTATCGTCGACGACGAGCAGGCGGAAAGTCTTCGAGGTCTCGCCCGGCGCGAAGGTGAGGGTGCCGAGCGCGATCTCGTAGTCGGACTTCTGCGAGGCGCGCGCGCCCGCAGACATCTCGGACGTGTTGTAGTTGACGGTCGCCGTCCCCGAGGCGTCGCCCGAGCGCGTCACCATCACGTCGATGTGGCCGGAGCCCTCGCCGATGGAGAACGCGCCCGAAGCGAACTGGACGAACGAGGTCGCCGTCTGGGTCGTCGGCCTGAGCGCGCCGAGCAGGCCGTGGCGACCCGCGTCGATGCCGGCCGTGAAGAAGAGCGTGTTGGTCCCCCCCGGCGAGAGGCCGAAGCGGAGCGCGCGCAGTCCGGGGATGACGATATCTTCGCCGGCCTCGTTCTTCAGCGAGCCGGCGTGGCTGGTTCCCTGTTGCAAGGTATAGGCGTTGACGCTCGGGCCGCCCGGGCCGAAGTTGCCGACGAGCAGGCAGTTGGAGAACTGGCCGAAGTCGGCGGGTGCCACCGCCACGGCGTACGGCGCGTTGAGCGCGCCCTTCTGGATGAGGAACGGGAACAGCAGGCCGGTCGGGCCGAACTGGCCGACGTACCCTTCGCCCGCGCCGAAGACGGGCTCGCCGTCGGACCCGACCCTCGCGTACGTGACGTAGAGCGTGTTGCCGCTGTTGCGGATGTTGAAGGGGTGATACTCGGGCGGGACTCTCGGGTCTTGGAAGTTGCCCTCGGTCGTCACCGGGTTGAAGTTGCGGTCGTAGACATCAATGCGGTCGCCGGCGAAGTCCACGGCGTAGATGAAGTCGCGTGACTCGGGCGGGGCGAAGGCGAGCGTGGCGACATCAATCCCCGTGTAGCGACGCCCGGGGCGGCTGGCGACGACGTAGGCGGTCGTGTCGCCGGGCGGAGGGAACTGATGGCTCCACGCAACAATCTCGCCCGCGAGCGTGCAGTAGATGGCGCTCGCCGGGCGGGTCGTCGAGCCGTTGTTGATGAAGAAAAATCTATTGTCGCCGGGGTAGACGACGCCGGACGGCGTCCCGCCGGGGAGCGTAAAGCGGTAGAAAAAGGGGAAGAAGTTCTTGTGCGGGAAGTTCTGCTGGTTCGTGCTGTAGAAGGTCGCGCTCTGCGTCCCCGCGTTGGCGACCTCCATGAAGTCGGTCGGGGTCAGGTCGAGCCCTCGCGGGTCGACGAGCAGGCGGTCTTCGAGCAGCGCAAAGCCGGGCACGTCCGAGACGTAGTTCGTCTGCACGTACACGTCGCCGAGCGCGGCCGTGGCGACGCCCGGGCCGGGCTCTTCGGCGCGCGCGGCGCTGGCCGGCGGCGCGGCGTGGAAAGTTAAGGAGAGGAGCAGCAGGGAGGCAAGCGCCCCGGCGCAGATGAGTGCGCTGGGGCGCGCCGAGTTTCGGCGCGTGTAAGACATAAATTTTCTCCTCGCAGAGGTCGAGCGGAAGGTCGCAGGGCAGCGACGCGCAAAAGATATGCCCGCTTCGTCCCGGAGTCAACGCCTTCCCGAAGGCCGCTCTTTTTTATTGACACGGCGGCCCGCCGCACATATCTTTCTGAGCCTCAGATAGTGCTTTTCTTTGGTAGCTGCTTTTCCCTGTCGGCGAGCGTCCCCGCCGGTCTCACAATCAAGACTTACGTGAGCGCGGGGTTGCCACGAAGGGAGACATCCGCGCCAAAGTTTCGGCCCCTTATCCTCTCGCCCTCTGCGACCGACTGCTTCGGCGTCGCATTCGTACGAACACCGCTGTGGCGGACGCACTGTCGCCGCCGCGCTCGGGGCCGCCCTGCGGCGTCGGCCCCGTCGGCGACGGGCGGCGGCACACACACGCGTCGGACAGCGAAGGAGAGACAGAGATGAAAATATACGTCATCAACACAGGCGGGACGATTAGCTGCACCGGAAACCCCCTGACCCCGATGTCGGCGGCGGCCTTCGCCACGGCGTGCCAGCAGATTCTTAACCCGATCATCAAGCAGCAGTTCCCCGACCTGCAGATTACATACGTCACCGACCTGACGTTCCCCGAGTCCTCGACGGGGACGCTCGACAGCACCAACCTGCAACCCACCGACTGGTGCCTGATGGCCAACTACATCCTGACGCACTACGGCAACTGCGACGGCTGGGTCGTGCTGCACGGCACCGACAGCATGGACTTCACGGGGACGGCGCTGCCGTTCCTGCTCTCGTCGTTCTCCGCGCAGGGGTTCGCCACCGCCGCGCTGAGCAAGCCGGTCATCATCACGGGCTCGCAGGTGCCGATGTTCTACCAAGACCCGGTGAGCAAACAACTGTCGCTCAACTTCAACACCGACGCGTTCCAGAACTTCTGCGGCGCCATCGCCTCGGCGCAGACCGGCATCCCGGAGGTCTGCATCTACTTCGACACCCAACTGCTCCGCGGCAACCGGAGCCTGAAGACCAACGCCAGCGAGTTCAACGCCTTCTCCTCGCCCAACTACCCGGCGCTCGGCGAGTACGGCATCACGTTCCGCGTGGACTACAACGAGCTGCTCCCGCCGCCCGTGAGTTACGGGGTCAGCCTCGACAACCCCGCGGTGCTGAGCGCGGCCGTCGCGCAGCTCAACTACATCTCGGCGAACATCAACAACTTTCCGGTGATACAGTTCAACGCCTTCCCGGCGTGGTACAAGTTCGGCAGCACCACCGCGGCGCTCATCGCCTCGCTCATAGACGCGTGCGTCGCGCCGCCCATCGGCGTCAAGGGGCTCATCCTTGAGTCTTACGGCGAAGGCAACTTTCCCTCGGGCAACCCCGACAAGCCGTCGGCGGGCGCGATCTACCAGTCGCTCTACAAGGCGAACTCGCCGGGCAACGTCGTCATCGTCGACTGCACGCAGGTGATAGCGGGCGTGGTCAACGACAACGCCTACGCGGCGGGCGCGTGGCTGCCGGCGGTCGGGGCCTTGAACCCCGCCGACATGACGCCGATGGCGGCGCTCGCCAAGCTCATGATTCTCCTGACGAGCGCCGGCTACTCGGCCAACAAGTGGAGCCCGGCCGTCGTCAAGCGTTTGTTCCAGCTCAACCTGCTGGGCGAGATGATGGACGTGAGCAGGCTCGACAGCCGCGGCAAAGCCGTCCTGCTGGCCGGGCAGTCGCTCAGCGCGCTCGACGGCAGCGCGTCGTTAATAAACGACCCGACCCGAGGCCCCGTCTTGCAGAAGAGCGACGGCACCGTGCTGTGGAAGGCCATCAACAACCCTTCCGCCGGCCAGATGCCCGGGCAGCTCGTCATGCAGAACGACGGCAACCTCGTCTTCTACGGTCGCTACAACTCGGCGATGTGGGCGACCAACACGGGCGTGCCCGACGGCGCTTCCTCGATGCTCATCCTCGGCGGGTCGGCCTCCGACACATCGCTGACGCTGACCGTCTACGACTACTCCGACGGCAACACCACCAGTACCATCTACCCCTGAACGCGCAGGAACCCGGAAGAGGAAACGAACGCCCGCCCGGGCCGGAAGCCGCCTTACGTTTCCGGCCCGCCCTGACCCGAAAAGGAGACTCACAGTGAGCACGCCACAGAAACAGTTCAAGTTCAGCGGAAGAATCGCGCCGCAAGACCCGCTCCACCAGTACACGGTCGCCGCGTCCCTCGGCGCGACGCCCGACGAGCACTACATCGCGCCAGTGACCGTCACCGTCCCGATTGTCGTCCCGCCCAACCACCCCCCGATTGGCGTCCCGCAGTACGGCCCGACCGTGAACGGCGGGATACCGAACGGCTTCGACCCCGCGGGCGACTGCGGCGGCAACTTCATGTCGTCGAAGTTCCAGCCCAACAACAACTGCTACGCTTACGGGAGCAACATCACGCCGAACACCTTCCCGCAGCCCGGCCGGCGGAGCGGCTACCTGCTGACGGCCGCCGACTTCAGCCAGCCCTTCGACACGCTCGGGCAGTTGGTCGGCTCCTACGCGGAGAAGGACGGCCTCGTCTACGCCGGCCGGTCGATGGCGGAGTTGATGCAGTTCAAGTCGAGCAAGCAGGGGACGAATCCCGGCGGCGGCGGGCTACAGGCCGGCTATCTGGCCGGGCACTTCGTCGCGCTGATGGTCTCGCCGGCCGGCGACGCCAACTGGCCGGGCGATTACCACTGGGCGCGCTGCGACAACTCTTCGGGCGGCTGCAACTCCTGGTCGCAGAAGGACGGCAACGACCAAGTGACGAACTTCGACTTCGCCGGCAACCCCATCACAGACCCCTCGAAGGCGAACTGGACGGTCAACCAAGGCCCCATCACGGCCACCCCCGGCCAGCCGCCCCCGCCCGACCTCGGTCAGGACCAGATTGTTGACTACGCCTTCTACTGCTTCATGTTCGTCCCCACCTCGGGCGTGAACATCATCTGAACCGCCGCACACGACTCGGCCCGGCTCACACCACTTGAGCGCCGCGGGGCGCGAAAACTCAGAAGCGCATTAACTCTAACTTGAGTTAATGCGCTTCTTCTTCTAGTAGCCGTAAGGCTCCGACCGCTTCGGCCTCAGGGGCTCTGGCCCTCAAATCTGAAAGCCGCGGACGCGTTCGATTTTTTTGGGTTTGGCAGGGGCGGCGAGGACGGCGGCGTCTTGGTCGCGGTGCTCGCGCTCTTCGGGGGTGTGCCAGCGCGCCCATTCGGTGGGGGCGTCGAAGGTCTCGCCGCCGTGCTTCGTAATTCTTTCGCGGACGCGGCACATGACGGGGGTGTTGACGCCGACGCCGGAGATGACGGCCTGCCCCTTTGTGAGCGCGGGCAGTTCGGCGAGGAGTTGGCGGCCCGCGCCTTCGACCGACTTGGCGACGGTGTCCTGATCGACGGGGTTGACGATGCGCATGATGACCTGCGTCATGCACTGCGAGAGCACGTCCTGGTCGAGCTTGCCCGGGCGCTGCGTGATGAGCCCGATGCCGACGCCGAACTTGCGACCCTCGGAGAGAATCTGCTTGAGGATGTTGGTGGAGACGACCGTCTGTCCGGCGGGCGCGAAGCGGTGCGCCTCTTCGAGCAGCGTGAAGACGGGGTAGGGCAGATAGCTGTCGCTCGACGCTTCGGACTCGCCGCGCACGGTCGCCATGCGCGCCTTGTTGACGCGGCGCAGCAGCGTCGCGACGACCACCTGCTGCTCGTTCTGCTCGATGTCGGAGAGTTGGAGCACGGTGCAGCGCCCGGGGCGGAACATCTCGGCGAGCGCGATGTGCTCGTGGTCGGAGAAGATGGAGTTGGGCTTGTCGAAACGCGCGTCCAGACGCCACAGCAGACCTTCGATGGAACTCGCGTTGCTCGATTCGCCGCGCGCGTCGCCCTCGTACTTCTGCGCCTTCACCTCGTCGCGCAGGTCGTGGTACCCCCACAGCTCACCGCGCCGCGTCGCCGTCAACTGCCGGAACGCCTGCGAGAGAAAGTGGAGCATCTTCTCCGAAGTGCCTTCGGGCAGGAGGTACTTCACGTCGGCCTCGGTCAGAGAAGAGAAACGCACCTTGACGCGCTCGTGCGTGAAGACGCGGACTTCGGGCCGGTAGCCGTCGCGCTCGTCGCGGAAGCGCGGGTCGTCCTCGATGGCGCGCATCGTGTCGTACTCGCCGTGCGGGTCGACGATGAGCACGGCGGCGCGGTTGTAGGGGCGCATCAGCTCCTCGACGAGCACGCCCGCCGTGTAGGACTTGCCCGAGCCGGTCGAGGCGAGGATGGCGAGGTGCGTCGAGACCACGTCCTTGATGGAGAGCACGACGGGCACCGCGCCCGCCTCGCGCGTCAGGAGACTGCCGACGTGTGCGGAGCCGACCTCGCCCGCGTGGCGCGGGCTCAGGCAGTCGGCGAGCGTTTCGGAAGAGGCGAGGAAGACCGGGTCGCCCGGCCGCGGCGGGATGCGCGGGTTGACGAAATCCCCGAGCTTCGGATGGAAGTATCCGATGGTCTCGACCGTGATCTCGTACAGCTCGCAGCCGTCGCCTTCGAGCCCGATGAGCGACGAGACGACCGACGGCGGCGTCTCGGGGTCGGAGAGGAACGTGTCGGGGAGGTTGCGCACCAGCCGGCGCTCGGTGACGTTGCCGATGATGCGCCGCTCGTCGCGGCCGTCGCTCGCCGTGTAGTAGACGAACTCGCCGATGCGCGCGCGCACGTTGTCGGCCGTGATGAACAGGTACTCGTGCGGACGCTCGCCCGGCCCCTTCACCGTCCCCGTCAGGGCGTCAGTCGTGTTCGATTCGCTCATGTGTTAAGGCTTCGGCCGCAAAGGGTGAACCAAAATTCCCGGCGTGAGTAAGGCGCGATTATAGCACGCGCCGGCTTGGCGCCGGGGCTCGCCCATTCAGTGGAGCGCAGACTTCTTGATGACGCCGCCGTGCACGTCCGAGAGCGGGTAGACGACGACGAAGGCGGCCGGGTCGTACTCGGCGACGAGCCCGCGGACGCGGCCGATCTCAAGGCGCGTGACGACGCAGAAGAGGATGTCCTGCTCGGCGTCCGTCCAGCCGCGCCGCCCCTTGTAGAGCGTCACGCCGCGCGCGAGGTCGCGGATGATGGCCTGCCGAATCATCTCGCTGTGCTCGGAGACGATGACCATCGCCGTGTACTGCTCGATGCCGTGGAGGAGGAAGTCCACGGTCTTCGACGCGGCGATGTAGGTGAGGATGGAGTAGAGCGCCGTCTCGACGCCGAGGAAGAAGGCGGCGGCCGAGAAGATGAAGACGTTGAGGATGAGGATCACGTCGCCGACGCGGAGCAGGCTGCTGCGCTTGCTCACCAGCAGCGCCGCCACCTCCGTGCCGTCGAGCACCGCGCCGCCGCGGATGGCGAGCCCGATGCCGGCCCCGATGAAGAAGCCGCCGAAGACGGCCGTCAGCAGCTTGTCGGAGGTCACGTCGGGGAAGTGGACGAGCGCGAGGCAGACCGAGAGCCCCGCGATGGCCAGCGCGCTCTTGGCGGCGAAGCGCTTCCCGATCTGACTGTAGCCGAGCGCGATGAAGGGGAGGTTGATGAGCGGGATGAAGACGGCGAGCGGCTGCCCCGTCAGGCTGGAGACGAGCATCGAGATGCCCGTCACGCCGCCGTCGATGAAGTGGCTCGACAGCAGAAAGCCCTTGAGGCCGAAGGCGGCCGACAGTATCCCGAGCGCGACGAACGTGATGTCAACGGCCGCGTGTGTGGTGCGCCTCATCCGCCGAGGATAGACGCGGCCGCCCGCGTCAGGCAAACGCGCGCGCCGGTCAGCGGGCGCGCCATGTCTTTCGGATGGGGTGCGCCTCGGTGTTGAAGACGACGCCCTTGAAGTCCAGCGTCTTCGGCGGGGCGAAGAGGAGGTAGAAGTATTTGAAGGTCTCCGCGAAGAGGAAGCTCTCCATGTTGTCCTGCTTCTCCTTCGTCTCGACGCTCCGCAGCGCCGCGTAGGCCACGTCCGTGCGGCAGTGGCGGACGAAGTCCTCGAAGAGTTCCGCGCCCTCGCGCAGGTAGCGCCGCTCGCCGGTGAGGCGTTGGAGGTAGTAGGTCGATTCGACTATCTCGGGGCGCAGAGGGTAGCCCGCGCCCTCGACCTTCATCGTGCGGTAGTTCAGGCGCTCGGGCTCGACGCCGTGCGCGCGCCACATCTTGAGCGAAGAGTCTTGCAGCCGCCTCGCGCGCGCCGTGTCGCCGGAGAGCGCGAGGACGGCGGGGAAGAAGGCGTCGAGCGCGCCGTAGCTCGTCGCCGTGCGCCGCCCCGTCTCCATGTCGGCGTGGCCGTACCAAAGCTCCGCGCCCGAGTCGTCGGCCAAATGCTTGTTGACCGCCGCGACGGATTCGAGCCACATCCGCCGGCAGTCCTCGTCGCCGAAGAGCAGCCAGCACTTGAGCAGGTATTCGTAGTACGAGTCGATGCCGCCGCTGATGTGGCTCGTCTTCCCGACCCACTCGCCGGTCTCGACGTTGACGCGGCTGCCGACCAGCCCTATGCGCGAGCGCCGCCGGTACGTCTCGACGAGCGCGCGCTTGGCCTTCTCGTAGAAGACGGATCGGCGCGTGAGCTTCGAGAGCGCGCCGAACTCGACGAGCAGCGTCCCTGCCTCGGCCGGGTTGGTCACTTCGCCGCGCACCTTGCCCGTGCGCAGGTTGACGAAGCGGTAGGGGAGGCCGGTCTTCGACTCGAACGCCGGCAGCAGGCGCGTCCCCAAATCTTCCGCCAGCCGCAGCAGCCGGCGGTCGCCCGTCAACTGGTAGGCCGAGAGCAGCCCGCCGAGGTGCCGGATCGTGATCTCGAAGTTCTGGACGAAGATGTCTTTGTCGAAGGAGAGATTCTGTGCGACGAACTCGCGCGTGCGGTCGGCCTCCGCGCCGAAGCCCATGAGGATGAGCGTGTCGAGCGCGTCCACCTGCGTCATGTAGAGCGGCTCGCCGTACCAGTCGCGCGCGGTCTTCGACAAAGGCCGCAGCTCGTCGTGTCCCCACGCGTGACGCTCGTACCCGCGCCACGCGTGCAGGAACTCGGCGCGCACTCGCTCGGCCATCTCGCGCCGGTTGACGGACGCCGCGCCCCGCCCCCCTTGCGCCGCAGGCGTCGCCGAAGGGACGAGGAGCGTCGAGAGTGCGAGCAGCATCGTCGTCACCCTGAATCTGTATGCGGAAAGATTTGAGATTTGAAATTTCAACTTTGAAATCTTAAGTCCTCAGCCCGTTCGCCCGGCTCGGGTCAGTTCCGGTTAAATGAAAAAGCGGCGGAGGGTTTCGACGACGTACTCCTGCTGCGCCGTCGTCAGCTCGGGGAACATCGGGAGCGCGAGCGTCTCGCGCGCGGCGCGCTCGGAGACGGGGAAGTCGCCCTCGCGGTGGCCGAGTCGGGCGAAGCACGGCTGCAGGTGGAGCGGGACGGGGTAGTAGATTTTGGTGCCGACGCCGCCCGCCTTGAGGTGTTCGACGAGCGCGTCGCGCCGCGCGCCGGGGACGCATATGACGTACTGGTGGAAGATGTGGCGCGCGCCGGGGCGTGTGTGCGGCGCGGCGACGAACTCGGCGAGCCCCGCCTCTTCGATCAGGCGCGTGTAAGTGTCGGCGCGCTCGCGCCGCGCGTCCGACCACGAGTCGAGGTGCGGGAGCTTGACGCGCAGCACGGCCGCCTGGAGCGTGTCGAGACGGCTGTTAAAGCCGATCTCTTCGTGGTGGTACTCGGTCGCGCCGCCGTGGACGCGCAGGCGGCGCAGGCGTTCGGCGAGTCGCGCGTCGTTCGTCGTGACGAGCCCCGCCTCGCCGGCCGCGCCGAGGTTCTTCGTCGGGTAGAAGCTGAAGCACCCGACCGCGCCGACCGCACCCGCGCGCCCCGCCTCGTCGGACGCGCCGATGGCCTGCGCCGCGTCCTCAATGACGGGCAGCCCGCGCGCCCCGGCGACGCGCATCACCTCCGACATCTCCGCGCACTGTCCGTAGAGGTGTACGGGCATCAGCGCGCGCGTGCGCGGGGTGACGGCCGCGTCCATCAGCGCGGGGTCGATGTTGTAAGTGACGGGGTCGATGTCGGCGAAGACGGGTCGCGCCCCGGCGCGGGCGATGGCGCCGGCCGTGGCGAAGAAGGTGAAGGGCGTCGTGACGACCTCCGCGCCCGCGCCGGCGTCGAGCGCGAGCAGCGCGAGCAGCAGCGCGTCCGAGCCCGACCCGCACCCGACCGCGTGCGCCGCGCCGGTGTAGGCGGCGAGTTCCGCCTCCAACAGCCGCACGTCCTCGCCCATGATGAACTGCTGAGAGTCGAGCACGCGCCCGAGCGCCGCGTGCAACTCCTCGCGCAGCGCCGCGTGCTGCTGTTTCAGGTCGAGCAGTGGGACTTGCATCTTCGGTTAGTGACGAGTGATGAGTGATGAGTGATAAGAAAACACAGAGCCCCTTCTTCTTCACTTATCACTCATCACTCATCACTCATCACTCCTAAAGTTTTATCCAGCGCCCGCCGTCGCTGATGGACGCCTGCGCGGCTTCGAGCAGGCGCACGACGCGCAAGCCCGCCGCGCCGTCCGAGACCGAGGGGCGCGAATGTTTTATCGAGTCGAGGAACTCGGCGCAGACGTAGCGCAACGCCTCGGAAGGGTCGAGCTTCGGGGCCCACACGTCGCCCGAGCGGTAGCTGACCAGCGTCCTGTAAGCCTCCTCCTCGTCGGCGGCGTCGGCGTTGCGCGTGACGCCGCTGTCGTAGACCTTCACCTTCTCGGTCGGCTCGATGTCGTCGTAGACGATCATGCGGCGGCTGCCGGCGATGAGCGTGCGGCGAATCTTGACCGGCGAGAGCCAGTTGAAGTGGAAGTTGGCGATCAGTGAGTCGCCGAAGCGGAGCTGGACGTAGGCGATGTTCTCGATGCCGGGCTCGACGTGGCAGCTCCCCGTCGCCATCAGCTCGGTCGCCCCGCGCCCCACCACGTAGTCCATGATGGAGAAGTCGTGCGGCGCCAAGTCCCAGACGACGTTGATGTCGCGCTGGAAGAGGCCGAGGTTGACGCGCACCGAGTCGAAGTAGAGCAGGTCGCCCAACTCGCCGGCCGCGACCATCTCCTTAATCTTCCTGACCGCGCCTGTGTAGATGAAAGTGTGGTCGACCATCAGCGCGAGCCCGCGCCGCTCGGCCAGCGCGATGAGCTTTTCGGCCTCGGCGGAGGTCGCGGTGAAGGGCTTTTCGACGAGGACGTGCTTGCCGGCTTCGAGCGCGCGGCGCGCGAAGTCGTAGTGCGTGAAGACGGGCGTGGCGATGACGACGGCGTCGAGCCGCGGGTCGGCGATCAGCTCGCCGAAGTCAGAGGCGGCGCGCGCGGCCGGGTAGCGGCGCGCGACCTTCGAGAGATGCCGCTCGTCCTTGTCGCAGACCCAGCGCAGCTCCGCCGCCTCGTTCTCGGCGAAGTTGCGAATCAGGTTCGGCCCCCAGTAGCCGCAGCCGACGACACCGACCGTGATGCTCATGGCGTTTGCGCGCGCGCCTCCCGCCTTCGGGCGCGCGTCGGACACAATATCATTTACCGCCGATCATTTACCGGCGGCGGCCGCGCCCCCCGCGCGGAAGTCTTCGAGCGCGTGCGCGACGTAGCGCAACTGCCGCTCGGTCAGCTCGGCGAACATCGGGAGCGAGAGCACGCGCCGCGCCTGCCGCTCGGCCTCGGGGAAGTCGCCCGCGGCGTGCCCGAGCGCGGCGTAGGCCGGCTGGAGGTGCGCGGGCGTGGGGTAATGAATTCCCGTGTGGACGCCCGCGGCCGACAGGTAACGCTGCAGTTCGTCGCGCGCAGAGGTCTGGACGACGAAGAGGTGGTAGACGTGCTCGGCGTAGCCGGCCTCGCGCGGGAGCGAGAGCGCGCCGGCCTCTTCGAGCGCGCCGAGCATCTCGCGGTAGCGCGCGGCGTGCCCGCGCCGCAACTCGTTCCAGCCGTCGAGGTGTTTGAGCTTGACCGAGAGCACCGCCGCCTGAATGCCTTCGAGCCGCGAGTTGAAGCCGACGACCTCGTGCCGGTACTTCACCTCCGAGCCGTGGTCGCGCAGGAGCCGCAGGCGGCGCGCGACCTCCGGGTCGTTGGTCACGACCGCGCCGCCCTCGCCGTACGCGCCGAGGTTCTTGCCGGGGTAGAAGCTGAAGCAGCCCGCGCGCGCGAGCGCCCCGACCCGCCGGCCCTTGTAGCGCGCGCCGTGCGCCTGCGCCGCGTCCTCGATGACCGTCAGATTGTGCCGCCTCGCGATCTCTTCGACGGCGTCGAGGTCGGCGGGCTGGCCGTAGAGGTGTACGGGGATGACGGCGCGCGTGCGTGCGGTGACGGCGGCCTCGACCCGGGCGGGGTCGATGTTGTAGGTGACGGGGTCGCAGTCGGCGAAGACGGGCGTCGCGCCGGCGGCCGAGACCGCCTCGGGCGTGGCGAAGAAGGTGTTGGCCGGGACGATGACCTCGTCGCCGGGGCCGACGCCGCACGCGAGGAGCGCGAGGTGCAGCGCGTCCGTCCCGTTCGAGACGCCGACGCACTCGCGCGCGCCGACGTACTCCGCGAACTCGCGCTCGAACACCTCGACCTCGCGCCCGAGCACGAAGGCCGACGTGTCGAGCACGCGCTGGATGGCCGAGTCAACTTCCGCCTTGATCGAGCGGTACTGCGCCTGTAGGTCTACGAAGGGAACTGGCATATGTGGAAAAAGTGATAAGTGATGGGTGACGAGTGATAAGAAAAGACAGCGAGCCCGGTTCTTTTCTTATCACCTATCACTCATCACTTATCACTCTAAGAATTCTCGCCGGGTTGCCGGCGACGACGGCGCCCGCGGGGACGCTCCTCGTCACGACCGCGCCCGCGCCGACCACGGCGCGCTCGCCGATCTCGACGCCGCAGAGGATGGTGGCGTTGCTGCCGATTGAAGCGCCGCGCCGGACGACTGTCGTTTCGAGCTTCCAGTCGGCCTCGGTCTGCGGCGTCCCGTCCTCGCGCGTGGCGCGCGGGACGCGGTCGTTGATGAACATCACGCCGTGGCCGACGAAGACCTCGTCCTCAATCGTCACGCCCTCGCAGACGAAGGTGTGGCTCGAAATCTTGCAGCGCGCGCCGACGGAAGCGCCCCTCTGAATCTCGACGAAGGTGCCGATGCGCGTCTCGTCGCCGACGCGGCAGCCGTAGAGGTTGACGAAGGCGTAAATCTTAACGTCGCGCCCGAGTTCCACGTCGGGCGTGACGACCGAGAACTGCCCCGCCATCAGCGCCCGCGGCCGCCGCCGCCGCTGCCGGCCGCCTCGGCCCCCTCGGGCGCGCCGTCCTCGTCGGCGTAGTAGCCCGAGTAGTAGCCCGAATAATAGTAGTAGTCCGTCCCCTCCATCTTCACGTTGTTGAGGACGATGCCGAAGATGTGCGCGCCCACGTCCTGTAACTGCTGCTTGGCGCGGCGCACGACCGAGCGCGACGAGCGCCCGCCGTGGACGACGAGCATCACGCCGTCCACCATCGTCGAGAGGATCGAGGCGTCGGTGAACGAGATGGCCGGCGGCGAGTCGATGACGATGTGCGTGAAGTTCTCCGCGAGCACGTAGAGGAGCTTGCGCATCTCGTCCGAGCCCAGCAGCTCCGCCGCGTTGGGCGGGATGGGGCCCGAGGAGATGACCTTCAGGTTGGGCAGCTTGTCGTAGGTCTGCACCAGCTCCGAGACGTTCGAGTCGCCGGAGAGGTAGTTGGTCACGCCGCGCGTGTTCGGCAGCCCGAAGTGCGCGTGGATGCGCGGCCGCCGCAGGTCGCAGTCGAGCACGAGCACGTCCGCGCCGGTCTGCGCCAGCATCGTCGCGATGTTGACGACCGTCGTGGTCTTGCCCTCGGACGGCTGGCTCGACGTGACGAGGATGGTCTTGGGCGGCTGGCCGGCCGACGAGAGCAGGAGCGACGTTCGCAGGTGGCGGTAAGCCTCGGCGACGGGCGAGCGCACGTCGTCGATGAGCGCGAGCGCGGTGTTCGCGCCCGGCTCGGGCTCGGGCGCGCCCGAGCGGCCGAGGAAGCGGCGCACCTCGCGCGGCGCGGGGATGAGCGCGAGCGTCGGCAGGTGCAGGTGGCGGTCAACGTCTTCGGCCGACTTGAGCGTGTCGTCGAGGTAGTCGAGCAGGAAGGCGAGGCCGACGCCGATCCCGAGGCTCAGGAGGAAGGCGACGATGATGTTGCGCGCGCGCGGCGGCCCGATGGGCTCGCGCGGCGTGCGCGCCTCCTCGACGGTCGAGACGTTGTTGGTGCGGTCGCTCGACGTGACCTGTAGCTCGCGCTGGCGCTGGAGGTAAGTCTGGTAGAGTTGCTTGTTGGTCTCGATGCGCTGCGAGAGGTCGGAGAGCCCCATCTCGGAGGTGCTCTGCGCGTTGGCCGTCCCCTGCTCGGCGAAGTAAGAGGAGCGGAGCTTGGCCTCCTTGTCGCGCGCCGAGTCGTAGCGGGTCTTCATCCCCGCGAGCACCTGCTCGGGCTGCTTCTCCAAATCGGCGTTGAGCTTCTTGAGCTGTTCGTCGATCTTCTGGACGGCAGGCCACTCGGCCGTGTAAGTGACCATCAGCGCCGCGCGCTGCTCCTCAAGCTCGGAGATGCGCGCGCGCAGCTTGTTGATGTTCTCGTTCTTCTGCACCTCGGGCACGTCCCAGACGCTCCCGGCGGTGCGCGCCTTGAGCGCGGAGTTGTAGGCCGCCTCGGCCTCCTTGCGCTCGGCCTCGGCCGCCTGAAGCTGCGAGCTGTAGGTGGTCAGCCGCACCTCGGTCAAATTCTGCCCCGGCTTGTTGCCGAGCGGCAGGTTGTGCCCGCGCAGGTAGGCGAGCCGCGCGTCCTGGTCGCGCTGAATCTGCGCCTGAAGCTCGACGATCTGGTTGCCCAGAAGCGTGTTGGCGCGGTCGGCCCCGGCCGTCTCGTCGACGATGTCGTTCTCGCGGAAGACGGCGGCCAGCGTGTTGACGACGCTGGCGGCGATCTGCGGGTCGGTGTGGTTGAAGCTGATGTTGACGAGGTTGGTGCGCTCGACGGGGGTGACCGACAGGTTCTCGCGCAGCGTGTCCTCGAAGGGTTCGAGCTTGCGCGCCAGCTCGGGCGTAATCTGCTGGTCGAACGAGGGGTCGCCTTCGTCGAGGACGGGGACGGCCGAGGCGTCCTTCTGCGGCGTCGCGTCCTTCGGCTTCGCGCCGGTGATGACGCGGCGCAGGCCGGCGATGATGCCGGTGCCGCGGCTCGCGCCGAGGAAGGCCGGGTTGTTGTGCAGGTCGAGCCGCAGGATGACCTGCCGCGCCAGCTTCTGCGTCTTGAGCTTGGCGAGCTGCGTGTTCCAGTAGTTGGGGTCGTTGGCGCGGATGACGAGGTCGCCGCCGCGCCCGGTCGTCAGGACGCTCCTCGACCGCTGCTCGATCTGAATCTGCGTGAAGGCTTCGTAGACCGAGGGCAGCCTGTACATCTGGATGGCGACGAGCGAGGTGACGACCACCATCAGGCTCAGGATGAGCCACTTGCGCTTGAGCACAACGGCGAGGTACTCGCGCAGGTGCGCCGGCTCGGACGAGGCGGAGATGACGGGCGGCGCGACGACGGAGGGCGGCGCCGCGAGGTCGCGCAGCGGGCGGTCGAGCGTCTCGGGCGAGAGCGGCAGGAGGCGGTTATCTTGCGACATCATAATTCTTAAATTCTCTTCCTGAGTCGGGGGCGGAGAAACACTAAACCCCATCGGAAAGGGCTGTTTCCGAACGCGTCATAATAGCAGAGACACGCGCCGAGGCAAACCGGGAGGAAGTAGACAGCAGTCAGTAAACAGCAGTCAGTAGACAGTAGTCAGTAGTCGGTAGGCCCCGCTTGACGTGCGCGGCGGCGGGAACTCGGACGGTGCGATTGCGGAGGGTTTTCTACTGACTACTGATTTCTGTCTACTTGCTCATTCCCGCGAACTCGCCGAGCGCCTCGCGCCAGTCGCGCAGGGGGCGCAGGCCGATGGCCTCGGAGAGCAGGCAGCGCATGCGCGAGTTGCGCGGGCGCGGGGCGGGGCGCTTGAGCGAGTCCATCAGGACGGGCTCGATTTCGGCGTTCGTCATTCCCACCGACTCGGCCGCCGCGCGCGCGAAGCCCTCGTAGGACGTGCCCTCGCCGGAGTTAACGACGTGGTAGACGCCGGGCAAATCCAGCTCGGCCAGCTCGCGCAGGCGGGCCGCGAGGTCGGGCGCGTAGGTCGGCGTGCCGTAGGAGTCCGAGATGGCCTTCAGGCGCTCGCCGCGCCGCGCGCGCTCGATGACCGTCGAGAGGAAGTTGCGCCCGCCGGGGCCGAAGACCAGCCCCGTCCGCACGACCGACGTGCGCGCCGAAGCGACCTGCGCGCGCCGCTCGCCTTCGAGCTTCGCCGCGCCGTAGGCGCTCGCCGGGTGCGGGTCGTCGCGCTGCGTGTAGAAGCCCTCGGCCTTGCGCCCGTCGAAGACGTAGTCGGTCGAGACGGTGACGAAAGCAGCGCCCGCGAGCCGCGCGGCCGTCGCCAGCGTCTCGACGCCCTGCGAGTTGACGAGGAAGGCGCGCTGCGGGTCGAGCTCGCACCCGTCCACGTCCGTCCACGCCGCGCAGTTGATGACGGCCTCGGGCCGCAGACGCCCGAACGCCTCGCGCGTCACGCGCTCGTCCGTGATGTCGAGCCCCTCGCGGTCGAACGCCAGCACGTCGTCGCCCAGATTCCGGCAGTGCCCCGCCAGCACCCCGCCGACCATCCCGCCCGCCCCTGTGATTAAGACTTTCATTCAGACCGTCCCGTACTGCTTCGCGTAATAGTCCCTGTAAGCGCCGCTGCGGGTGCGGGCGACCCAGTCGGCGTTCTCCTGATACCAGCGGATGGTCTTGGCGAGCCCGGTCTCCCACGTCTCGCGCGGCCGCCAGCCAAGCTCGGTCTCTATCTTCACCGGGTCGATGGCGTAGCGGCGGTCGTGGCCGGGGCGATCCTTGACGAACTTGAGCAGCGTGCGCGGCTTGCCCAGCGCGTCGAGGACGGACTCGGCCACTTCGAGGTTGCGCCGCTCGTTGCGCGCGCCGACGTTGTAGACCTCGCCCGGACGACCTTTCGTCATCACGTCGAAGATGGCGCGGCAGTGGTCTTCGACGTAAATCCAGTCGCGGACGTTGCGGCCGTCGCCGTAGACCGGGATGGACTCGTCGGCGAAGGCGTTCGAGAGCATCAGCGGCAGGAACTTCTCGGGGAACTGGCGCGGGCCGTAGTTGTTGCCGCAGCGCGTCGTGACCACGTCGAGCCCGTGCGTGTGGTGCGCGGCGCGGCAGAGGTGCTCGGCCGCGGCCTTCGACGCCGAGTAGGGGCTGTTGGGCTCGAACGGCGAGTCCTCCGTGAAGAAGGCGTCGTCGCGCTCGGGCAGGCTCCCCATCACCTCGTCGGTCGAGACCTGCACGAAGCGGCGGACGCCGCGCTCGCGTGCGGCGTCGAGCAGCACCTGCGTCCCCATGACGTTGGTGCGTATGAACTCGTTGGCCGAGTGGATGCTGCGGTCGACGTGCGACTCGGCCGCGAAGTTGACGATGACCTCCGTACCCTCTTCGAGCGCGGCGAGCACGGCGTCTTTGTCGCAGATGTCGCCGCGCACGAAGCGGTGGCGTTCGTCGGCGATGTCCTTGAGGTTGTCGGGGTTCCCCGCGTAGGTGAGCGCGTCGAAGTTGACCACGCGGCTCCCGGGCAGTTCTTCGAGCAGGAGCCGGACGAAGGCCGAGCCGATGAAGCCCGCGCCGCCGGTCACGAAGATGTTTTTCAAGTTGTCCATTGTAGAAGTCCGAAAGTATTAGAAGTCAGAAAATCCGATTATAACCACGCCGACGCGCCGAGCGCCCGGCCGCCTCGACTCTTTCCCCTCAACGTTTCTCCGCCACGAGCAGGACGTTCTTGCCGAGCGGCGGCGGCAGCTTCGCCTCGACGCGCCGGACGACGGGCACGCAGAAGTCGTCGTAAAACTTGACCGCCGCCGGCTCCAGCTTCTCCGAGCGCAGCACGCGGTACTTCAGCCACCACGGCAGGACGCCCGCCGCGTCGAAGTAGACCGACCGGAGGACGCGAAAGCCAGCGCGCACGCACTTCTCGGCAAGCTCGGCGCGCGTGTAGCGGCGCTGGTGGCCGACCTGCCGGTCAAAGTTGCCGTAGAGCCACTGGAACGCGGGCACGAACAGGAAGACGCGGCCGCCCACGGGAAGCGCCGAGGCCGCGAGCCGCAGCTCGGCCTCGTCTTCGCGGACGTGTTCGAGCACGTTGACGTAGACGATTGAGTCGGGGCGCTCCTCTTCGGCAACGCGGCGCGCGACGTTGGCGAACGTGTCGTTAAAAACACGGACGCGCGCGTGCGTCCGCCAGGAGCCGACCCGCTCGACGAGCAGTCGGTGCATCGCCTCGGAAGGCTCGACGAGCGTGAGCGATTCGGGCGCGCGCCCGAGCAGCAGCTCGGAGAACGAGCCGGTGCCCGCGCCGACCTCGACGACGCGCCGGCCGAGGTGCGGCGCGAAGAGGTCGAGTATCCAGCGGTGGTAGTTGCGCGCCAGCGACATCGACTCAAGGTCGCGCCCGGCGTAGGCGAGGGCTTCAGCCATAGGTCTGCCCGTCGAGCGTGCCGGGGAAGCGGTGGCGCTCGACCTGCCTCAGCTCCGGCAGGCGCGTGAACGAGGAGCGCAGAGAGCAGAAGAGGTTGAAGCGGATGATGAGCCAGAGCGCCTGGAACCCGTCGCGCGTCCCGATCTTTTTGCCCTCGTCGTAGGTGCGGCCGTAGTAGCTGATGGGCACCTCGTAGACGGCGCACCCGAGCTTGGCGACCTTCGCCGTCACCTCGACCTCGAAGCCGAACCCCTCGGACGTGATGCGCATGTTGCGGATGATCTCGCCGCGGAACGCCTTGTAGCCCGTCTCCATGTCGGTCATGTTGAGGTTCGTCAGCGCGTTCGAGAGGAAGGTCAGAAACTTGTTGCCGAGGTAGTGGTAGAAGTAGAGCACGCGCGTCGCGCGCCGGACGAGAAAGCGCGAGCCGTAGACCACGTCGGCGCGGTCGTTGAGTATCGGCAGGATGACGAGCGGTATCTCGGCCGGGTCGTATTCGAGGTCGGCGTCCTGCACGATGACGACCTCGCCGCGCGTCATGGCGAAGCCCGTCCGCAGCGCGGCGGTCTTGCCCCCGTTGCGCTCGTGGCGCGCGACCCTCACGCGCGGGTCGCGTTCGGCGAGCAGGCGCGTGACCTCCGGCGTCGAGTCCGTCGAGCAGTCGTCCACGACGACGACTTCGAGCAGGCGCGGGAGTCGGAGCAGCTTCTCGACCACCGACTCAAGCGTCGCGCCCTCGTTGTAGGCGGGGACGACGACGGAGAGGCAGGGGGTCTGGTTCTGTGGCTCGGGTGTCATTGCGACGGTGGCGCGCGGGCGGCGGCCGGCGACGGCCGCCGAAAATAATTTCGGGCTAAGTCAGATTGGTCGTTGACAACGCGGCGAATTTATCATAAAACCTCTCCCCGCTTCTAACGGTAGGGAGTGGTACCAATAAAACCTCGCTCGCGAGCGTTCGCCCGACTGGCTTTCCGAATCAGGCTTTCCATCGTTCCATCCCAACAGGGTGTTCGGCCTGCCCCGCCGACGCCCGACCGCCAAGCTTCTCCAAAGAACAAGGAAAACATTACGTAGATGGCCAAGACACGAGCCCCCATCAGAATTTTCGCCATCCTCACGTTCGCCCTCACAATGTCCGCCGCCGCACACGCGCAGGCCGCCCGCACCCGGGTCTCGCGCGCAGGCGACGATGTCAACCACGGCCTCGGCGTCGAAGGCCCGAACGGCGCGGCCGAGATGCACGTCGGCGCGAGCCCCCGCGCGGGGACTGGCGACCGGACTCCTTTCTGACCTTGAAAAGCCTTTTAAAGTAAGGTGCCACAGGTTCGGACGACCTTCGACCTCACGGCAGCCCGCGCGCTGGCTTCGGCCACGCGCGGCGCCGGACGAGCGCGCCCGAGTCGGATGTGGGTCGGAAAGCCTCCGAGCGGACTTCGCTCCGTCTTTACACATTGAATCGCAGGCGGCGCGGCCGACGAAGCCCGCGCCACCGCCGCCGCCCGAGGGGCTCCGCGCCCGGGCCGCACACAGGACACGGCAATCCTCGAAAAGTCGGAAGGAGATAAGGTATGACCCCCGCCCCTAGACGTAGTTCGACACGCCCAATCTGTAACCCCGCCCCGGGCTCGGCCGGTCGCGCGAAGCGCCTCGACGCGGGACTCGCGCGCCTCTGCGCCTTCGCCGTCATGTTCGGGCTGCTCGCCGCCGGCGTCTACACGGCCGCGTCCGCCTCTTCGTCGCGCCTGTTCGCGGGCGCGCGCCGCGCCGCCGCCGCCGAGGCGGAGGCCGGCACGAAGTCCGCGCCGAACCGTCGGCCCGGCGCGCGCAGGCGAACCGCCGCCGCTCCCGCCGCGCCCGTCGCGGGGCTGCTGCCGGCGATGCTCTTCCAGGCGGGCGAGACCATCACCACCTACGAGTCGGACTGCACCACGCCGAGCGACCTGTTCGAGTTGGGCGACACGGTCTGCGCCAAGGTGACAGGGGCACAGTTGGGGGCGGGCGGCTTCGCCGCGCGCCGCGTCAACTGGGCCGCGCGCACGGGCTCCATCGTGCAGGCGAGCGACGTGACTTCCGCCGAGCAGAGCTTCTCCTTCACGCTGCCTTCGAGCGAGACGTCAATCATCACCGACGCCGGCGGCGGCACCGTAGGTGAGGGCCCCGGCACCGTCGTCGTGGACAACCGCGGCGTCTGGAAGGTCTACATCTCCGACGCCGCCGAAGCCTCCTTCCGCACCGGCGCGACCTTCACCGTCGTCGCCCCGACGCCCTACGTAGACCTGCAGCTCAGCCAGTCGGCGGCCGTCCAGAACTCTGGGGTCAGCGCGGGCTCAAGCAGCACCTTTGAAATCTTCCTGACCAACGCCGGGCCGAACGCGGCCGCCAACGTCAAGGTCTCCGACATCCTCCCGGCCGACGCCACCTTCGTCTCGCTCGGCGAGAGCACGGGCGTCGGCTTCGCCTGCACGCCGCCGGCGGCGGCCGGCGACCCCGCCGAGTGCACCGTGGCGAGCATGCCCGCCGGCGCGTCGGCGCGGCTCGTCCTCGCCTACTCGGTCAACGGCGGGACGGCGGCCGGCACCGTGCTCACCAACAGCGTGAGCGTCGCGAGCGACACGCCCGAGCTTGAGCCGGGCGACAACAGCGCGAGCTTCGACGCCGCCGTCCCGACCGCGGCCGGCGCGCAGACCTGCTCGCTCACCTGTCACGAGGACATGGTCGTCACCGCCAACACGTCGCAGGGCGGCAACTCCGGCGCGTTCGTCGCCTTCGGCGCGGCGACCGGCGCGGGCAACTGCGGCGCCATCAGCTCGACGCCCGCCTCCGGCGCGTTCTTCCCCCTCGGCGCGACCGTCGTCAGCGTCTCGTCCGAGACGGGCAGCGGCTCCTGCAGCTTCACCGTCACGGTCGTGGACACCGCGGCCCCGACCATCTCGTGCCCGGCCGACAAGACCGCCCCGGCCGACGCGAACGGCATCGCCACGGTTGACCCCGGCACGCCGACGACCAACCCCGCGACGGGCGTCAGCGTCGCGGGCGTCCGCAGCGACGGCGAGGCTTTGAACGCGCCGTACCCGACCGGGCTCACGCTCATCACATGGACGGTCACGGACTCTTTCGGCCGCACGGCGTCCTGCAACCAGCGCGTCAACGTGGTTGACGGCGCGTGCGCGGGCGACACCACCGCGCCCACGATTACCGCCCCGGCCAACATCACGGTCGGGACGGGCGCGGACGGCACCGGCTGCTCGGTCGGGCTCGACGACAGCGAACTCGGTCAGCCGGACGTGAACGACGACTGCCCGGCGTCCGTCACCGTCACGCACAGCACGCCGCCCGGCGGCGCCTACCCCGTCGGCACGACGACGGTGACGTGGACGGCGACCGACGCGGCCGGCAACTCCGCCACGGCCACGCAGACCGTGACGGTCGTCGACGACACCAAGCCCATCATCGTCGCCCCGGCCGACGCCACCTACACCTGCCTGAGCGCTGTCCCGGCGGCGCACCCGTCGCAGGCGACGCGCGGCACGGTGCTCGACGAGAACGGCGATCCGCTGCCGCCCGGCCCGCCGTTCGACAACTGCGGCGTCCCCGTCGTCACGGTCACCGAGACGAGCACGGGTGCGGGCTCGGCCGCCAGCCCGCGCGTCATCACGCGCACCTTCAAGGCGACGGACGCGGCCGGGAACTTCTCGACCGCCGTCCAGACCATCACCGTCACCGACGCCGTCGCGCCGACGCTGGGCGTCCCGGCCGACATCACGGTCGGCAACGACGCGGGCTCCTGCTCGGCCGCGGTCAGCTTCTCCGTGACGGCTTCGGACAACTGCAACGCCGACGGCGTCACCGTCCAGACCAGCCACGCCTCCGGCTCCGTCTTCCCGAAGGGGACGACGACGGTGACGGCGACGGCGACCGACTGGGCGGGCAACGTCACGACGAAGACCTTCAACGTGACGGTCAACGACACGGAAGCGCCGACCATCAGCTACCCGACGGGCGGCGTCACGGTCTACCTGCCGCTCAACTCGCCGGCCACTTCGACGACGGCCACCTACACGGTGACGGCCGCCGACAACTGCCCCGGCGTGACGCTCAGCGTGAGCCCGGCCTCGGGCTCGGTCTTCAACGTCGGCGCGACGACCGTGACGGCGACCGCCACCGACGCGTCGGGCAACACGACCGTCAGGACGTTCACGGTGACGGTGCTCTACAACTTCACCGGCTTCTTCTCGCCGGTGTCGAACATCCCCACGCTCAACAAGGCGAACGGCGGGCAGAACATCCCGATCAAGTTCTCCCTGAGCGGGAACAAGGGGCTGGGGATCTTCGCCGCGGGCTACCCGGCGTCCCAGCAGGTGAGCTGTTCGGACAACGCTCCGGTTAACAACCTCGAAGAGGCGGAG
>JBEVKV010000234.1:0-6078 GCA_040509515.1 Pyrinomonadaceae bacterium | reverse complement strand
CCCGGCGGGGGCGGGCCGGGCGGCGGCGGCCCCGGCGGAGGCGGAGGCGAGGAGCCGCGCCGCTCGCCGCACGAGCGCTACCGCATCGGGGTGTACGTCGGCATCGCCTCGATCCTGATGATGTTCACGGCGCTGGCGAGCGCGCTCATCGTGCGGTCGGGGATGACGACGAGCGTGGACTGGGGCGGCGGGCGGATGCCCTCCTTCGTCTACGTGAGCACGGCGCTCATCGTCCTCAGCAGTCTGACGTTCTCGCGCGCGAAGGCGTCGCTCAGGCACGGAGAGGAGTCGGGCTACCGCCTCTGGCTGATGGTGACGCTGCTGCTCGGACTGGGTTTCCTCGCCGCGCAGGTGCTCGCGTGGCGGGAGTTGGTCGCGGCGGGCGTCTACCTAGCGTCGAACCCGCACAGCTCCTTCTTCTACGTGCTGACGGGGCTGCACGCCGTACACCTTCTGGGCGGGATACTCGCGCTGGCGGCGCTCTACTTTTACGGCAGCCGCGCGCCGGGCGCGGAGGGCGCGGCCAAGCGGCGCGCGCTCACCGACGTGACCGGCATCTACTGGCACTTCATGGACGCGTTGTGGGTCTTTCTCTTCCTGCTACTCTTCTTCCGGAGGTGAGGCTTGAGCACAGAAGCGCATGCGCACGTTGGCCAAATGCCCGCGACCGAGTGGGACGGCGGGGCCTTCCCGTACCGCGTCGGCCACCGCAAGCTCGGGATGTGGCTCTTCATCGTGTCCGACGCGATGACGTTCTCGGCGATGCTCATCGCCTACAGTTACGCGCGCGTGTCGAGCGACGCATGGCCGACGCCGTTCCCCTTCTTCCCCTCGATTATCTTCTCGACGACGATGACGCTCTTCCTGCTGGCGTCGAGCTTCACGATGGTCATGGCCGTCAGGGCCTCTGCGCACAACCGCCTGCGGGCGGCGCGGCGCTGGATCATCGCGACGATGTTCGGCGGGCTCTCGTTCCTCGTCCTCCACCTCATCGAGTGGGAGCACCTCATCCACGACGGGCTGCGCCCCTTCCGGCTCGCGGGCGAGTGGGCGCGCCGCTGGCCCGAGGCGCCGCCGCTCTTCGGCGCGAGCTTCTTCGCCATCACGGGGCTGCACATGTTCCACGTCCTGACGGGCGTCCTCTACCTCGGCTTCATCGCGCTGCGCATCACGAAGACGCGCCACGAGGACGTCGAGATCAGCGGCCTCTACTGGCACTTCGTGGACTTGGTCTGGATGTTCGTCTTCCCGCTCATCTACCTGATGTCGGTCGATTTCAACGGGTGAGTCTGCGCCGAAAGAGGAGGAGCCACGAGCGATGTCAAACGAAAACGCCCGAACCCTGCTGAGCAAGGCCGACTTCGTGATGATCGGCGTCTGCGTCCTGCTCGCGGCGGCGTGCCTGTTCTTCGCGGGCAAGAACGCGTCCGAGGCGGGGAACTTCCTGACCATCGACAGCCTCTTCTTCACGGCCGTCTGCCTGCTGCTGGCGCTGACGTTCGTCGCGGTGCCGGCGCTGACCCTGCGCGAGCGCGGCATCCACCCGTTCCGCGTCGGCGACGAGGTGCCGGCGGCGCGCGCCGCCGAGCACGTACACTTCGAGGGCGGGACGAAACTCTTCATGAACGTCCTGTTGGGGCTGCTCGCGCTGACGCTCGTCGAGGTCTTCCTCGCCTACATACATGTGCCGCTCACCCTCATGCTGATCATCCTCATCGGGCTCTCGCTCATCAAGGCGGCGATGATCGTCGCCTACTTCATGCACCTGCGTTTCGAGCGCATGAGCCTCGTGCTGACGCTCATCCCGACCGTGGTCGTCTGCATCTGTCTGATGTTTATCGTCTTCCCCGACAGCTTCCGCACGAAGTCGATTCGCGCGACGCGCACGGCGGCCGAGCCCGCGACCGGCTCCGCCCCGGCGCACGAAGGGCACTGAAGCGAGGTCATCAACATGCGGAGGCCGGCGGGAAAATTTCGGAGGGCGTCGGGCGCGCTCTTCACGTTCGCGGCGCTTCTGGCGTGGCCGGCGGTCGCGGCGGCGCAGTGCCCGCTGTGCCGCTCGGCGGTGCAGCAGGCCGGCGACACGACGGCGCGCACGATGAACCTCGCCATTCTCGTCCTGCTCATCCCGCCCGTCTCGATCTTCTGCACCATCTTCGCCGTCGCCTACAAGAATCGGCGGGGCGGCGACGACGATACGGACGACCGCGGGCTTGAGCCCTAGAGGCGTTTCAAAACTTTTATGGCAGACGAACTAGTCCCGGCGGTTGACGTGGAGCGGCAGACCATACGCGGCCGCGTGTGCCCGGCGTGCGGCGGCAAGATCATCCCGTCCGACCGCGCGGTCTACGAGAACAAGACCGACCCGGGCGGCGTCTTCCCGGCGTGGCAGTGTGAGCGCTGCGGCTACGAGGAGCTGAGCGAGAAGAAGCCGGCCCCGGCGAAGCCGGCGCACCCCCCGAAGAAGAAGGTTGAAGAATGAGCGCAGAAGAGAACAAGAGAGTCGTGCAGTCGATATTCGAGGCGTTCGGGCGCGGCGACGTGCCCGGCGTCCTCTCGCACCTGTCGGAGGACGTGACGTGGAAGGCTCCCGGCCCCGAGGTCGTCTCCTACTTCGGCGACAGGAGCGGCCATGCCGGGGCGACGGAGTTCTTCGTCCAACTCGGCACCAACGTGGACTTCGAGCACTTCGAGCCCGGCGTCTTCGTCGCCGAGGGCGACCGCGTCGTCGCGCTCGGCCGCGAGCGCGGGAAGGTGAAGGCCACGGGCAAGACCTTCGATAACGACTGGGCGCTCGTCTTCACCTTCGCCGGCGGCAAGGTGACGGACTTCCAAATCTACGAGAACACGGCGGCCATCGCCGAGGCGTTCGTCTAAGAGATGGACGGGGCGATGGACGCGTCGGAGGAGCTGAAGCTGCGCGTGCTCGCGATGTTCGACGAGCTGGGCAAGTCTGAGCTTGACCTCCACGAGTTGTTCGAGGCGGGCGGCAACGACTCCGAAGCGCGGCTCCGCGTCTTCCACGCCGTCGAGTGGCTGGCCGAGCGGGGCTTTCTCGAAGAGCGCGGCAACGACTTCTATGCGCTCTCCGACGCGGGGCGCGAGGCTCTGAGGTCGCGGCGGGTGAGAGAAGGGGACGCGGGTTGAGCCGTCGCGCTCCCGCCTGGTTTATGAACGACTCCGTCCTGCCGCACCTGAACGCCGCGCTGAACGCGACGAGCTTCCTGCTGCTCGTCGCGGCCTTCTACCAGATCAGGCGCGGGAACGTCCAAGCGCACCGCCGGCTGATGCTCTCGGCGCTCGCCGTCTCCGCACTCTTCCTCGTCTCCTACGTCACCTACCACGCGCAGCACGGCTCGGTACGTTTTCAGGGGCAGGGCGCGGTGCGCGCCGTCTACTTCGTCATCCTCGTCACGCACATCATCCTCGCGGCGGCCATCGTCCCGCTCGTCCTCGTCACCGTGCGGCGCGCGCTCAGAGGCGACTTCGCCCGCCACCGCCGCATCGCGCGCTGGACGTACCCGCTCTGGCTCTACGTCTCGGTCACCGGCGTCGTCGTCTACGTCATGCTTTACCATCTTTATAGACCCTGAAGGCTATGGACGACGCACGACAGCACGCGGAAGGGAACGGCGCCGGGCTGGCCGGAGCGGGGGCCGCGCCGCCGCCCGACGCCGCGCGCCGTAGAAAGACGCCGTGGCCGCTCGCGGTCGTGGCCGTCCTCTTCGTCGTGGTGCCGTTCCTGACTTGGTACTGGACGTGGTTCGGGAGGAGTCTGAGCGACGCGGAGATCGAGCGATACCTGCGCGAGGGCAACGCGCGCCACACGCAGCACGCGCTCTCGCAGGTGGCCGGGAAGATCGAGAAGCGCGAGCCGGGCGCGGGGCGCTGGAATCCTCAGGTCGTCGCGCTCGCCGCGAACCCCTCGCCCGACGTGCGCATGACGGCCGCGTGGGTGATGGGGCTCGAACACGAGTCGGCGGAGTTCCGCGCGGCGCTCGCGCGCCTCGTCGAAGACCCCGAGCCCATCGTGCGCCGCAACGCCGCGCTCGCGCTCGTGCGCTTCGGCGATGCACGCTCCCGCCCGGAGTTGCGCGCCATGCTGGCCCCCGTGACCGTCAGCGCCCGCACCGAAGGGACGGCGCAGACGGCGCTCTCCGCCGGCACGCCCGTCAAGCGCGAGTCGCTCCTCGTCAGGTACAACGTCAAGCCGAACCTCGTCGAGGAACTACGCTCGCCGGTGCCCGGCCGGGTCGAGAAGGCTTACGTTAAGGAGGGGGAGAGTTGGAGCGCGGGCGCGGAACTGTTCCGCATCGCGCCCGACGCCGAGCAGGTCGAGGACGCGCTGCTCGGGCTCGCCTACTTGGGTACGGCCGAAGACCTGCCCGAAGTCGAGCGTTACGAACGCGGGGTCGAGGGGATGCCGGACGACTTGAAAGCGAAAGCGGCGCGGACGGCCGAAGCCATCCGACGCCGCGCGAATCTGAATCCTTAGCCCTCCCGGCCGGGGAGTGTACGGCGGGCCGCCTAAGTCGAGGGCGGCGGGGGCGGCGCGTCCGGGAGCGCGACGCCGTGCATCGCCTCCCAGTCCTCGGTCGGCACCATCTCGATGGCGTCCCAGGGGCAGCCGTCGAGGAACGCGCCGTCCGGCCCCTTGCTGATGCACTTCTGGCAGCCGATGCAGAGGTACGGGTCGACCTCGATGCGGCCGAAGGGCGTGTGGTCGTCGTCGGGCACCCAGAACATGCACGCCTCGATGGGGCAGTACTCGATGCAGGCCGGCGAGCCGGCGCAGCCCGTGCAGCAGTCGGTCGTGATGGCGAGGATGCGCGGCTTCTTCTTCCGCGTCGCCTTACCGTCGCCCACAGACATCGGCCAGTGCTTTTCGACGACTCCAATCATGCTTTCTGCTCCGAAGGGAAATCTCTGGAAGGCGGACACACTTTAGCACGTCACAAACGGCTCTCAAAGAATTATTCGCCGCGGCCTCAGCTTCGACGCGCGCGTCTCTTCTGTTTTTCAAATCGGCCGGGCCGCGTTCCGTGGTAAAATCCGGGCACAACGCATTCAGTGTTTCCCGTTCGTTAATCGTTTTCTGAGCACTCGGCCGGGGAAGGCGGCCGGGGCGCGCGGCTCGACTGTGGCGCGCGCCCGAACGTGTGGAACGCATGAGCACTGTCGCAGGAATCTTCAACTCGTCGGCCGAGGCCGAGCGCGCCGTCGAGAATCTGCGCGCCGCGGGCTTCGGCGACGAACGCGTCAGCCTTCTGACGCCGGGCACAACCGACAAACAGCTCGACGACATCGAGACGACCGAGACCGAACAGTCCGGCATGGGCACGGCCATCGGCGGCACGGTCGGGGGCGCGCTCGGCATCGCGGGCGGCCTGCAGCTCGGGGCCGCGGCCGCCAGCCTGCTCGTCCCCGGCGTCGGCCCCGTGCTGGCGGCCGGGCTCGTGGGCGCGGCGCTTTTGGGCGCGGGCGGGGCGGCGACGGGAGCCTTCGCCGGCGGCGCGCTCGAAGACTCGATGGCGAAGGGGCTGCCGCACGACGAGCTTTTCGTCTACGAGGACGCGCTCAGGCGCGGGCGCACCGTCGTGCTGGCCGTGGCCGACGACGAGACACACGGCGACACCGCTCGCGGCGTGCTCGCCGGGGCCGGGGCCGAGAGCGTGGACGCGGCGCGCGAGGACTGGTGGGTCGGGCTGCGCGACGCGGAGGAGGCCGAGTACTCGGTCGAGGGCGGCGACTTCGGCGCGGACGAGCCGCTCTACCGGCGCGGCTTCGAGGCCGCGCTCCACCCGCGGGGGCGCGGGCGCTCTTACGACGAGGACGCCGAGCGCCTGCGCGAGTGCTTCGGCGCTGACTGCGACGAGCCGGCCTTCCGCAGCGGCTACGCGCGCGGCCGACGCTACGAAGGCGAGCTGCTTGAGAGGCATCGGGGTTGAGAGACACGCTCGTCAGCGTCCTCGTCCTCGTCGGCATCCTCTTCGTGAGCGCCGTCATCACCAACTGGTTCGCGCGCACGATGTACAACCGCTGCGCCGCCTGCGGCACGCTCAACGCGCGGCGGCGCAC
>JBEVKV010000233.1:0-15303 GCA_040509515.1 Pyrinomonadaceae bacterium | reverse complement strand
CATATGAACACATCCGGCAACACGGCGGCGGTCGAGGAGCGGCAGATGACCGCGCGCCACATCTTCAGCCTGGTCTCCTCCGAGCTGGCGCTCGTCGAGGAGGAGTTCGAGCGGCAGGCGCGCTCGAACATTCAGGTCATCGCATACATCGGCGACTACCTGCGCGCCTCGGGCGGCAAGCGCGTGCGCCCCGCGCTGACGCTGCTCTCGGCCTCGGCCGCCGGCGGCGACGCCTCGCGCCAGAACGTCGTCCGCATGGCGACCGTGATGGAGTTCCTCCACACGGCCACGCTCGTCCACGACGACATCATCGACAACGCCGAGACGCGCCGCAACCGCCCCTCGATCAACTCGCGCTTCGGCAATCAGGCCGCCGTGCTGATGGGCGACTGGCTCTACATGTCCGCCTTCGAGACGAGCCTGCAGGAGCGTTCGCTGACGGTGCTCGACATCCTGACCGCCGTCACGCGAAAGATGACCGAGGGCGAGCTTTTACAGTTGACGCTGCTCGGCCGCGCCGACGTGACCGAGGAGCAGTACTTCGACGTGCTCCGCCGCAAGACCGCGTACCTCTTCAGCGCCTGCTGCGAGATCGGCTCCATCCTCGGCGGCGCGAGTCCGGCCGTGCGGCGCGCGCTGCAAGACTACGGCATGAACCTCGGCACGGCCTTCCAACTCGTCGACGACCTGCTCGACTTCACCTCCGACGACGACTCGCTGGGCAAGGCGGCGGGCGCGGACTTGCTCGAAGGCAAGGTGACGCTGCCGCTCATCTACCTGCTCGAAGAGGAGCCGCGGATGAAGGCGGACGTGCAGTCGGTCATGCGCGAGGGCTCCTACGGCGCGGCGGCGCGCGAGACGTTCGTGCGCGCGGCGGAGAAGGCCGGCGCGCTCGAACGCGCGCGCGTCCGCGCGGCCTCCTACGCGCACGCCGCCGTCAAATCGCTCGAAGCGGTCGCCCCCTCGAAATACACGGACGGCCTGCGCTCCATCCCGGCCTACATCCTCGAAAGGGAGATGTGATGCCAGACGAAAACCTTCTCGCCACGCTTGAGAACGGGTTGAGGCAGTCGCGCACGACGCGCTCGCGCCTCAACGCGCGCCTCGCCGACCTTGAGGCGGAGGCCGAGCGCGTCCGCACCGAGTTGAACGAGATGGACGCCATCATCAGTCAGACCGAGGCGGCGATGTTCCGCATCCTCTCCTCGATGTTCGGCGCGGCGCAGTCGGCCTCGTCGGCCGGCCCTTCCGACGCCGAGATAGAGTTCGCCCTGCGTCGCGACGCGGCGGCCGCGTCCCGCGTCCCGACGCAGTCCCCGCAGCAGCAGCAGCAACAGCAGCACAGCCCCTACGCGCAGAGCCAGCCGCACCAGCGCGAGCCCGTCTTCCGCCACCACATCCCGCAGATTCGTTCCGACATCGCGCCCAAGAGCGACCGCTTCTTCGAGCGCACGATTCCGCACGCGACCGCCGTGCTGCTGAAAGAGTCGGGCGGGCCGCTCCACGTCAACGAGATTTACAACCGCCTGCTCGAAGGCGGCTTCCAGTTCACCGGCCAGAACCCGACCATCAGCATCGCCGTCTCGCTCAACCGCAACCGGCGCTTCCGCAAGGTCGCGCCCGGCACCTTCGACCTCACCATCCGTGACGCCGCCCAAGCCTCCTGACGCGCGCCTGTGCTAAGCTCTCCCGAACCGTTTTAAGAGAACTTCAGGGGGAGAGGTTTACAAAAGGCAGATGCGCGCGATGATTCTCGCCGCGGGCTACGGCACACGTCTGTGGCCGCTGACGATTGACCGCACCAAGCCGGCGATACCCTTCATGGGGCGGCCGCTCATCGGCTACGTCGCCGAGTACCTTGCGCGTTACGGCTTCGACGACATCGTCGTCAACCTGCACCACCAGCCAGAGTCCGTCCGCGCGGCGCTCGGCGACGGCTCGGACTACGGCGTCCGCTTCCACTACGTCGAAGAGCCCGTCATCCTCGGCACCAGCGGCGCCATCGGCAACGCGCGCTCACTGCTCGAAGACGGCGACGCCTTCGTCGTCATCAACGGCAAACTCGCCACCGACATCGACCTCGCCGACGCGCTCGCGACGCACCGGAGCAGGCGCGCTCTGGCGACGCTCATCCTCCGGCCCAACCCCGCGCGCGAACGCTACAGCACAATCGAGGTGCGCGACGGACAGGTCACGGGTTTCGGCGGTTTCCCCCCGTCCGATAACGCCGGCGAAGTGGCCGAAGCGCCTTTGATGTTCACCGGCATACAGATTCTCGACCCGCGCGTCTTCGGACTCATCCCGCCCGGCGTCTTCTCGCATTCGGTAACGGACGTGTACGTCCCGGCCATCGCGCGCGGCGAGGTGGTCGCGGCTCACGTCTCGGGCGGCTCCTGGTACGAGCTTTCGACCGTCCGGCGCTACCTTGAGACGAGCGTCGCGCTGATGCGGAGGGAAGGGCGCGACGTGGAGTCGGGGGAGGGCTCGATTATCGAAGACGGCGCGGCCGTCTCTGAGAGCGTGCTGTGGGAGGGCGTGCGCGTCGGCGCGGGCGCGCGCGTCAGCCGCTCGGTGCTGGGCGCGGGCGTGCGCGTCGAGCCGGGCGAGGTTTTTGAGGACGTGGCGGTCGTCCGCGCCGAACTCGCGCGCGGAGCGGAGCGGCCGGAGAAGGGCTTGCGGGGCGAGTTCCGCGGCTCAAATTTTGTGGCTCCAATACCGGAGTGATACAATCCACGCGCGCCAAAAAAAAGAAAAAAGCCGACTAAAATCGTCGTAGAGCCGCAATCGCCCTAAGGCTTTCGCCCCATGCACCACCCTTCTCAAATCACGCCGAACGCCTTCCGCACCTCCGCGAGCGAGCGTCTGGCGGATTACGTCAGGCGTCAAGGGGGCGACGCGGGGAAGGTCTTGGCGCTCACGCCCGACGCCTCGACGCGCGAATACTTCCGCATCCCGTGGAAGAACACACAGGCCGTCGCGGCCGTCTACCCCGAGCCGTTCGACCCCGAGATTCACCCCTTCATGGACGTTTCGCGACTCTTCGCCGAGGCGAAACTCCCCGTCCCCGAGATACTCGACGTTGACCCGCTGAACGGCATCATCGTTCAGGAGGACTTCGGCGACCGGCAGCTCCGGCGCGTCTTCGAGTCGGCCTCCGAGGACGATCGCGAGACGTATCTTGAGCAGGCCGTCACGCTCATCGCCGACATACAGTCCGCCACCGCGCTCGCGCGCGAGCGCAACTCCATCGCCGGCCGGCTGGCCTTCGACGAGGCGAAGCTCTCGTGGGAGCTGGACTACTTCGTCGAGCACTTCTTCAAGAGCCTGCGCGGCGAGACGCTCAGGCACGGCGATGAGGCGCAGTTTCGCGCCGAGCTGAACGACGTGGCGGCCGAGCTTTCCGCCCGGCCGCGCGTGCTCTGCCACCGCGACTTTCACACGTCGAATTTGATGATCGACTCGAAGGGGCGTCTGCGCGTCATCGACTATCAGGACGCGCGCATGGGGCCGGCCAGCTACGACCTCGTCTCGCTCCTGCTCGACCGCCGCACCTCCATGCCCTCGCTCGCCGAGGTGCGCGAGCGCCGCCTCTTCTTCCTCGAAGAGCGCCGCGCGCGCGGGCTCGACCCCATCGACCCGGACGACTTCGCGTACGAGTTCCGCCTGATGACCGTCCAGCGCTGCCTGAAGGCTGTGGGGACTTTCTCTTTCCAGACGGCGGTCGCGGGGCGCGGCGAGACCTACGCGCAGTTCATCAACCCGATGCTTGAGATCGTCATTCAGGCGGCCGAGTGGCTCGGCCGCTTCCCGCTGCTCCGCTCGACGCTGCGCGAGCGGCTCGGCGGCGCGGACTACTCCGAACGGAAAAACGACGGCTGACTTAGCCCCGGAAAATTTTACTCTGATTCGATCATGCAACAGGTCTACATCAACCAGCTTTCGCGCCACGCCGGCGAAGAGGTGACCCTCCGCGGCTGGCTCTACAACATGCGTTCGAGCGGCAAGCTCATGTTCCCGCAGCTCCGCGACGGGACGGGCGTCGTGCAGTGCGTCGTCTTCAAGAAGGCGGTCGCGCCCGAGGTCTGGGACGCGCTCGCGCATCTCGGTCAGGAGTCGGCGCTCTCCGTACGCGGCACCGTCCGCGCCGACGAGCGCGCGCCCGGCGGCTTCGAGCTGGACGTGACCGGCGTCGAAGTCCTGCAGCGCGCGGAGAACTACCCGATCACGCCCAAGGAGCACGGGACGGAGTTCCTCATGGATCACCGCCACCTCTGGCTCCGCTCGCGCAGGCAGCACGCCATCCTGCTCGTCCGCCACACGATAATCAACGCCGTCCGCGACTTCCTCAACCGCGACGGCTTCGTGCTCTGCGACACGCCGATCCTGACGCCGGCCGCGTGCGAGGGCACGACGACGCTCTTCGAGGTCGACTACTTCGGCGACGAGAAGGCGTACCTGTCGCAGTCCGGCCAGCTCTACAACGAGGCGACGGCCGCGGCCTTCGGCAAGGTCTACTGCTTCGGCCCGACCTTCCGCGCCGAGCGCTCGAAGACGCGCCGCCACCTGACCGAGTTCTGGATGGTCGAGCCCGAGATGGCCTACCACACGCTCGACGACGTGATGGACTTGAGCGAGCGCTTCCTCTCGGCCATCGCCTCGCGCGTGCTCGAAGAGAGGCGGGAGGAGTTGAAGGTTCTTGAGCGCGACGTCTCGAAGCTCGAAGCCATCACACCGCCGTTCCCGCGCCTGCACTACGACGAGGCCGTCAGGATTCTCCACGAGGGGCACGAGCGCGGCGAGGTCGAGCAGCGCTTCGAGTGGGGCGGCGACTTCGGCTCGCCCGACGAGACCTACATTTCGAGCCGCTTCGACAAGCCCGTCATGGTTCACCGCTACCCCGCGGCCGTCAAGGCTTTCTACATGAAGCGCGACCCGGAGCGCGACGAGCTGGCGCTCGGCGTCGACGTGCTCGCGCCCGAGGGGTACGGCGAGGTTATCGGCGGCGGCGAGCGCACGACCTCGCTCGAATTTCTCGAAGAACAGCTCGAAAAACACGAGCTGCCGCGCGAGGCGTTCGAGTGGTATCTGGATTTGCGCCGCTACGGCAGCGTCCCGCACGCGGGCTTCGGCATGGGCGTCGAGCGCTGCGTCGCGTGGATGTGCGGCATCGAGCACATCCGCGAGACCATCCCGTTCCCGCGCATGCTCTACAGACTGAGACCTTAAGTCATGGAAAAGATCGTCACGATTTTCGGCGGCTCGAAGTGCGGCGAGGAGAGCGAGGAGTACGGGCAGGCCGTCCGGCTCGGGCAACTCCTCGCCGAGCGCGGCTACACCATCTGCACGGGCGGCTACCTCGGCGTGATGGAGGGGGCGAGCCGCGGCGCGCGCGAGCGCGGCGGGCGCGTGCTCGGCATCGTGATGAACCAGTTCAAGTCCGAGCCGAACCGCTACCTCACGGACAAGGTCGCCAGCGCGCACTTCTACGAGCGGCTCCAAAACCTCATCGAGCGCTCGGTCGGCTTTATCGCGCTGCGCGGGGGAATGGGCACCGTCACCGAGCTTTCGCTCGTCTGGAACAAGCTCCAGACCCGGGTCATCGAGCCGCGCCCGCTCGTGCTGCTCGGCGCGTGCTGGCCGAAGGTCATCCGGTCTTTCACGGAAAATCTGGTCGTGAGCGAGCAGGACGTTTCGCTCCTCGACTTCGTAGACACGCCCGAGGAGGCGGTCAGAAAAATCACCGAGAGCGTCGAAAGGGTTAACGTATGAACTGTCCGACCTGTGGCGCCGGCCTCTTGCCGGGCGCCAAATTCTGCGGGGCCTGCGGCACCCCGACCGTCTCCCCCGAGCCGGCACCGCCGCAGCCGCAATATCAGGAAGCTTCGTACGCCGGGGGCGGAGGCGGCGGAGGCGGAATCCGCATCGACGCCGACGCGCGCGGCGAGGGGCGCGGGTACTCCTTCGAGATTCTGCACCAGCCCGCGTTCGCGCTCGCGGTTGTCCGGCTTCAGGCCGAGCAGTCGATTCTCGCGGAGGCGGGCGCGATGGTCTCGATGTCCGCCAACGTCGAGCTGCAGTCGCAGATGAAGGGCGGGCTGATGGGGGCTCTGAAGCGCGCCGTCGGCGGCGAGTCGGCCTTCGTCTCGACCTTCACGGCGCGCGGCGGCCCCGGCGAGGTCACGCTCGCGCCCGGGAGCCCCGGCGACATCGCCGCCATCGAGATGACCAACCAGCAGTTCTTCGTCCAGTCCAGCTCGTACCTCGCGGGCGACGCCTCGCTGGTCGTGGACACGCGATGGGGCGGCGCCAAGTCCTTCTTCGGCGGCGAGGGGCTGTTCGTTTTGCAGGTGACGGGGACGGGGCTGCTGCTCCTTTCGTCGTTCGGCGCGATTCACCGCAAGCGGCTGGCGGCGGGCGAGCGCTACGTGGTGGACACCGGGCACCTCGTCGCTTGGGAGGGGACGACGCAGTACACACTGCGCAAGGCCGCGGCGGGCTTCCTCCGCAGCATGCTCAGCGGCGAGGGCGTCGTCGCGGAGTTCACGGGCCCCGGCGAGCTGCTCATCCAGACCAGAAACCTCGCCGCCTTCGCCGGCCTGATGAAACCGTTCTTCCCCTCGCAGGGGGGCAGCGGCGGCAGCGGCTTTAACCTCAACCTCGGCGGGTGAGTAGTAAGGAAAGCGTGAGCGGATTGCTCGAAGAACGACAGACTGAGAAGCGCGACGGCCCGCCCGGGCGGGGCCGTCGCGTACGCATCATCGGCGCGCCCTGCGGCTTCGGCGCGAGCGTGGCGGGCGTAGACCTCGGCCCGGCCGCGATGCGCGTGGCGGGGCTGAAGCGGCGCGTCGAGGGGCTCGGCTACGAGGTGCGCGACGTGGGCGACCTGCGGGTCGAGTGCCCGGCGGAGCCGCCCCCGCCGGGCGAGAAGCTGCGCTATCTGCGCGAGATCACGGCCGCCTGCGAGCGCCTCGCGGTTGACGTGAAGACCGGGCTGGAGAGCGGGGAACTGCCCGTCGTCCTCGGCGGCGACCATTCAATCGCCATCGGCTCCGTCTCGGGCGTGACCTCCTTCTACGCGGGGCGCGGCGAGACGGTCGGGCTCATCTGGTTCGACGCGCACGCCGACATGAACACGCCCGAGACGAGCCCGTCGGGCAACATTCACGGGATGCCGCTCGCGGTGCTGCTCGGCCACGGCGCGCCCGAGCTGACCGGAATCGAGGGCTTCTCGCCCAAGCTCGACCCGCGTCTGTGCGCGCACATCGGCGCGCGCGACGTAGACCCCGGCGAGCGCGAGCTGATACGAAAGCTCGGCATACGCTTCTTCACCATGCGCGAGATAGACGAGCGCGGGATGTCCGCCTGCATGGACGAGGCCATCCACATAGCCTCGAAGGCCACGGCCGGCTATCATGTGACGCTCGACGTGGACGCGCTCGACCCGGGCGACGCGCCGGGCTCCGGGACGGTCGTGCGCGGCGGGCTCACGTACCGCGAGGCGCACCTCGGGATGGAGAAGATAGCCGAGGCGGGCGGCGCGCTCGCGCTCGAAGTCGTCGAGATAAACACCGCGCTCGACATCAACAACCGGACGGCCGATCTGGGCGTGGAATTGATACTCTCCGCCCTCGGTAAGACTATACTTTAACCCGGCGGTGGTTGCCGTAGTTTCTCACCCGAGGAGCCCGAAGCTGCTGTCACGACGAGCTTTGGGCTTTTTCATTTCAAAGATGGCGATTAGCGTATGACGAGAAAGATTCGGATGGGTGTTATTTTCGGCGGCCGCTCGGGCGAGCACGAAGTTTCGGTGCGCTCGGCGCGCGCGGTGATAGAGGCGGCCGACCCGGAGAAGTACGAGCTGATTCCCGTCGCCATCACGAAGGAGGGGCGCTGGCTCCCGCCCTCCGAGTCCGTCTCGATGCTGCCCGAGCCGGCCCGTCCCAAGCTCCAAAATTCGGACGGGCAGGCCGACGGCGGGGCGGAGATGATCGTCGACCCCTCAAGACTCGGACTCCTGAGGCAGGGCGCGAAGGGGGAAGGGGAGGCCGACCGAAGGCTCGATCTGGTCTTCCCCGTCCTGCACGGCACCTACGGCGAGGACGGCACGATTCAGGGGCTTCTGGAGATGGCCGGCGTCCCCTACGTCGGCTGCGGGGTGCTCGCTTCGAGCTGCGGCATGGACAAGGTGACGATGAAGACGCTCTTCCGGCAGGCCGGGCTCCCGCAATGCAAGTACACTTGGTTCCTGCGCCGCGAGTGGGAGGAGTCGCCCGCGGCCGTCGCCGAGCGCGTCCGCACGGAAGTCGGCTTCCCGTGCTTCGTCAAGCCCGCGAATCTGGGCTCTTCCGTGGGAATCTCGCGCGCGACGGACGAAGAGTCGCTCGTCACCGCCGTCAACCTCGCGGCGCGCTACGACCGTAAAATCATCGTCGAAGAGGGTTTGGACGTGCGCGAGATAGAGGTCGCCGTGATGGGGAACGACGACCCGGAGGCGAGCCTCCCGGGCGAGTACGTCGTCCACGACGAGCAGGCCAAGTTCTTAGACTACACTGAGAAGTATTCGAGCACGGGGCACGTCGAGTTCGTGGTTCCGGCCCCGATACCGGGCCGGCTTTCGCGGCGGATTCGCGAGATGGCCGTCCGCGCGTTCAAGGCCGTGGACGGCGCGGGCTTCGCGCGGGTCGATTTCTTCCTCCGCCGCGACAACAACAAGCTGCTCCTCAACGAGTTGAACACGATCCCCGGGCTGACGGACGTTTCGGGCTTTCCGCAGATGTGGGAGGCTTCCGGAAGACCTTTCAGTCAGGTCGTCGACCGCCTGGTCGAACTCGCCTTCGAGCGCCACGCCGAGAAAGCACGGAACCAGACGAGCCTCTGAAGTCGCTCCCACTCGAAAACATCCCTCCGACAGGTGCGCACGAGCGCCGACGACGCTTCACCAATCCCGACCGGCCTTCGAGTGATTTCTCAGCCCGCCGCCCTTAACCCTTTGGCGCGCGGTAGCCGTCGCGCGTCCGTGCGTTAAGCTCGGGCCGGGCGATCTTGAGCCGTATGCTGCGCCAGCGGCCGTCGCGCGCGGTGTTTTCGGGCCGGTAGCCGAGCGTGTACTGGTTGCTCAACTCTTCGAGAATACCCTTGAAAGCCTCGTCGAGCGCCTGCCCGCCCGGCTTCGAGACGTAGCGCCCGCCGCTCTTGGCCGCGAAGTTCTTCAGAGACCCCGCCGCCCGCATCTTGTCGAACTGATTCAAAAGCGGGTCGGTCATGTCCACCGTGTAGACGGTCGCGTTGGCTTCCAGGGCGGCGTTGAGCGCCTTGTCGGCGGACGCCCCGCTCTTGGTGTCCATCCCGTCTGATAAGACAATGATGGCGCGCCGCTTCTCGGGTCGCTTCGCGATGTCCTTCGCCGCGCGCAAAACCGCGTCGTTGAGCGCGGTCATGCCCTTCGAGCCCAAATCGTAGGCCACGGGCGGGAGGTCGCGCCCCGTCGTGAAATCCTGTAGCTGCTCGACCTTCGAGTCGAAGTTGTAGACGGCCGCCACGTCCTCCTCGCGCAGCCCTTCGAGGAAGCGAATCGCGGCGGCGCGCGCGAGCGTCAGACGATTCTCCATGCTCCCGGAACTGTCGAGAAGGATGGCCGCCGCGAAGGGCGTCTCCTCGACAGAGAAGAGGCCGATGCGCTGCTCGCGCCCGTCCTCGAAGATTTTAAAGTCTGCGCGGTTGAGTTTATGGACGTAGCGCCCGCCCGCGTCGGTCACGGTCGCGTTCAGCACGACGAGATTGGAGTCGACGCGCACGACCTCTTCGTCGTCGTCCCTCTGCGCGCGGACGGCCGAGGCGTTTAGTGCCAGAAGGCAGGCGAGGAGCGAGAGGAGCAGCGGCGACTTTGTCTTTGAAAACGTGCGGGAAGGCTGTGTGCGCGTGGGCGAAGCTTTCATGGCTGTTTTAAGCTGCGGATGTGCCGCACCAACTCGATTATCTCGTTGGAGCGCTCGATGACGGTGGCGGAGATGACCATGCGGGAGGTCTTCAGCACGCTCTTCTTCAGCGCGCCGGAAAGTTCTGCGAGCTTGGAGAGGGCGCCCCCAATCATGCCCGGAGGGTCGGACATCTCTTTGTCGGCGTCGGAGCCGCCGGCGCCGCCGCGGATTTTGCGCGCGAGCTTCTCCAGACGCTCCAGCTTTTTCAGGTCATCGCGGGTGAGGGAATTGTTTCTCTTGTAGGAGGCGAGAATCTCGTCGCCGAGCTGCGCGGCCTCGTCCGCGCGCTCGACCATCTCCCGGTGCGTCTCCTCCTCGTGCCGAATCTCTGCGCGCCGGAGCATCTCCGCCTCGGGCGACCCCATGGGGCCGGGTTTGCGCGGCTCGCGCGGCTCGCGGAGTTCCGGGGCTCCATCCTGTTTCGGGGGCGACGACTGGGCGTAGACTCCGACCGAGAGCGCGGCGACGATGATGGCGGCCGTAAAGATTGAAAGCCTGTGTGTGCGAGCGACCATCGGGTTTTGCGCTATTGAAGCCTCTCCGTGCATTTCTTAAAAGACTAAGACGAATGCCGTTTTGACGTGCCCCGAGAGAAGCAGGGTTGTATCGGGGCGGCGGCCTTCGACGCCCGTTGAGGTTTTACGTGAAGTTTGTCGGCACGCCGACTCCTAAAGTGTGACCTGAGCTGTACGCGGCGCTCAGGGAACTTTGTAGGGCGTGTCGGGCGTGTTGATGAAGTCCGAGTCGCCGGACTTTTTCTGTGTCGGGGTCTTGACGACGACGACGTTACCCTTGATCTTCTCGGGCGGGCGTTTCGCGCCGGGCTGAGCCTTGAACGCGACCTCTTCCTGCGGACGCGCGGCGCTGCGGAGTCTGAGCACGCGCGAGCCGCTCCAATCGTCGGACAGAACCTTTAGAGCAAACCTACCCTTCTTACCGGGCTCTAAATCCGCGGGCTCGACGGGGATTTCGCGCTTCTCCACACTCCCGTCCGCCCTGCGTCTCAACTCGATTTCGACGGAGAGTTTTTCCAGCCTCTGCGAGCCGATGTTTTCGACCGCGCCGCCGATGATGGCGTAAGGCCGGGCCAACATCGCCTCGTCCACGAAGACGTTGGCCTCGGGCGTGACGATGTCGGCGGGACGATTTCGAGCGGTCTTCGGCGCTGGAGCGTCACCCGCCGGCGGGGCGTTCGGGGAGCGCTGACAGCCCGAAAGCGTAAGGAGTGAGAGGGACGAGACCGCCAATAAACAGATTCCGGCGGCGGAAAATAGATTCTTAAAATAGAACATCGGCGCTATTGGTCTGGGTAAAACGGTCTTACGGTAAAGCGTGAGCCTTCGGCCGCCTACTCGTTAAACCTCAAGGACTTAAGTCCCGTGGGAACGAAGGACGGGCGCGAGTTAGCAAGACGCCTTTAATTCTGGGTACTGTCGCGGCCGGGGGGAGGGCCGCCCGTGACCTTCTCGATCAGGGCGAAGAGAAATTCCTGCTCGGCGGTGCCGGTGCTCCTGAGCGAAAGCCACTCGGCGCCGGTCACGTTGTCGCTTCGCCCCTCGACGCGCGCGTTGACGGAGACGTTTGTGTTTGAACTGTCGATGGGCTGAACTTCGACGATGATCGTGTAACGTCCACGAGTCCAGTTGCCCTGATCCGCGCGCGGGACTTCGGCCAGACGGTTCAACTCGGAGGTCGTGACGACGGAGCCGCGTGTGAAGGTGTAAGGCTGTGAGATGAGAAGACCCGTTTCGAGTTTCGAGACCGTTTCGTCGAGAACCAGTTTTCTCTCGCGCATCAACTCCTGCACGGCCTTCGACAGCACGTCGTTCGGGACCTGAAAGCGGTATGGATTCGGGAGGGGAGGCAGCGCATGCGTCTTCCCCTTGCCGAAGTCCATCCCGCGGCCGACGCCCGTGTCGACTTTGCCGCCGTTGATGGCGGGCTGCCGGTTGTTGCTGCTGTCACGGATGCGGTCGTTCTGCTGGTCTACGCCCTTCTCCTGGGCCGAGCAGACCGTGGACGCGACGGCGAGAATAAAGATTCCGAGTAACAGCTTCATCTGTAAACCCCTTTGCCCTGAACTTGACTTTGACGCGCCGAACCGGGGAAACGCTGCGAGCATAAAGCAAGGTAGTGACGAATTCAAGACGCTTGTGTTCCGCGCTCGCGTGCTTTGATGCCGTTTTACGGCGAGGGGGAGGACTGGGCGTCCGTGAAAGTCCCCTCGGAGGGCGTCGGGGTGGCGAGCATGTTGGCGTTACGGTTACGCTCCCACTCCCGCAAAGCCTGTACGCCGCGCTGGAAGTCCGCGTCGTTGTTGTAAAAGTTGTGCGCGCCGTCGTTGCGCGAGGGGTCTCGGACGTAGAAGAGATAGTCCGTCTGCGCGGGTTTGAGCGCGGCTTCGAGCGAGCTTTGGCCGGGGGAGGCGATTGGCCCCGGCGGGAGCCCTCGAACCTTGCGCGTGTTGTAAGGCGACTCGCGCTCGATGTCGCTCAGATAGACCTTCCCGTTGTTCCTCCACTTGCCCGCGGCCTTCGAGGCGTAGATGACCGTGGAGTCGATGCCGAGCGGAATGTCTCTGGAAAGCCTGTTGTAGATGACCGACGCGACGCGCGGGCGCTCCTCGGAAAGCTTCGCCTCGGTCTCGATCAGGGAGGCGATGGTGACAATCTCTCTTGGGCTGCGGTTCGCGGGGACGGGGTTCGCTGACGAAACTTCCGCCCAGACCTTTCGGAAACGCTTCACCATCGCCTCGACCACCTGTTTGGGAGTCGTGTCGGGCGGAAAGCTGTAAGTGTCCGGGAAGAGGTAGCCTTCCAGATTCTTTGCCGTCGGGTCGAGGTCGCGTATCAGGCTCGTGTCGTCCAAGAGCGCCAGAGCCTCTTCGGCGTTCCGCAGTTTCAGTTCAGGAATCTTCGACAGAAGCGCGGCGATGTCCCAACGCGTCCACCCCTCGATGACGGTCAGACGGCTCAGACGCTGCTCACCCTCCTGCAATTTTTTCAGCACCTCCAGAGGCGAGACCGGAGAGGGGAAGCGGTACTCGCCGGCTTTGAGCTTTTGACCCGAGTCGGTCAGGCGTACGTAAAGCCGCAAAAGCCACCCACGTCTGATAACGCCGAGGGTCTCCAGATTGTTGATGATCTGGTCGGGACTGGAACCGCGCGGGATTTCAACGTACTGGTCGCTCTTGGAATGAAGGACGGGCGTCTGGAGGGCGTTTCTGGCCCAGAAGAGAAATCCGCCGGAGAGAAGAAGACCGAGAAGGATTAGGGAAATGATAAGTCGTTTAATTGTCATCAAATAACCTGCGTGAATTATAGTTTCTTCTGAGCCGGCTCGGGATGCCTTTCGTCGTCGTTCTGACCCGAGAGAAAGTCGCTCAAGATAATCGAGGCTGCTTCGCTATCGACTCTTTTTGAAATCTCAGCCCCGTCGAGTCCGCGCGCGTGTAGGGATGCCTCGGCGGTTTTGGACGTAAGACGCTCGTCCTGTAGAAAGAGTGGGCGTTTGAGCGAGAGTTCGAGGTTGCGCGCGACGCGTCTGGCTTCGAGTGCGGCGTCGCCTTCGCTTCCGTCGAGGCGGAGCGGCAAACCCAACACTATGCTTTGCACGTCAAACTTCTCGCACGTTTCCGCGAGCGAGCCGAGCAGGCGCTTCCAGGGCGTACGCGGGAGGGCCGGGAGCGGCCGGACGCTCAGGCGCGATTCGTCCGAGATTGCCAGGCCGACTCTTTTCGACCCGATGTCGATGGCGAGGACGCGACCCAGCACGGTTCGACCTTCCTGACTCCTTTTTGTTGACGTTTGCGGCGTCCGGGGTTGGCGGGGAGTATAACGCAACCCTCGGCGTTTGCGCCACTTAGAAGGCTTGCGCGGGGTGTGTGGCTACTGTATCATCCGACCGACGTGTTCGGAGGAAGGCGGCGCTCTCCGGCGGGCTCCGGCGTTTAAAAGGTTTAGAGCGGTTTTCGAGGTGCTCGATGTCTTTTCGCAGTAAGTTTCTTCTCGTCGTTTTTTCCGCGACGCTCGCGCTTTACGCGGTCGTCGGCGGCTGGATGTCGATCAACGCGCAACAGCAGCAGAACGACCCGGGCGCACAGCTACGCATCTTCGAGAGCGTCCTGAGGCACATACAGGACGACTACGTGGACGAGCCCGACTTGGCCAAAGTCCGCGCGGGCGCCCTGCGCGGCCTCGCGTACGGCCTAGACCCTTATTCGACCTACCTGACGCCCGAGCAGGTCAAGGGTTTCCGCGCCGGCGGCGCGAGCAACCAGTCGGGAATCGGCGCGGAACTGTCGCAGTTCGCCTCCTACCTGTACGTCATCGCGCCCGTGAAGGGCGGGCCGGCCGAGCAGGCCGGACTGCTGGCGGGCGACATCATCGAGTACATTGACGGGAAGGCGACGCGCGACATCTCGCTCTACGACGCGCGGCAGCTTCTGAACGGAGCCCCGGGCAGCGAGGCCAAGCTGCGCGTCCTGCGCGCGGGCACGCGCCCGTTCGTCATGACCGTGCGGCGCGGCGCCGTCTCAGTCCCGGGCGCGGAGTCGCGCGTGGAGGCGGGGAAAATCGGCGTCATCAAGGTGAACAGCCTCGCGGAGGGCGAAGCGGCGGACGTTAAGACGCGCTTGCAGGAGCTTCTCAAACAGGGCGCGCAGAAGGTTGTGCTCGACCTGCGTGGCGTCGCCGGCGGCTCGCTCGACGAGGGCGTGAAGGTCGCCAACCTCTTCATACGCGAGGGCGCGCTGGCCCAGACGGTCGGCCGCGGGAACAAGCCTCTGAAGAGTTACGCCGCCGACCCGAAGGCCACGATTTTTGAAGGCCCGACCACAGTCCTCGTCGACCGTGGCTCGGCGGCGGCGGCGGAGATCGTCGCGTCGGCTTTTCTTGAGCACAAGCGCGGCGAGGTGGTCGGCGTCAAGAGTTTCGGCGCGGGCGCGGAGCAGCAGCTCTTTACGCTGCGCGGCGGCGACGGGCTCCTGCTGACGACGATCAAGTGGGCGTCCTCGGCCGGCAAGCCCTTCCTCGGCGAAGGCGTCAAGCCGTCCGTGGAGGTCAAACTCCCCGAACTGGCCGAGGCCATCGACCCGGAAGACCTGACGGGAAACGACGACGACCCGATTGCGCAGCCCAACGCGCCGGCCGACCGCAGGGACGTTGCGCCCGAGGCCGCCTCGCCCAAGCAGCAGCCGGAGGATTTGCAGCTCAAGAAGGCGCTCGAACTGTTGCGCGAGAAGGACAACAAGCAGACGCAGAGCCAGCAGCGCCCCTCCTGAGGGACGAGTAAACAGTTAGCATAAACGCCGGAAAGCCCCTGAGAC
>JBEVKV010000232.1:0-28416 GCA_040509515.1 Pyrinomonadaceae bacterium | reverse complement strand
CGAGGCGGCGGCCGTCGAGTTCGAGAGCGGCGTGGGCTCCGGCCTCTTCGCGGACTCCTGCGTCTTGGGCGGGCCGGACTTCTTCTCGTCTTTCTTCGGCGGCGGGGCGTGCGTCGCGTCGGGCGCGGCCTCTTCGGCGGCGGGGCCGACGCGGACGTTGCGCGACTGCGGGAGCGAGGCGCGCGCGTCCGGCACGCAGAGCGCGAGCGCGACGGCAGCCGAGTAGAACAACTTCTTCATACGGGCACTCTTCCTTGCTTGTCGGTCTCGACCCCGAACGGCCGGGCACGGCCGCCCCAGCGGGCCTCGACTTTGAAACGCTTCCCTCTTGTTCTTCCGCGGGCTTCTTGCGCGCCGTCCGGGCAACGGACGCCTGCGCGGCCCTCGGTGGAATAAACGACTAAACCGGCCCGTTTCTCAGATTACCACCCGGCGCGACAACCCGCGCGCCGCCTTTCAACTTGTCTGAGTTTTTTCTTTCGCGGCCAAAGGGGTCGGGCGTCGGGTGAAGGGTCATTTTGGCCGGTCAAAGACGCTGGACTTCCGCCGGACTGCGCGCGGGCCGCCAAGTCCCGGCCCCGTTTCGATTCTACCCTCTGCTTTTCGGGGGTGGCAAGATTTCCGGCGGAAAAAGATTCGGCCAGCGGCCGCCGAGCCCCGTCCGCACGAGTTCCTCGACCTCGTCGGCGTCCGCGCACTCAAGACACGCGTCGGCTATGACGGCGGCGGCCTCCTCTTCCACGCCCTCGATGGCGCGGCGCACGCGCGGGATGGAGGCCGGGGCCATGCTCAGCTCGCGCGCGCCGAGCCCCAGAAGAACCGCGGCGTAGGCGGGCGAGCCAGCCATCTCGCCGCAGACGACTGAGGGGATGCCGGCCGCGCGCGCCGCGTCGAGCGCGCGCCGGATGCTGAGCAGCACCGCCGGGTGGAGCGAGCGGAACCAGCCCGCGACCTCGTCGTTGCCGCGGTCAACGGCGAGCGTGTACTGCACGAGGTCGTTGGTGCCGAGGCTGAAGAAGTCCGCCTCGCGCGCCAGACTTTCGGCGACCAGCACGGCCGACGGCACTTCTATCATCGCGCCCACGCGCAGCGGCCCCGCCTCCTTCCCTTCGGCCACGAGCCGCGCGCGCTCCTCCTCGATGACGGCGCGCGCGCGGCGCACGTCGGTCACGTCCGAGACCATCGGGAGCACGAGGTCTATGCGCCCGCGCGCGGCGGCGCGGAGCACGGCGCGCGCCTGCGTCCGCAGAATCTCCGGGTGTTGCAGGCAGAAGCGTATCGCGCGCAGACCCAACGCGGGGTTGCGCTCCTCGGCCGGGTCGAGCCGCGAGCCGGGCAGCTTGTCGCCGCCGAGGTCGAAGAGCCGGACGGTGACGCCCTCGTCGCCCGCGACGCGCGCCAGCTCCTCGTAGGCCGCGCACTGCTCGTCCTCGTTCGGCATCGAGCCGCGGTGCGACAGCAGAAACTCCGAGCGGAAGAGGCCGATGCCGCGCGCGCCGTAGCGGTTCACCCACTCGTATTCGACGGGCAGCTCGACGTTCGCGCGCAGCGTCACCCCAACGCCGTCGCGCGTCCGCAGCGGCGCGCTCAGGTCTTCGGTCGCGGCGGTGCGCGCGGCCGTGACGCGCGCCGCGAGGCGCTCGTCGCCGAAGCGTTCGAGCGTCTCGGGGCCGGGGTGGAGCACGACCTCGCCGCGCCCGGCGTCGATGACCGCCGTGTCGCCCGTGCGCGCCGAACGGTAGAAGTCGCGCAAGCCCACGACGGCCGGAATCCCCAGACCGCGCGCGATGATGGCGGTGTGCGAAGTCCACCCGCCCACGTCGGTCGCGACCGCCTTGATGTGCGCGAAGTCCAGCTCGGCGAGCGTCGAGGGCATCAACTCCTCGGCGACGACGACGGCGTCCTCGGTCAGACGCCGCCCGTGCATGCTCTCGCCCGAGAGCGCGACGAGGAGGCGGCGCGTCACGTCCTCGATGTCCGAGCTGCGCTCGCGCAGGTAGTCGTCCTTGATCTCGTCGTAGACGGCGAGCAGGCGGTCGGTGACGACCTTGACGGCCCACTCGCTGCCCACCGACTCGTCGCGGATGACGGCCTCCACGTCCTCGTTGAGCTTGCGGTCTTCGAGCATGAGGAGGTGCGCGTCGAAGATGTAGGCATGCTCCTCGCCGAGCGTGCGCGCGGCGCGCTTCTTGAGCGCGAGCAGTTGGCGGCGCGCGAGGCGGACGGCCGCGCGGTAGCGGCGCACCTCGCGCTCAAGCTCCGCCGCGTCAATCGAGACGCGGTAGATGCTGTGGCGGCCGCCGCTGTGGATGCGGAGCACGCGCCCGGTGGCCGTGCCGTCCGAGACGGCGATGCCCCGCCAGCTCTGCTCGGTTTTGTCCCTGCGCCTCGTCACTCTTCCACTTCCCCGAACCCGCCGCCGATGAGCTGGCAGAGCGCGTCGAGCGCCGGCACCTCGTCCGGCCCCTCGGCCGTGACGATCAGCTCGGTGCCGCGCGCGGCGGCGAGCATCAGCACGCTCAGGATCGACTTGGCGTCGGCCGCCGCGCTGCGGTCGAGCCGCACGAGCTTGAGCGTCGCGCGGAACGCGCCCGCCGCGCGCACCAGCTTCGCGGCCGCGCGCGCGTGCAGCCCCAGCCGGTTGACTATTTGGACGCGGCACTCGACCAACGCCTTAACGCCCCCTTACTTGACCCCGCCCGCGAGCAGCTCGCCCGCGAGGTAGATGCCCTGCCGCCCCTGATCGCGCACGAGCCGCGCCACGTCTTCGAGCGACGCGCCCGCGGCCTGGCTCGCCAGCTTGATGACCATCGGCAGGTTGACGCCCGTCACCACCTCGACCTGCCCCTGCTGCAGGAACATCGAGGCGATGTTGGTCGGCGTGCCGCCGAACATGTCGGTCATCAAAAGCACGCCGCCGCCGCCGCCGACGTGCTCGACCGCGCGGCGTATCTCGTTCTTGGCCGCCTCCACGTCGTCGTGCCAGCCGATGGAGACGGCCGTGATGTGCTTGACGGGGCCGCCGATGATGGTCTCGGCGGCCGAGAGCAGCTCGTTGGCGACCTGCCCGTGCGACACGATGACGCCGGCCACGCGCCGCGCCCCCTCCTCTTTAGTTTTGTCAGCCATTCGCCGCCCCCCAACTTAAAGATTCTACTTCGCCCCTTCCGACTTCTGACTCCTGCCCCCCGACTTCGGCTTCTTCGTCTTGCCCACGTCGCGGTGGACGGCCGTCGCCTCGTAGCCGGCGCGGCGGAGGTGGCGCGAGATGGCGTTGGCGGCCATCACCGAGCGGTGGCGGCCGCCCGTGCAGCCGATGCCGATGGTCACGTAAGACTTCCCCTCCCGGCGGTAGAGCGGCAGGAGGTAGTCGATCAGCTCCGTGAAGCGCCTCAGCGTCTCGCGCACCTCGTCGCTCCCCTTCAGGTAGCGCACGACGCGCGGGTCGTGCCCCGAGAGGTCGCGCAGCCCCGGAACGAAGTGCGGGTTCGGCAGGTGGCGCACGTCGAAGAGCAGGTCTGCGTCGTGCGGGCTGCCGTGCTTGTAACCGAAGCTGTAGACCTGCACGCGCATCCCGGCGCCGCCGCCCTCCGCGCCGAACCGCTCGACGAGCAGGCGGCGCAACGTGTGGACGGTGTGCCCCGAGGTGTCGATGACCTGATCGGCGAGCGCGCGGATGTCCGACATCGCGGAGCGCTCGCGCCGGATGGATTCGAGCACGCCCTGCCCCGGCTGGTCGGCCGGGTGCGGCCGGCGCGTCTCGCTGAAGCGCCGCACGAGCGCCTCGTCCGACGCCTCGAAGAAGAGGACGCAGACGCGCAAGCCCGACGAGCGCAGCTCGCGCAGGCGCTCGGGGAACTCGGCGAGGAAGCGCCCCTCGCGGATGTCTATGACGAGCGCGGCGCGCTCGATGTGCGGCCGGTTGTGGTCTTCCGGGCGGACGAGCCGCGCGAAGGTCGGGAGCAGCATCAGCGGCAGGTTGTCAACGCAGAAGTAGCCGAGGTCTTCAAAGGCGTTGGTCGCCGAAGACATCCCCGACCCGCTCAAACCCGTGATGATGACCACGTCGGGCGAGGCCGCCCCCGCCGCCAACGCGCCTCCGCCCGCCCCGTTGTTATCTGTCATCCGCGTCCCCGCCGCCCCCCTCGGACTGTGCGCCGAGCGCCAACGCGTGGCGCGCGACGAAACTCTCGGCGGCATTGTAACCGCGCAGACGCATGAGGTGAACGCGGACGGCCGTCTCGACCAGCGTGGCGAGGTTACGGCCGGGGCTCACGGGCAGGACGAAGTAGGGGACGGCGGTGCCGAGTATTTCCACCGTGCGCTCTTCGAGCCCGAGCCGGTCGACCTCGGTCGCGTCCTCCCACCGTTCGAGCCTGATGTTGAGCCCGATCTGCTTCGGCCCGCTGACGGCCGAGACGCCGAACAGCTCGCGTATGTTGAGGATGCCGAGACCCCGAATCTCCATGTGCTCGCGCAGCAGGTCGGGCGACGAGCCGACGAGCTGGCCCGGCCGGCGGCGGCGCACTTCGACGAGGTCGTCGGCGACGAGCTGGTGGCCGCGCATGATGAGGTCGAGCGCGCACTCGCTCTTGCCCACGCCCGACCTGCCCTCGATGAGCACGCCGAGGCCGTAGAGGTCGAGCAGCACGCCGTGGCGCGACACGCGCGGGGCGAGCGCCTCTTCGAGATATTCGGTGACGGCCGTGATGGCCGACGAGCTGACGAGCGGCGTGCGGATGAGCGGGAGCGCCGCACGTTCGCACGCCTCGGCCAGCTCGGACGGCGGGGCCAGCCCCTTCGTGACGAGGACGCAGGAGATTTTCTCAAGCTCAAGCCGCCCGATGGCCGCGCGCCTCTCGTCCGCCGAGAGCTGCCCGAGAAACTGCAGCTCGCTCTGCCCGATGATCTGCACGCGCCCTTCGTGGACGTAGTGCGGGAAGCCCGCGAGCGCCAGCCCCAGCTTCTGTATGCGCGGCGTGCGGAGCCGGCGCGCCTCGGCCCCGCGCGCGCCCGCGACGAAGGCGAGCGCGAGGTCGGCCGGCGCGCCCGCGACGAACGCTCCGATGGTGAGCGAGGGGTTCTCTTCGTTCTGCGAAGTGATGGTCATGACCCGAAATGCGCGCCTTGAGTCTTCCCGCCTGCTCACGGAAAACGGCGCGGCGATTATAAATCCGCCGCGAGGGACGGATGAACCTTTCGCCGCGCCGTGGCCGCTTCAAAAGTCCGGAACAGGGTTCAGGGCTGGATGAGCCCGTAGTTGCCGTCCTTGCGCTTGTAGAGCACGCTCAGGCGGTCGGTGTCCGAGTCGCGGAAGACGACGAACTGGTCGCCGTCCTCGGCCAGCGACATCACCGCCTCCTCGGCCGTCATCGGCTTCACCTTGTAGCGGCGCGCGGCGATGATGCGCCCCTGCCGGCGCTCCTCGGGCGCTTCGGCCGCGGCCGCCTCGTCCTCCGTTTCGTCGGGCGCCGTGTCGGGCGCGACGGCCGAGAGCGGGGCGGCGTCCTGCCGGCGGTCGATGATCTTCTTCTTGAGCTTGAGCGCCTGCTTCTCGATCTTGTCGATGCAGCGCGTCAGCGCCTGATACATGTCGGCGTTGGTGTCTTTGGCGGTGAGCGTGTGCTCGCGCCAGTGGAGAAGAATCTCCGCGATGTGTCGGTTCTTGACCACATCGATGATGACGTGGGCGCGCGCGGTGGTCGCGTTCTCGAAGACGTGCCCGATCTTGCCGAAGTGCTCCTCGACGTGCGAGCGCAGCGCCGGTGTCACGTCGATGTGTCGCCCCGTGTACTCGAAATCCATACCTGACCTTTCCGCCCGCGCGGCCAGCAAGGGGCGGACGGGGGCTCGCAAATTTGCTCCCGCCCCGGCCGCTCGGGCTCCTGCCTTGTTTTGTACTGCTTAAACCTTTGGGGAAGGTGGAAGGGGGAAAGGGTAAAGGTTCCAGACCCTTCCCCCCGCCCCTTTGCCCCTTGCCCTTTTCACACGACCGCCTTGCGCTCGCGCGAGCCGGGGATGGACATCTGGTCGCGGTACTTCGCCACCGTGCGGCGCGACAGCTTGATGCCCTCCTTGGCCAGAATCTTGACGACCTGATCGTCCGTGATAGGGTTGTGCGAGTCCTCCTCCTCGATCAGCTTCTTGATCCGGAGCTTGATGATGCGGGTCGAGACCTCCTCGCCCTCCTCGTTCAGCATGCCCTCGGTGAAGAAGCGGCGCAGCTCGATGACGCCCTGCGGCGTGTGCGCGTACTTGCGGTTGACGACGCGCGAGATGGTCGAGAGGTGCATCCCCGTGTCCTCGGCCACGTCCTTGAGCATCATCGGCTTGATGAACTGGACGCCCTTGTCGAGGAACTCGCTCTGGCGGCGGACGATGCACTCGACGACGCGGTAGATGGTCTGCCGCCGGTGCTCGATGTTGCGCAGCAGGTCGACGGCCGAGCGCATCTTCTCCTTGATGAAATCCTTCGTCTCCTTCGTCGTCCCGTCGCGGCTGAGCATGTGCTGCATGTCGCGGCTGATGCGCAGGCGCGGGCCGCCGTCGTCGGCGAAGTAAATCTCGTAAACGTCGTCGACCTTCTCGATGAAGACCTCGGGGGCGATGAGGATGGGCTCCTCCGACGAGTAGCGCCGGCCCGGGTACGGGTCGAGCTTGCGTATGTGCTGCAGCTCCTCGACCAAGTCCATGACCTCGACGCCCATCTGCTTGGCGAGGTTCGGCAGCTTGTGCTGCTGCAAGTCCGTGAGCGAAATCTCGGGGCAGATGAGCCGGTCGGCGATGCAACGCTCCGCGCCGCGCGGGCAGGCGTCCGGCCCCAACGCCCCCAACTGGACGCGCAGGCACTCGCGCGCGTCGCGCGCGCCGCACCCGACGGGGTCGAGGTGCAGCACGATCTGCCGCGCCTCCTCGACGCGCTCCACCTCGCAGCCGGAGAGCTGTGCGACCTCCTCGTTGGTCGCGTTGAGGCGTCCGTCGCCGTCGAGGTTGCCGATGACGCACTCGCAGACCGCGACGAGGTCTTCCGAGACCTGCGTCATGTGGAGCTGCCACTCAAGGTGCTCGGAGAGCGAGGGCGCGCGCGTCAGGAACTGCTCGAAGGTCGGCGCGTCCTCCTTGTACTCGTACTCCTGCGTCTTGTAGCCGGGGTCGAGGTAGTCCTGAAACTCGCGCCCGAAGTCTATCTCCTCGAAGGCGTCGCCCGTCGATTCGCCCGGCTCGGCCACGTCGCCGAACTCGTCGACGCGCTCGGCCGACTCGAAAGTCTCGGCGGGCTCGAACGTCTCGGGCGCGTCGAAGCCCTCGGCGACCGCGGGGGCGTCGCCCGCGCCGTTGCCGGCGCGGTTGGCCGAGTGGGGCGCGACCGCCGAAACCTCCGGCGCGTCGTCGAGCGAGCCGGCGAGCTGGTCGATAATCTCCTTCTCCAGCTCGCGCTTCTCGTCCTGCGACTGTACCTCTTCGAGGATGGGGTTCTCTAAGAGCTGCTGCTGGATAAGGTCAGTCAATTCCAGCGAGGTCATTTGTAGCATCTCGATACGCTGGCGCAACTGGGGCGTCAGGACGAGGCGCTGCGAAAGGCTTGTGGTGAGCTTGACCGACATGCTTCTACCGAAATATTAGCTTCTTAAATTATCGGGTATTTGATTTCAAGAAACCGTCACGCGGTTCGGGAGAGATTATAGCAGAAAGTAGACAGGAGAAAGTAAACAGTAGTCGGTAGAAAAATCCTCCGCCGCTCGAACCGTACGTTTGTCATGCTCAACCTCCGCCGGGCGGAGCCCTACTGACTACTTTCCCCTCACATGCGGAACTTCTCGCCGAGGTAGAGGCGGCGCACCTCGGGGTCTTCGGTCAGCTCCAGCGGCGCGCCCGAGCGGAAGATGCGCCCGTCGGCCATGATGTAGGCGCGGTCGGTGACACCCAGAGTCTCGCGGACGTTGTGGTCTGTGATGAGGATGCCGATGCCGCGCCGGCGCAGGTAGAGGATCATCTGCTGGATGTCGTCGACCGCCTTCGGGTCGATGCCGGCGAAGGGCTCGTCGAGCAGGATGAAGTGCGGCTCGGTGGCGAGCGCCCGCGCGATCTCCGTCCGCCGCCGCTCGCCGCCCGAGAGCGCGTCGGCGCGCGTGTGGCGGACGTGCTGGATGCCGAACTCCGCGAGCAACTCTTCGAGCCGCTTCAAACGCTCGGCGCGTCTGAGCCCGAGAGTCTCAAGCACGGCGAGGATGTTCTCGGCGGCGGTCATGCGGCGGAAGACCGAAGGCTCCTGCGGAAGGTAGCCGACGCCGAGCCGCGCGCGCAGGTACATCGGCATCTTCGTGATGTCCCGACCCGCGAGCGTGATGCGCCCGGCGTTCGGGCGTTCGAGCCCGATGATCATGTAGAACGTCGTCGTCTTCCCCGCCCCGTTCGCGCCGAGCAGCCCGACGACCTCCCCCGGCTCGACGTGCAGGGACACGCCGTCCACCACGCGCCGCCGGCCATAGCTCTTGACGAGGTCGCCCGCCGACAGCGCGCGCGCCGACGCCACGCTCAGGTCGCGCACCTCCCGCCGCTCGGCCGCCTCGATGATCTCCTCGGTCGCCATTTCTAATAAGTGATAAGTGATGAGTGATGAGTGATGAGAAAGAAGAGACGGGCCTTATATTTTCTTATCACCCATCACTCATCACTGCTTTTTTATCTTGTGCTGCGTGCGGACGCGGCCGGTCGCCTGCGGCGATTCGCCGGCGTCACTGACGACGCGGTCTTCGCGCAGGTAGACGACCATCCGGTTGCTCTCGGAGTTGCCGCGCTCGGCGTCCTCGACGCGCGCGGGCCGGCCCGTGAGCACGACCGTCTCGTCGGCGGCGGTGTATTCGCCGCGGTCGCCGGTGCCCTTGCGGCCGGGCTGCGTGACGACGACGGCGCGCTGCGAGACGGTGCGCTCGACCTCGTAATTGTCCTTCTGGAGGTAAACGTCCGAGACCTCGCTCGTGATGCGCTCAGTCCCCTGCCTGATGTCCACGTCGCCCGCGTAGTGGAGCACGCGGTCGGCGTCGCTGTAGGTCATCGCGCGCGAGGCGGCGAAGACGGGGACGACCTCGCGCTCGCCGTTCGGCATCTTCCGCCGCGCCTGATAGAGCGCGCTCTGGACGTTGCCGTCGCCCTCCATGCGCTTCTGCTCGCGCCTCAGCACCAGCCGGTCGGCCTTGACGAAGTTGTCGTCCTGCCACGCGCGCGCGTTGCCGGTGTAGACGCCGACGCCCGTCTCGTGCTGAAACTCGGCCGCCGCCGACGCGATAAAGACCGGGCTCTTGACGCTCTTGAAAGGCGCGGCCCCGTTCGTCTGCTCCTGACTGTAGTAGGTCGTCAGAACCTTCCCGCGCGCGTGCGAGATTTTGTTGACGGTGTCGGAGTCTATCTCGGCCGCCTTGAGTCGCGCGCGTGCGTCCCACACCAACGGCTCGCCGCCGCGCAGGCGCACGACGCTGTCGCCCGCCGTGTAGTTCATCGTCGCCGACTGGCCGTTGCGGTCGAGTTCGTTGAACTTCGCGTCGCCCATGGCGTCCACGCTTTCGAGGGCGGAGGTCTTGGGCGAGAAGTGCGCGGCCATCTTCTGCGAGGTGAGCGTGCGCTGGCGCTCGACGAAGCGCGCGTCGCCGGCCGCCTCGAAGCGTTCCACGTCCTGCGTCTCGCGCACGAACTCGGCGGCCATCTCGTGCGCCGTGAGTGTGCGCGTGCCGCGCCGCTCGGTCTCCTGATAGGGCTCGACGACGGCCTTCGCGTCGCCCGACGCGTGGAAGGTCTTGGCGAGGTTCCCGGCCTCGTAAAAGTGGCACTTGATGACCGCGGCGTAGAGGCGCTTGCGGTCGGCGTCGGGCGTGGGCCGCGCGGGCTCGACCAGAAGCTCGACGTTTCCGTTGGCCTCGGCGCGTTCGAGGTCGCGCCCCGTCTCGCGCCAGAAGAGGCGGACGGCGTCGGCGGTCAGACGCTTGTTGGCGGCGCGCGGGTCGGCGGCCTTCGACTTGGGCGCGGCCAGCGTCAGCACGGGCCGCCCGCCCGCGCGCATCTCTTTGAGCAGGCTGCGGTCGCCCTGCACCGTGAAGTCGAGGTCGGCCGAAGCGCCCGCGACCAGCTCGGCGTCGGCGTCGGCGTCGATGGTCTTGGCGCGGACGTTGCCGATGGCGTGCGCGGCGATCAGCTTCTGGTCTGCGTCGAAGTAGAAGTCGAGCTGGTCGCCGAAGACTTCGGCCGCGCGCCCCTGGTTCATCGTGCGCAGGTAGGCGCGCGTCTTGGCCGTGATGAATTTGACGCGCTTCTGCTCGGTGAGCTGCCCCGAAAGCGTCTCGCCGCTCATCACGTCGCGCCCCTGCTCGGCGGTCGCGCCGCCGCTGAAGTTGATGCTCATCGCCGCCTGATCGAAGACGGCCTGCGCGGACTTGACGGTGACGGGCTGCCCCTTCAAGTTCATTTTCGGGAGCCCGGCGGGTGACGCGGCGGCCGGCTGCCCCGCCGGCTCGGGGCGGACTGTGATTTCGACCGCGCCTTTAAGCTCAAGCTTCTTCGACTTCGCTTCGAGGCTCGCGGCGTCGGCGCGCCCCGAGATGTTCTCGCGCTCGAAACTGACGGGCGAGGTGACGTTGGCCAGTTCGGTCTTCACGTCGTACTCGACCTGCTCGGCCTTCGCGACGAGCCGGTCGCGCGTCTCTATCTGGACGGCGCCGGTGAAGAGGAACTGCGTCTGGTCTTCGTTGGTCAGCGTCTCGCGGGCGCTGATCTTGTCGGGCAGGTCGCCCTTGTCCGGGTAGACTTCGATGTAGACGTTCTCAAGCTTGTGGTGGCCGTCGGAGTATTTGATGTCGCGGTCGGCCTTGAGCAGCACCCAGAGGCGCTCGCCCTTCATCTCGCGGTGTTCGAGGTTGAGAATCTCGCCGACGACCTCGGTCGAGAGCTGCGCCTGCCCGGGGCGGAGCCGGAAGGTCGTGCGGTCTTTCAAACGCCAGTAGGAGATGGCGAGCGCGGCGACGCCCGCGACCAGCAGGAGCAGCGCCAGCACGCGCCCCAGCTTCGGCGCCGCGATTCGCAGCCCGATGCCCGCAACCTTTCTGCGCCTGATTTCCTGCATCTTTAGCGAGTGATAAGTGATGAACGATGAGTGATAAGAAAAGCCAACTGCTCTTTCTTATCACTCATCGTTCATCATTTATCACTTTCCTTCAAATCCTCAACGACCAGTTGCAAACGCGTGTTGCCGTTCCAGCAGTTCGCCTCGACGGAGTAGGCCAGTTCGATGCCCGCGCCGGGGCGCGGCGTTGCAGCGTCGCGTTCGGCGCCGCCCCACCAGATGCAGTCCTGTACGCGCCCGGCGGCGAGCACGCCGAACTTGAGGTGGCGCTCCTTGAGCACGCGCGGCTCGCCGACGACGCGCAGGTTTCGCGTGACGAAGACCGGTTTGGGCCACCCCGCGCCGAACGGCTCAAGCGCCTCAAGCTCCGCGCAGAGGTCGAGGCTCAGCTCGTCGGCCGGCAGCTCAAGGTCGTATTCGAGGCTCGGCTGGCCGTCCTCTTCGCGCATCACGCGCGAGGCGTGCTCGTTGAGCCTGCGCCGCAGCTCCGCGACGTTCTCGCGCCGCACGGAGAGGCCGGCGGCGTGCGCGTGCCCGCCGAAGGCTTCGAGGATGTCGGCGCACCCGGTCAGCGCGTCGAGCATGTGGAAGCCTTCGCCGCTGCGCGCCGAGCCGTGCCCCGTCCCGTCCTCGTCCAGCGAGATGACGACCGCCGGCCGCTGCAAACGCTCCGCAATCTTCGAGGCGGCCAGCCCGATGACGCCCCGGTGCCAGCCGTCGCCCGCGACGACGACGACCGAAGTCTCGCCCTGCCCGTTCAATTCAAGCTCGGCCACGGCGCGCTCGGTCACGCGCTGCTGCACGTCGCGCCGCTCGCGGTTGCGCGCGTCGAGGTGCTCGGCGAGCTTGCGCGCCTCGTCCCGACTCTTCGTCTCGAACAGCTCGACGACGGCGCGCGCCGCGTCCATCCGCCCGGCGGCGTTGATGCGCGGGCCGAGGCGGAAGCCGATGTCGAAGGCGCGCATTCCCGCCCCGTCGCCGCACCCGGCGACCTCCATCAGCGCGCGCAGACCCGGGTTCGTCGCGCGGTGCAAGTCCTTCAGCCCGAGCGCGACGATGGCGCGGTTCTCGCCCGTCAGTTGCGCCACGTCGGCCACGGTGCCGATGGCGACGACCTTAAGGAAGCCGGGCACCTGACTCTCGCGCCCACGCTCGCGAAAGAGCGCGTGCGCCAGCTTGAAGGCGACGCCGACGCCCGCGAGGTTCTTGTCGGGGTACGCGCAGCCCCTCTGGTTCGGATTCAGCACCGCGAAGGCGGGCGGCGCGCCCTCCTCTTCGTCGGGCAGGTGGTGATCTGTGATGATTACGTCGAGGCCGTTGTCGCGCGCCCACTCCAGAGGCTCGAAGGCGCGTATGCCGCAGTCGACGCTGATAACGAGCGTGAAGCCGTCGGCCTTCGCGCGTTCGAGCACGTCGCGGCGGATGCCGTAGCCTTCCGTGAAGCGGTGCGGGACGTGGTAGCCGGTCTTCGCGCCGAGGAATTCGAGCGCGCGGCGCAGGACGACCGTCCCCGTCGTCCCGTCAACGTCGTAGTCGCCGTAGACGAGTATGCGCTCGCCCGCGTCCACCGCGCGGAGCACGCGCGCTACCGCCTCGCGCATCCCGAGCATCAGGTACGGGTCGTGGAGTTGTTCGAGCGAAGGATTGAGCAGAGCGCGCGCCTCTTCGGCGGAGCCGACGCCGCGCGCCGCGAGCACGCCGGCGACGACGCCCGACAAGCCCGACACGCCGGCGGCCGAGGCCAACGCGCTCGCGTCCGCCGCCGCCTCGCGACGCGGAATCCAGCGCCTTTCGACGGCCCGCGCGCGGCTCTGGGTCGGCGTCATTCGGCGAACCACCCGTTCGGGTCGAGCAGGCGGATGCCGATGTACCGGCGGCCGTCCGCCTCGTCCGTCCAGACGCCGTTGACCTCCGCGTCGAGCGCGCGGCCAAAGGGGGGCGTCAGGCGCACGCGCATCCCCTCGCGCGCCTCGATGTCCGTGACGAGCGTGGCGCCGCCGCGGCTGACGCGCACGGCCTCGGCGCTGACGCGGAGGGGCTTGTCGCCTTCGGGGTCGAATTCCAGCTCGACGGTGAAGTTGACGGGCACCCGCGGGCTGCGCGGGCGCTGCGAAGGGGGGTTGGTGTCCGTCTTTGAAGAATCGCTCATTTAAACTTCTGGCCCTCCGATCCGCCGGGGTTATGTTTGAAACGGAAGGGGCCAGACGAGTTTAACCGAACCGGCGGCGCGGCGCGAGCCTGAAGTCGCCCGGCGCGGGGCGTTCAGAGCGGGTTGACGACACCGGCGAAGAGCAGCAGCAGGATGAGCGCGCCGACGACGAAGCGGTAAGCGATGAAGACGCCCGTCGAGTGCTCGCGCAGGAAGCGCAGCAGGAACCAGATCGAGGCGTAGCCGACGAGCCCCGAGACGACGGTCGCGACGGCGAGCGGGACGGCGCTGCCCGCCGGCAGGCTGTGCACCGCCTCGCGCAGCTCCAGCAGCCCGCTCGCGGTAATCGCCGGAATCGAGAGCAGGAACGAGAAGCGCGCGGCCGTCTCGCGCGTCTCGCCCGCGAAGAGGCCGCCCATGATGGTCGAGCCCGACCGGCTCGCGCCCGGGATGAGCGAGAGCACCTGCGCGAAGCCGACGGCCGCCGCGTCCGAAAGCCCCAGCTCGTTCATCCCGCGCCGGCGCGCGCCGACCTTCTCCGCGACGAGCAGCAGGCCGGCCACGACCAGCATCATCGTCGCGATGACCCAGAGGTTCTTCGTGAACGTCCCCTCGATCTCGTCCTTGAAGACGAGGCCGACGACGCCGATGGGGAGCGAGCCGAGGAAGACGAGCCAGCCGAGCTTTGCGTCGGGCGAAAGGCGGCTGCCGAGAATCCCGCTGCCCTCGATGCCCGGCGGCGTCTTGCCCCGCAGCAGCAGCAGGTGGTCGCGGACGAAGGCGTAACAGATGTTCCAGATGTCGCGCGCGAAGTAGACGAAGACCGCCGCGAGCGTGCCCAACTGGATGACGGCGATGACGGCCGTCTGCTGCTCGGCCGCGAGCGTCTGCGAGAGACCCGTCAGCCGCGTCGCGAAAATCAGGTGCGCGGTCGAGCTGACGGGGATGAACTCTGTGAGCCCCTGGACTATGCCGAGGACGATAGCCTGAAGGATGTTCATTGTCTTAAGCGGTTCGGCACTACTCGCGGAAGTTTGATCTGGAGGCGAGCCGGTCGTAGAGACGCCCCGGCATGTGTCTGATGACGCGGACGAGCGAGGCGAGCTGCCACGGGAAGGCGTAGGTGCGCGCGCGCCGCTCGACCGCGCGGATGATGCGGCACGCGGCGTCGTCGACTTCGAGCAGGAAGGGCAGCTTCTTCTTCCGGTTCGCGGTCATCGGCGTGCGTATGAAGCCGGGGTGGATGACCGTCACGTCGATGCCGCTCTTCGAGAGGTCGATGCGGAGCGACTCGAAGAAGGTCGAGACGGCGGCCTTGCTCGCGCTGTAAGCGCCCGACTTGGGCATCCCGCGGTAGGAGGCGAGGCTTGAGATGGCGACGAGGTGGCCGCGCCCCAGTTCGAGCATCGAGGGCAGCACCGCCGCAACGCTGTTGACGACGCCGAGGACGTTGATCGTGATAACGTCGCCGACCTCGCCCGCGTCGAGCCGCGTCCCGGCCGTCGTGCTGCTCATCCCGGCGTTGGCGACGAGCACGTCGATGCGCCCCCAACGCTCGCGGACGCTCGCGGCCGCGGCCTTCATCGCCTCGGGGTCACGCACGTCGGCCGCGAGCGCCAGCGCCTCGCCGCCCGCGCGCCCGACCTCGTCGGCGACCTTCAAAAGCTCCTCGCCGCGCCGCGCCGTCAGGCCGAGCCGCGCCCCGCGCTTCCCCAACTCTAAGGCCAGCGCGCGCCCTATCCCGGACGACGCGCCCGTGATGAGGACGACTTTTTCCTTCCAATCGTATTTCATTCGAGGACTCAACAGAGTTCGGCGACGTGACGCCCGAGCACGCGCAGCGCCTTCGCCAAATCTTCCTGTTTGATGAGCAGGTGGTCGCGCGAGAAGGCGGAGAGCGCGCCGACGGGGACGGACGCCTCGGCCAGTATCGCGGTGACGTGCGCGAGGAACCCGACCACGTCCCAGCCGAGTTCGACGCCGAGCGTGACGAGGCGGAAGCCCGTCTCGACGCGCGCGTCGCGCGCCGCGTGGCGCATCGCGCGCCAGTCCTCTTCGGGGACGAGCAGCGTCACTTCAAAGGGGTCGCGCAGGAGGAAGAAGTTCGACTCGGCGCGCGGGCTCAGCTCGGGGTTCTCAAGCAGACGCCGCCAGTCCTCGTGGCGCAGGCCCACGAGCGCGAACGTCTCGGGCGCGACCTCCACCCTCGCGCGGCTCAGGAGTTCCGCGGCCCCCCCGTTAGGCATAGGCTAGATTTGGACGACCACGGGCACGATGACGGGGCGCGCGCCGGTCTGCTTCTGGATGAAGCGCTTGAGGTCGAGCCGGACGCGCTCCTTGAGGACGGACGAGTCGCGGCGCTCGTCGCGCGTGGCCTTGCCCACGGTGTCGCTGACGACGCGCTGCATGCCCTTGATGAGCGCCGCGGAGTCGCCGTTGCCGTCGATCCCGAGCACCCCGCGCGCGACGACCTCGGGCTCACCCTCCATCTCGCCCGACTCCTCGTCGATGGTCACGACCGGCGTGACGACGCCGTCGTAGGCGAGCTGGCGGCGCTCCTTGACGACCGCGCCGTCTATCTCCTCGAAGCCCGAATCGTCGATGAAGGTGCGGCCGATGTCGTGCTTGGCGATGACGCGCGCGCTGTCGGCCTGAAGCTCAAGCACGTCGCCGTTCTCGATGAGGATGATGTTCGCCTCGGGGAAGTCGCAGTGGTTCTTGAGAAACTCCTTGTGGCGGTAGAGCATCCGGTACTCGCCGTGGACGGGGACGACGAACTTGGGCCGCACCGCCTCGGTCATGATGCGGATGTCCTCCTGCGAGGCGTGCCCGCTGACGTGGATGAGCCGCCGCTTCTCGTCGATGATGGCCGCGCCGCGCTTGTAGATTTCGCCGATGAGGCGGGAGATGGAGCGCTCGTTGCCCGGGATGATGCGCGCCGACAGGACGACCGTGTCGCCCGGCTGAATCGAGAGCCCCTTGTAGGAGCCGGCCGCGAGCTGCGCCAGCGCCGCGCGCGCCTCGCCCTGCGAGCCGGTGACGAGGTAGACGACATCCTCCTTCGGCAGCTTCTTCGCCTGCTGGAGCGAGACGAGCATCCCCTCGTGCAAGTCGAGGTAGCCGAGCCGCTCCGCGATCTCGACGTTCTTAATCATCGAGCGGCCGAGCACGCAGACCTTGCGGTCGAACTGCTGCGCCACGTCGATGACGATTTGCAGGCGGTGAATCGAGGACGCGAACGTCGCGACGAAGATGCGCCCCTTGGCCTCGGAGAAAATCTCCTCGAAGTCGGGGATGACGGCGCGCTCCGAGGGCGTGCGGCCGGGCACGGTCGCGTTCGTCGAGTCGGACGTTAAGGCGAGGACGCCCTCCTGCCCGTAGCGCCGCAGCGTCCGCAGGTCGATGGGCTCGCCGATGACGGGCGTCTCGTCCACCTTGTAGTCGCCGGTGTGGATGATGGTGCCGACGGGGGTGTTGATGGCGAGCGCGAAGCAGTCCACGAGCGAGTGCGAGACGCGGATGAACTCGACCTCGAAGGCGCCGATCTCCACCTTGTCGCGCGGCTCGACGCGGTGGAGCAGCACGTCCGAGAGCAGGCCGTGCTCTTCGAGCTTGTACTCGATGAGCCCCATCGTGAAGTGCGAGGCGTAGACGGGGACGTTGAACTTCTTCAGCACGTAGGGGAGCGCGCCGATGTGATCCTCGTGGCCGTGCGTGATGACGACGGCCATGATGTTGTCGCGGTACTCTTCGAGAAAATCGAAATCGGGGACTTCCACGTCCACGCCGTAGGCGGTCTCCGCGGGGAAGCCCATGCCGGTGTCGATAAGAATCATGTCATCGCCGTGACGCACGGCCATGCAGTTGCACCCGAACTCGCCGACTCCGCCGAGGGGCATTACTTCTAGAACTTTACTCACTTGCTACACTTTTCTCCGATATGGCGTCCGAACGCCGGCCGCCGTAAGTTAATAAGAAGGGGGCGCGAAGGGCGATTATAACACACGCTTGCGGCCTACCCCGCCGCTACCGCCCCGCGTTCTGGAACGTTTTCGTCAGCGCCGCCCACTCGGCGAGCGTCAGGGCCTCGGCGCGCCGGCGCGGGTCGATGCCGGCGTCGCCGAGCAGCGCCTCGGGGCCGCCCGCCAGTTCGGCGAGCGCGCGCAAATCTTCGGGCGCGGAGCGCAGGTTGTTGAGGATGGTCTTGCGCTTCTGCGCGAAGCCCGTGCCGACGATGCGGTGGAACAGCCCTTCGTCGAAATCGGCGGCCGGCCCTTCGTGCACGCGCAGGCGCGCGACCGTGCTCCAAACTTTCGGGACGGGGCGGAACGCCTCGGGCGGCACGTCGAAGAGCGGTTTCGCGTCGAAGAAGGCTTCGACCAGCACGGTCAGGTATCCGCGCTCGTGCGAGCCGGGCGGCGCGGCGACGCGCTCGACGACCTCGCGCTGAAGCATCAGGATCATCTCGGGGACGCAGGCCCGCTGCGCGACGAGGCGCTGGAGGATGGCGGTCGAGATGTTGTAAGGCAGGTTGGCGACGACGCGCGCGGACGCCGCCGGCTCAATCGCCCGGCAGAAATCCACGCCGAGCGCGTCGGCCTCGACGAGCGCGAAGTTATCGCGGCCGGCGAAGCGCCCGCGCAGCAGCGCGGCCAGCTCGCGGTCGAACTCGACGGCGACGACCCGCGCCCCGCTCTCGACCAGCAGTGAGGTCAGAGCGCCGCGCCCCGGCCCGATTTCTATGACCGTCTCGCCCGCGCGCGGCGCGACCGCGCCGACGACGCGACGCGCCTGCGTCTCGTCCACAAGGAAATTCTGCCCCAGACTCTTTTTCGCGCGCGGGAATGTCACTGGCTCGGGTACCCTGTTATCTCCACGTCGTCGCCGTGCCTGTGCGTCTCCACGTCGCCGAGGCGCGCGGCCTCGTCCACGGTGAGCGGGCCGGCGCCGCCGATTGCGCCGAGCGCGTCGCCGCCGAGGATGAGCGGGGCGACGAAGAAGCTGGCCTTGTCCACCAGACCGGCGCGCAGAAACGCGCCCGCCACGGCCGCGCCGCCTTCGACGAGCAGACCCTGCACCTGCCGCCGGTTCAGCTCATCTAAGACGCGAGTCAGGTCGCGCCCGCCGTGGGCGTTCTTCGAGACTTCGACGCCGCAACGCTCAAGCGCATCGATCCTCTGCCGCTCGGCGCTCTCGGACGTGAAGACGAGGACGGGCGTCTCGCGCGCCGTCCGCGCGAGTTGCGACTCGGGGCCGAGGCGCAGCCGCTCGTCGAGCACGACGCGCAGCAGCGGCCGGTGGCGCGGCAGCCCGCTCCTGTCCGTGAGTACCGGGTCGTCCACGGCCGCCGTGCCCGAGCCGACGAGGATGGCGTCCGATTCGTGTCGCAGACGGTGGACGCGCGCGCGCGACTCCGCGCTGCTTATCCAGCGCGCGTGGCCGGTGCTGGTGGCGATGCGGCCGTCGAGCGAGCAGGCGAGCTTGAGGTGGACGAAGGGGCGGCCGCTGCGGATGGCGTGGTTGTACTTCTCGTTCTGCCGCGCGGCCTCGCGCGCGAGCACGCCCGTCGTGACCTCGACTCCCGCCTCTTTCAACTCGGCGAAGCCGCGGCCCGAGACGAGCGGGTTCGGGTCTTCGCCGGTCGCGACGACGCGCGCGATGCCCGCGCGCAGCAGGGCGCGCGTGCAGGGCGGCGTCCGCCCCGTGTGCGCGTGCGGCTCAAGCGTGACGTAGGCGGTCGCGCCGCGCGCGCGCTCGCCGGCCTGTTCGAGCGCGAGGGTCTCGGCGTGCTTCAAGCCCTCGTAGACGTAGAAGCCCTCGCCGACGACCTCGCCGCCGGGCGCGACGACGACGCAGCCGACGAGCGGCCCGGGGCTCACCTGCCCCGCCCCGCGCGCGGCGAGTTCGAGCGCGCGCCGCATCATGCGCTCGTCCGAGTTCAGAGTTTCGAGTTCAAAGTTCAAAGTTGGAAGGTGTCTGCAGGCACAAGTCCGAAGTCAAAGCCCGAGGCCCGAAGCCGAATAACTTTGAACCCTGAACTTGAAACTTTGAACTAGTTAAAGAGGCCGTTGACGTACTGCTCGGGGTCGAAGACGACGAGGTCGTCCACGCGCTCGCCGATGCCGGCGTAGCGTATCGGCAGCCCGAGTTCCTTCGAGATGGCGACGGCGATGCCGCCTTTGGCCGTGCCGTCGAGCTTCGTTAAGACGATGCCGGTGACGCCGGCCGTCTTCAAAAACTGCCGCGCCTGCTCTAAGCCGTTCTGACCCGTGACGGCGTCGACGACGAGCAGCGTCTCGTGCGGCGCGCCCTCGACCTCGCGGCCGGCGACGCGCTTCATCTTCTCAAGCTCGGCCATCAGGTTCGACTTGTTGTGCAGTCGGCCGGCGGTGTCCACGATGAGCACGTCGGAGCCGCGCGCCTTCGCGGCCTTGAGCGCGTCGAAGAGGACGGCGGCCGGGTCGGTGCCCGACTTCTGCTGGATGAGCGGGACGCCCGTGCGCTCGGCCCAGATGGCGAGCTGGTCTGAGGCGGCGGCGCGGAAGGTGTCGGCGGCGCAGATGAGCACGTCGTTGCCCTCGGCCTTGATGCGCTGCGCGAGCTTGCCGATGGTCGTCGTCTTCCCCACCCCGTTGACGCCGACGACCATGATGACGTAAGGCGTGACGGACTCCGGCACGCTCTCCTCGCTGGCGACGCCCTTCGCCGCCGACGCTTGGAGGATGCCGAGCAGCTCGGTCTTGAGCGCCAGCTTGAGCGCGTCGATGTCGCCGATCTCCTTGCGCGAGATGCCGCGCCTGACCTTGTCGAGAATTTCGAGCGTGGTCGTGACGCCGAGGTCGGCGGCGATGAGCGCCTCCTCAAGCTCGTCGAGCAGTTGCGCGTCTATCTGCTTGCGGTTCTCGAAGACCTTGTCGATCTTCTCGGAAAGCGATTCGCGCGTGGCGGCGATGGCGCGCGAGAAGCGCGCGGCGTAGGTCGCCTCTAAAGCCTCTATCTCGGCCTGTAGCTCGGCCTCGGTGCGGTTGAGCCCGAGGATGGAGGAGGAGGCGAAGGCCGACGACGCGCGCACCGGCGCGGGCCGCTGCGGCGGACGCTCCTCGGCGGGCCGAGGCTCGCGCGGCGAGGTCTGCTGCTCGCGCTGTCCGGCGACAGGGGCGGCCGTCGGGTCATTCTCTGGGCGCGTCGGGAGCGGGCTCTCGACGACTTCGGGCTTGCGTACGCCGGTCAGGCCGCTCTGGGCCGCGGGCTCGGGCGTGGGCTGTGCGCCGGTCGGAACCGGTTCGAGCGCGGGCGGGATGGCGGCCGGCGGGGGCGCGCTCGGCGCGGCGTCGGCGACCGCGGGCGGTTCGAGCCGCGTTTCTGATACGGCTTCGGCCGGGGCCTCCTCGGCCGCGGCTTCCGCCGCCGGCTGGTTGAGGCCAAGCGTGATGTAGCGATCCTCTTTTTTGCGTTTCCAGAAGAGTCCCATGTGATAGACGAGTGCCTTTATAAATTCGCCGCCGGATTTAAAGTTTTGATTATAACCGCAAGACGCGCGGCGCGACAAAGACGACAGAACCGCGGGCGTCGGCGAGCGGGTCGGGTTTACTTGAAGAGTGTTTCTCAAGTAACCCCGACCCGCTCGCCGACGCCCGCGGTTCTGTTATTCGGGCTAGCTGACGGCGGTCGTCGCCGGTTCTTTGTCGCGCGTGACCAGCGCGGCGGGCTTGGTGTAGCTCGTGCCGGCCATCATCTCTTTGGCGCGCGCCGAGAGCTTGACGCGCCCGGGCGATATCTGCCCGGCCTGACACGCCTCGACCAGCGCCTGCACGACCGCGCCGTCGTAGCGCGTGCCGACGAAGGTCTTGATCCGTTCGAGCGCGTCTTCGAGGCTCATCCCCTTCTGGTACGGGCGGTCGGTCGTCATCGCGTCGAAGGTGTCGGCCACGGAGACGATGCGCGCCTGCATCGGTATCTGGTCGCCCTTTAAGCCCTGCGGGTAGCCGCGCCCGTCCATCATCTCGTGGTGCATGTACATGCCGGGCAGGAAGTCGCCCATCGCGGGAATCTGAGACATGATCTTGTACCCTTTTTGCGGGTGCCCTTTCATGATCTCGTACTCCTCGTCGGTGAGCGCGGCGGGTTTTTTGAGGATGTTGTCCTCGATGGCAATCTTGCCAACGTCGTGCAGCAGCGCGCTGATGCGCAGCTTCTCGACCTCGGCGTCGGGAATTCCGAGGCGCTCGGCGATGGCGAGCGAGAAGCGCGCGACCCGCTCCGAGTGGCCGCGCGTGTAAGGGTCTTTGCCATCGATGGCGGCGGCCAGCGCCTTGACGGTGCCGATGAAGAGCTGCCGGTTCTCCTCGGCGGCGCGCTGCAGGTCTTCGATGTAGCTTTGGAGCTGGTCGGTCATCAGGTTGAACGACTCGCTCAGGTCGCCCAGCTCGGTGCGGCTGCGAACGCTGATGCGCTGCGAGAAGTCGCCGCCCGCGATGCGGTGCGCGCCGGCCGCCAGCTCGCGGACGGGGTGCGTGAGCTGCTTCGCGAAGAGGAAGCCGATGAGCAGCGCGAAGGTCGCGGCGAGCAAAGAGATGTAGAGCGTCTGCCGGCGCATCGCGGTCACGGACTGGAGCGCGGCGTGCTCGTCCTGAATGGCGATGACGCCGAGCGGCGCGGCGGCGTCGAGCCGCGCGGTCGCGTAGGCCCCGAGCATCCTGACCTCTTCGCCGTCGCGCTCGGCGTTGAAGGGCGCGAGCGCGCCTTTGACCTGTCTTCCGGTCGCGCTCCAGTCCTGCACGACCTTCAAGTCCATCATCGAGCGCCCGGCGTAGGCGACGCGCGCGTCCGGGTGCGCGACGGCGCGGCCGTCGGAGTTGACGACGAAGATGACCGGCATCCCGCGCTCAAGCAGCTCGCGCTCGCTCATCGGGACGGGCTGCTGGACGGAGGCGAAGACCTCCTGAAACGAGACGACGGCGACGACCGCCGCGATGACCTCGCCGCCCGCCTCGCCGCCCATCACGGGCGCGGCGATGGTCAGGGCCATCTCCTGACTTGAGCGTATGACGTGCGGGCCGCGTATGCGCACGCCCGGCTCGGCCATGTCCGAGAGCGCGATGTTGAGGCGCGCGTTGACCTCGTCGCGCGTGACGGCGTCGGGCTTGTAGGCGATGTGCGGCGCGCCCGTCACGGGCATGATGGCCAGCGCGTCGAGGTTGCGGTCGCCCTCGACCATCTTCTGAAGCCGCTCGTCGCTCCCCGTCAGGCCGAGCACGCCGACGCCGCCCGTCAGCTCGAAGGCGCGCGCCAGCCCCGTCACAACGTCGCGGTAACGCTGGCCGTAAAGCTCGATCTGCCGCGCCTTGTCCTGCACGAGCTGCGCCTGATAGCGCCCCTCGATCTGGCGCAGCTCGGTCGCGCTGCGCCCCGAAAGCATCCAGCCCGCCATCCCCAGCGGGCAGAGCCCGACGACGAGCAGCGTCCCGAGGACGATGTAGAGCAGACGCACGCGCGGAAGTTTTTCCAGCATCAGAGGCGTAAACTTTGGCCGAAAGGTTAAAATCAGGCGGGCCGACGACGTTTGTAGTTTCCGAGCCGCGGCCGGGGCCGCGAGGGCCGCAAGGGCGGCGGGCTCAAGTTATAGTACGAACCCGCGGCTTTTGTTGTCAATAGTTGGTCTGAGTTAAACTCAGACCAACCCGACGCCGCCTCTTCAATTTTCACAGACTTTCGGACACATTCGGGCGTCAAACTTTTCGAGCGCGCGCTCTGGCCGGCCGCTCGGAATGCGAGGCTCGTTCTGATTGTTGGGGTGACTTTGACGACTGACGAGCAGTTGGTGGAACGCGCGCTCGCGGGGGACGGCGACGCCTTCGGGGAGGTCGTGCGCCGTTGGGAGCGCAAGATTTTCGCGCTGGCCTACGGCATCCTCGGCAGCCCCGAGGACGCGCGCGACGCCTCGCAGGAGACTTTCATCGCGGCCTACCGCAACCTGCAGGGCTTTCGCGGCGAGGCCAAAGTCTCTTCGTGGCTGCACCGCATCGCGGTCAACCAGTGCATCTCGCGCCAGCGCCGCGCGCGCGTCCGCCCCGAGACGGCTTTGGAAGACGAGACGGGGGCGGCCGTCGAGGGTCTGCTCAAGGCCGCGGCCGTCGAGTCGCCCGCCGTCGCCACCGAGTCGAAGCAGCGCGCGGAGGCGGTCAGGCGCGCGGTCGTGTCGCTGCCGCAGGAGTTGCGCGAGGTAGTTTTGATGAAGGAGTTTGAGGAGTTGACGTTTCAGGAGATCGCCGAAGCGCTCCGGATTCCTTTGAGCACGGTCAAGAGCCGGCTCTACACGGCGCTCAGGCAGTTGCGCATGCGGCTCGAAAGGTTTGAGTTGGAGGGGGCCCCGAAATGAACGAGAACAGGAACGCGGCCGACTTCGCGCAGGGCGCGGCGGCGACGCCCCGCGGCTGCGAGCGCGCCGAAGAGTTCGTCACGTACCTCTACGGCGAGGCGACACGCGAAGAGTCGAAATACTTCCGCCGTCACCTCGAAACCTGCGCCGTCTGTCGCGAAGAGCTTGCGGCGCTCGGCGGCGTGCGCGAGTCGTTCGGCGCGTGGCGCGCGGAGGCACTCGGGTCGGTTCCCTCGCTCGACTTGGGCGAGGCTTTGAGGCCGGCCGTCGTCCAAACGCGCGCGACGGAGCGCGGGCGCTCGGCGTCGGCCGCGTGGCGCGAGTTCTTCTCGCTCGCGCCGGTGTGGCTCCGCGCGGGCGCGTTCGCGGCGGCGCTCGCCGTCTGCGCGCTGACGGCTCTGACGCTCGCGCGCGCGGAAGTCAGATGGGACGCGGACGGCCTCGCCTTCCGCACCGGCGTCTCTGAGCGAGTCGTCAGGGAGCAGGTTCCCGCGCCGCCCGCACAGGGGGGCTACACGGAGGAGCAGGTCGAAGCCATCGTCGCCCAAAGAGTCGCGGAGGCCGAGGCGCAGTTCAGGAAGCAGACGACGACGCCGCAGCTCGTCAACGCCTCCGACGCTCCTGTTAAGAAGCAGACGGCCCCCGACGCCCGACGCGACCAACAGCGCAAACGCGCCGCGCGCCCCGGCACGCGCCGCGACGAGCCGCTCCTCGCGGACGACAACCTGCCCCGGCTCTCTGATCTGCTTGGCGGGAGCTACTGAGCCTGTTCGAGACTTTTGAAGAGGGCCAGCTTGAAACACTTCACACCGATTAAAAGTCTCACGGGGGCCGCCTTCGGCCTCGCGCTCGCGCTGCTGACGCTCTGCCCTTCGGCGCGCGCGCAGGTCGCGGCGCAGCAGCAGCCGGAGCAGGGACAGTCGCGGACAGAGCCCGGCGCGCGTCGGGCGGCGCGACCGCGCGCGGGCAACCTGATGCGGCGTCTCAACCTGTCGCGCGCGCAGCGCATACAGTTGCGCGAGATTCGCCGCCAGCGCGAGCCCGAGACGCGCGAGCTTGTGCGGCGCGTGCGCCTCGCGCGGCGCGCGCTCGACGAGGCCATCTACTCGGACGCCGCCGAAGACTCGCTCGTCGAGCAGCGCGCGGGTGAACTCGCGACCGCGCAGGCCGCGCTCGTCCGCCTGCGCGCCGCGACCGAGTTGAAGGTGCGCCGCGTGCTCACCGCCGAACAGCTCCAGACCTTCCGCGAACTCCGCCGTCAGGCGCAGCAGCGCCAGCTCCTGCAAAGACGACGCGCCGGCCCCGACCCGCAGGACGCGCCCGCCGAACCCGCGCCGGACTTGAAGAAGTAGACAGAAGTCAGTAGACGGTAGACAGCAGGCTCCGCTTCATAAACGTTGACGCTGACAGGCCGGCCGCCCGCTTCGTAAAGGTTTTTCTACTACTGACCACCGACTACTGACTTCTGTCTACTGACTTCTGTCTACTTCCTACTTGACGCCCCCGCCTCTTTCCCCACATCATAAGCCCGCTCGTTTCTGTCAGACCGCAAAGAGTTTCCGGTTGGTTCGCCCGAAGCCTCCGCGTCCCCAGTGGGAAGGCTTCGGTGCGGCGGTCGGCACATCTCACGCGCGAAGGAAACCCGGCTCCCTTTAGCTCGCATGAATTTCGCCCTGCGCGCCCTGCTTGAGGTTCAGGAGACCACCCTGCTCGCGGCGCGCGCCGCGGGCCGGCTCTTCCGCCGCCCCGCCTACGTCAACGAGATGGTCGCGCAGATGGACATCATCGGCGTCGGCTCTCTGACCATCATCCTGCTGACGGGTTTCTTCACCGGCGGCGTGCTCGCGCTGCAAACCTATCCCACGCTAAAATACTACGGCGCGCAGGATCAGACCGGCAGGCTGGTGGCGACGGCGCTGGTGCGCGAGTTGGGGCCGGTCTTGTCGGGGCTGATGGTGGCGGGGCGCGTCGCCTCGGCCATCGCCGCCGAGCTGGGCTCGATGGTCGTCTCGCAGCAGATCGACGCCATGCGCGCGCTCGGCACGGACCCGGTGCGCAAGCTGGTCGCGCCGAGGCTGGTGGCGCTGCTCGTCACGCTCCCGCTGCTGACGCTCATCGCCGACTCGGTCGGCATCGGCGGCGGGTGGGTCGTCTCGACGCAGTTCTTCGGCATCAACTCAAGCTCCTTCATGGCGGCCGTCTGGGATGGGCTCTCGACCGACGACATCGTCGGCGGCTTCGTCAAGACGCTGGCCTTCGCGCTCATCATCGGGACGGTCGCCTGCCACAAGGGCTTGAACACGGAGGGCGGGACGGTCGGCGTCGGGCGCTCGACGACCTCGGCCGTCGTCGCGACCTCCATCCTGATCATCGTCGCCGACTACTTCCTGACGCGGGGGCTCCAGCTCATCTGGGGGCTGCCGACGGGTTAGCGGGCCGAGGTTTTATGAGTTCAGCGGACTTGGAAGTGACGGAGCGGGACCCGGCCGGCGAGGCGCGCGGCGGCATCAGCGAGGCCGCCGCCGAGTCCACCTTTCAGGAGGTGGACGACCGCGAGCGTATCACGCCCGCCATCGAGTTCCGCGACGTGACGCTGGCGTTCGACGACCACGTCATCCTCGACCGCCTCAGCTTCAAGGTGCGCAAGGGCGAGACCAAGATCATCCTCGGCGGCTCGGGCGGCGGCAAGTCGACCACCATCAAGCTCATCCTCGGGCTCCTGAAGCCGGACGAGGGGCGCGTACTCGTCGACGGCGAGGACATCACCGACTACACAGAGGCGCAGATGATGTCCGTGCGCAAGAAGATCGGGATGGTCTTTCAGGAGGGCGCGCTCTTCGACTCGCTCTCGGTCTACGACAACGTCGCCTACCGGCTGCACGAGCAGGGCGTGGACGAGGACGAGGTCGAGCAGGAGGTCAGGCGGATGCTCCGCTTCGTCAACCTCGAAGAGGCCATCGACAAGATGCCGATAGAGCTTTCGGGCGGCATGCGCCGGCGCGTCGGCATCGCGCGCGCGCTCGTCGGCGGCCCGAAGATCGTGCTGTTCGACGAGCCGACGGCGGGACTCGACCCGCCGACGGCGCGCACCATCTGCGAGCTGGCCATCAAGCTCCGCGACCTCGAAGACGTCTCCTCCATCTTCGTCACGCACGAGATGAACAACGTCAAGTACATCACGAGCGAGTACGCGGTCGTTAACGACGACGGCGAGATCATCTTCGAGGAGGAGGGGCAGCGCCTCTGCCTGACCAACACGAAGGTGCTGATGCTGCGCGGCGGCAAGATCATCTTCGAGGGCACGGACGAGTCTCTCCACCGCAACGAGGACGCCTACATCCAGCGGTTCATCCGCGGACACTGAAAGGAGAGGTGATGAGTGATGAGCGATAAGTGATAAGAGAAGACAAGGCCCGCCGCTGTCTCTCATCACTTATCACCCGCCACTCGTCGCTGACGAAATATGCCTCCAGCCAAGAAGCGAGTCGGCATCCGCGAGGTGCGCGTCGGCCTTCTGGTCGTCGTGGCCATCGGCGTCCTCATCTTCCTGATCCTCAACGCGTCGGGCGACATCTCCCCCTTCTCGAAGAAGCTCCGCCTCAGGGCGCGCTTCTCAAGCGGCGACGGGCTGCGCCGCGGCTCGGAGGTGCGGCTCGCCGGCGTCCGCATCGGCAAGGTGGACGACGTGCGCCTGCTCCCGCCCTCCGAGAACCCGAGCGAAAAGGTCGAGGCGTCCTTCTCCATCGACAACGTGATCGACGGCCGGCCCGCCACCGACCTCATCCGCGACAACTCGCGCGCACTCCTCTCCTCGCCCAGCATCCTCGGCGCGGAGAAGGTCATCAACGTCACGCCCGGCACCGACCTCGGGCTCCCGGTCAAGGACGGCGACATGATCAAGACCGGGGACGAGAGCGGCACCGTGCAGGCGCTCACCACCTCCGGCACGCAGTTGATGGATCAGCTCAACGCCCTCTCGAAGCAGTTCACGGAAATCTCCGGCAAGGTCAACCAGGGCCAGGGCACCATCGGACGCTTCGTCAACGACGAGGCGTTCTACAACAACCTCAACTCGACCGTCCGCGACGTGAACGAGCTCGTCCGGCAGATACAGTCCGGCCGCGGCTCGGCCGGCCAGTTCATCAACGACCCCGCGCTCTACAACAACCTCTCGGCCGTCAGCCAGTCGCTCCAGGTCATCGCCGACGACCTGCGCGCCGGGCGCGGCACCGCCGGCAAGCTCCTCACCGACGACGCCGTCTACAACGAGGCGCGCGGGGCCATCGCCCGGCTCAACCGCTCGGTGGACAACATCGACCTCATCGTCAACGACCTGCGCGCCGGGCGCGGCACCGCCGGCAAGCTCCTCACCGACGAGGCCATCTACAACGACGCCCGCGCCGCCATCGCCCGCTTCAACACCGCCGCCGAGCGCATCGACAACGTCGTCGCCGGCGTCCAACGCGGCGAGGGCACCGCCGGCAAACTCCTCACCGACGACCAGCTCTACAACAACGTCAACCAGCTCTCGGCCGAATCCGTCAAACTCATCTACGACTTCCGCCAGAACCCCAAGAAATACCTCACCATCAAATTCGAGTTGTTCTGACCCTTACAGGTTGTTTTGTGACAGCGTAATAAAGTTGCGAACTGTGTAATAAAGATGCGTACTGCGTAATAAAGTTGCGGACTACGCTTTGCGCGTTTTACACGGTTTGACCTCCTCCCCGAAAAGAGGTGCAGTGATAATGAGAGTTTTCCCGTAAACTGATCAACGAG
>JBEVKV010000231.1:0-24685 GCA_040509515.1 Pyrinomonadaceae bacterium | reverse complement strand
CCTTAATTCGTCACGAAATATCTCGGTTCGTCCGAATTAATCTTAATTCACGCGGCACAGAGGCAGGGGTCATGTCTGAGAAGAACGGTTCAACTCCGAAGGCTCTAGGGGTCGCCGGCGCGGCTAAATATCTGGGCGTTTCTCACTACAAAATCACAAGGTTCATCAAACTGGGGCTCCTCCAGGCCCACAAGGATTTGAATGATGAACGCCAGAAGTTAATAAAAATATCCGACCTGGATCGGCTAAAGAGGCAGCTCGAATCGCCGGTCGGCGACGCCGAGAATGAGGGAAGGGAACTGAGCAGTGCGGCCGCGTGAGGTCTAGCGCCGGCATGAGCTGCGGGACGCGAAAGTCCCGCATTCCGGGGTTGAATGATGATCACGATCACAATCGCGAATCAGAAAGGCGGCGTGGGCAAGAGCACGACCGCCAGCATGACGGCCGCCGAGTTGGGGATGAGGGGTTACCGGACGCTCCTCGTCGACGCGGACCCGCAGGCCAACGCGACCTCCGTCTTCCTGGACCCTGCCGACATCCAGATTTCGCTGGCCGACGTCATCTGTCCGAAGGACGCGCCGGCCAAGCTCGAATCCGTCATCGTCACCACGCAGATTCCGGAGCTTGATCTGCTTCCGGCGACCCTCAACTTAGCAACTTACGACCGCGGCGGCGCCTCCAGCGTCGGCCGGTTGCGCAAGACGCTGAGGGACGAGGTTTCACACATCTACGACTTTTGCATCATCGACACCGCGCCGAACCTCGGGCTGCTGCTCTCCGCGTCGTTGACCGCCTCCAGTCATGTGATTATTCCCGTGCAGGCCTCCGCCTGGGCGGTGGGTGCGGTCTCGGAGCTGCTCAAAGTCATTGAAGAGACTAAAGATACGAACGAGCACCTGAGCCTGTTAGGAACCGTCTGCACGATGCTGGATCAGCGCACCAACGTCGCCGGTCAGAGCTACCTGTGGCTGAGGGACATGCTCCCCGATAAGATTTTCAACACGATCATCCACCGGACTGCGAAGCTCGAAGACTGTCCGATCCGCCACGAGCCCATTCAATTGTTCGCGCCGGGGTCGCGCGCGGCCCAGAATTACGCCGACCTGACCGACGAAATCCTGGAGCGGCTCGGCTTGGCCCTCAACCGTGAAAGCTCGTTGCGCCTGCTGGCCGGGGGTGAAAAATCTTGAGCGGCGGCAAGCCAAAAGCTAAGGATCAGAGCAGCAACAAATTTCTCCAGCGGATCGCCGGGAAAAAGGCGCTGGCGCCGCCCCCGACGCCGCGCCCGGTAATCGGGGAACACCCTGTCCGCACGCTCCTGCGCGAAAACGCCGACGCGGTCGAGCCGAAGATTCCCGCGCCCGCAGCGCCCGTCATCCGGGATGAGTCCTCGGCATCCAGAGTGGTCACGCCCCCGCCGGTCGAGACGGCCGTACCGGCCCCGCAGGCGGATGTCAGTGCCGTGGCGCCTGATGCCGGCGCCGCCGGAAAGGTCAGGGCTACGAAAGCCGTCCAGCCGGCCGCCGCCGCCCCACGCGTTAAACCGGAAGGGGAGGGAAGTGCCGCCAGTCCGGCCAACGCCGAAGAGGCAATACTTGGCATCAAAGCGAAATACAGGCTCAACGTAGGAGAGTTCGCTCTGTACCGGGAGCTTTACCTGATGAGTCACGCGGCCGGCAGGGCAGAGTGCTCGTTCGTGGTCTCGGAACTGGTCGAGGCCACGGGGATGCTCGAAAGGAGGGTCAGGGACAATCTGCGGAGGTTGAAGAAAAACGGCTGGCTCGTGCTGGTTGAAGCTTACGACTTTGAAAACCGTGAGAAAGCGAAATATCGTTTGAACGTAGAGCCCTGGACTTAGGACGCCCCTGCCAGAAGCCCTCCCTCGGGGTCACATTCCCTCGACCGCCTCCATCCAGTCCCGTCTACCTTCTATAATTTCCCCCGACTGCAAAGTAAGGTCATAGATCAACCCGACGCGTGAAACATATAGGATTACATTTCGACCACCATATGATGGATAATTTTCAAGTGTACATTGTTCTTGGGTACACAAACTCATCAGTTGTGTACCCTTCCGCCTCTATCATTGTCTATAACAATTAAGTAGATTTCGCCGCCCGACGCCTAACTCACTGCCCGAGGCAGGAGCCAGCGGCGCGTCGCCCACTCGATGCTGTACCCCAGCAGGTAGACGGCCGCCGCACTGACCGCCACATGTAATACTAGCTGGCTGTAGCTGCCCAACCCCGGCTCCGAGTAATCAACCCGCGGCACGCCGAGCCACTCCAGCACCAGCCCGAACGTCAACTGCGACGGCGCGGTGACAAGCGTCGTGCCCATCCCCCGCAGGTTGATCCAGCCGCCGCCGGTGTTCCTCAACTCGTCCTGCACGACGTAGACCGCGACGGCCGTGTAGAGCAACGCTAAGGCGGCGCCGAGCCATGATTGATAGATTTTCATGCCGTCTCCACAAAATGAAGGCGCATAACGCCCGTCACGAGATATTTATTGAAGGGGCGTCGGCTGAATGAGTTGTTGGCTGCGGCGCTGCGTCAAACTAACAGCGGGCTCAGTAGTCGGCGCGAAGAAGGTAGGCTCCGTAACCGACCACCTCCCTCGCGATTGAATATACGTCCCTCAGCTCGAAGTATCGCGCGTGCGCGGAGAACACCGGCGCGACTCCCGAACGCTTCAGCGCCAGCCTCATCCGCGGGACGTGGAAATATTGAGTGACGACCATCGCGCTCCGCCACCCATTCTTTCTCATCATTCGGGACGCATTCACCGCCGTCAGGCGTGACGTGGCCCCCCCGCCGTCGACGTGGATGCTGCGCTCCGGCACCCCTTTCTCGACCAGATACCGCTTCATCACTTCCGCCTCGTCGAACCCTTCGCTGCCCACCCCGCCGCTGACGATAACGTCGTGGAACAGCCCCTGCCGGTAAAGGGCAACGGTTTGGTCGAGCCGTGCGCTGAGCCTCGCCGAAGGGCGTCCGTCTTTTTCGACGGTGTTGCCCGGGACGATAGCCACGTCGGCCGCGTTGATGTCATCGGTCAGCCCGTCGGCCACGATCAACGTCGCCGCCAGTGCAAAAGCCAGCACGATTGACAAGGCCGTGAGGAGCAGAGTCCGCTTAGTTCTCTTTCGCCACGTCACGCTACTTTTCACCTGCTCAAACTAATCGACCACGCCACAAAACATCCCGCGACGAGCAGCGATATTAACATCCTTACTCTGTCCCGGGTGCCACTCTCGCCGAGGTATAACGCCCTCGCGACGTAACAGACCGGCGCTAACACGCCCACCTCGATGAGCACGTTGCGGTATAAATAGTAGTTCGATAATCGTATCCGGCCCGCGCTCGGCAAGACGCCGACCGGGGAAGAGAAGGCCGCCGAGTCGAGCGGCCAGAGCAGCGGTAAGGGTGTCACGCCGACCAGAAAATCCAGGACTAAGTGCGACAATCCGGCCAGCACGGCGCAAACGCTCAATAACCTGCGTCGTCTTTTCAGACCCTTCACGAAGTAAATCACGCCGACGGTGAACAGCGGCAGGAGCAGGCTGAAGGCGATGGAGTGCGTGATTCTGCTCCCTTGACGGGCGGGCGAGCCGAGCGCGGGGACGAGGTAATCGATGTCGGGCGCGGAGGCGAGCACCAACAGCCACCCGAGCCACATCGCTCTCCGGAGTGGGGAAGGCGACTTCAACTGTTCAAGCGAGAAGAGCGAGTAAGCGACTAAACTGTGGCTGAGGAACGATGACATTAATTAATCCAAGTTGCTAGATGAATGCCTTGTCCGGAGCGAAGGCGATGACGAAGAACGAGACCTTGAGCAGGAAGCCCCGGAAGCTTACCGCATCAATGTGGCGCGGGAACATGGCTGTGAGCCGGTTAAACGCCGCCTCGATGCGCTTGTGCATCAACCGCTTGTAATACGCCCGCCACGGCTCGTCCCACCGCCGCGACCCGCGCCGCCGCCACACGGCGAAGACGACGCCGTCGAGTTCGCGCGCCGCGTCCTCCGCCGCGTAGCTTGGGCGGCCGGCCTCTCCATAAGGAGAGTGCGGAACTGACCTCATGGGCGCGAATGCCCGGATAGATGAATTGATCGCGGCCTCGGCTTTGGCTTTCTGATCGGACGACGGACTGCGGCGGTAGCTACGAAGGCGTGCCCTCATGCGCGGCGGGTCGAGAGACTTCGTAGCGATGGCGCGGGCTTGCGCCGTGACAGGCGAAGTTCGTCGAAAACCTGTTCGTGATTGCCGCGTAGTGCAGAACTGACCACGGCCTTAATGCACCCTGAAATAATTTTCGCAACGGAACCGTCTGGTGCGGCTCGCTACCCAAATTTCTTGCAACCGGTCTCAAGGTGTGATAGAAGCGCGGCTTCGGCGGTTGGACGACTCCCGGCCCTTCGTTATCCTCAGTCTTAGGGGAGACCCGCCAACGCCAAGCCGGCAGTTATCACCGCCCACATCGGCAAGCGACCAGGAACGAAGGATGAGCCGAGCACCTTATGTTGCCAACGGAGACTTCTGTGTGAATCGACTCAGGAGGTCCGGCATTCTCGTCAGCTTCGCGGACTACTGGTGGTGCAACCACACGTCTTTCCCGCCGGGACCGAACTACGACAACGTCGGCCGCTCAGACTGGCGGCCCGACTATGTCCGAATGCCGACCTATCTGGCCTTGCTGATAGCTGTTTTCTGGTTCGCCCCCTACTTGCAGACACTCGGCTCCGGCAGATGGGCGCAACCCGTGGCCCGCGGCGCAATCTGGTTTTTGCTCCTCGCCCTGGCCTTCAGTTACGTCTCGAAAGTAACGTCGAGGCGCAGGAGAATCGGAATCCGAGGCAGACACGGCGGCTTCCGTGACTTCTGGATTGTGCAGGGCGTCGGGTTTGTCGCCTTTGTGATGGAGATCCATCATTCCTCAATCGTTTGGGAGGAGCCGTCCGCCTCAAGGCGCGCCGCGTCCCTGATTATTCCGTTCCTGTGCGGACTTCACATCTCCTATGTGGAGAAGCTGCCCGCCTTTCTCAACCGCTCGACCAACTTAAAGAACTGGCGGAACGGCGGCACGGGCACACGAGTTTGGATGATCGCACGCCTCGCCGGTCTGGCCTACCTGATGTCGAGACTGATGCCCGCCGACGCCTGGCGGTATCTATGCTTGGCCGTCGTCGTGCTCGCGGCCGGGATGTGGCTGATCACTTACCGTTTAAAGCCGTTCGGGTACTACGGTTACTTGCACCACTGGTTCGTTGCTTTGGTGCTGGCTCTCGCGGGGGTCGCTTCGCCGCCTTTGCACGCGTTCTTCATGGCCGTCTTCATTGAAGGTGCCGCCCGCTTCAGTTGCGCGCCGCTCTGGCATCAGTGGTCGGCAGAGCCGTCCCGGCCGACGGACCGGGACGGCCTCCCCGCGCGGGTCGAGTTCGGTGAGCCTCGGGCGGAACAAGTCACAGCAAGGGGGACGGAATGCTAAATAACGATGTCCAGTTATGGCTCAAACTCGCCGCGATGACGCGTCTCGACCGGGCCACGCGTTTTTTTCAACGGAGAAAGCACGCCGACCAGTTCAAGTCCGTCGAAACCGTCTGCCTGTTCATTGGATACCCGAGAAGCGGACACAGCTTGGTCGGTTCCGTGGTCGATGCTCACCCGAACGCCGTCGTCAGCCATCGCGCGGATGCGGTCAAGTATTGGAAAGCCGGTTACGCTGAGAATGACGTGTTCTATTTAATGCTCAAAAACTCGCGGCGGTTCGCCAAGTCGGGCCGCGAGTTGACCGGGTATGCCTACCCCATCCCGGGCCGTTGGCAGGGGGACTGCGAGACGTTGAAAGTGATCGGCGACCAGGAGGCCAGAGCAACGACGCACCTCCTGGGGCGGGATCATGACTTTTTGAATCGACTTTTAAAGCTCGAACGGGCCCGCGTGGCTTTCGTTCATGTCATCAGGAATCCCTTTGACAACATCAGTACGTGGGCGGAACGAAGTCGCACCGGCCTGCCCTACAATGTGGAACGGTACTTTGAGTTATGCGAGTACGTTTCGGAGATCAAGAAACGAACTCCCGGTTCGCGCGTGCTCGATGTCAGACACGAGCGCTTTATCTCGGAGTTCGACTCGGGCCTGCGGCGCGTCACCTCCTTTCTCGGCCTGGCGGAAAGCGCGGAGTTCACCAAAGCGTGTTCGAGCATCGTTCGCACGAGTCCAAATCTCAGCCGCCATCGTCAACCGTGGACGCCGGCGCTGATTGACGATGTCCAAAAACGGATGAGTCGTTTCGATTTTCTCCAGGGGTATTCGTTTGATGCATGAAGTGGACGATAACCAATCCGAGTTCGCGTTCGCCAGCCAATCGTCCTCACTTGATCTTCAACTGAAGAGCTGTCGGATCGCGAGTTGGTCGAACGTTCTTCCGACGAATACGCGGCGGGCCGATTACGAAGTGCGCGGCCTGAACCGTCTGCGCCGGATTCCCGACAGCCTCATCCCGCGCGGGGCCGGCAATAGCTTCGGCGACTGCGCCTATCTTTCCGACGGGGTCACCTTAGGCACGCGCCAACTCACAACCATCTCCGAGATCGATAAGGCTAACAACATCATCCTCTGCGGCGCGGGTGTGCCGATGGGCATCTTGCACCTGCACCTCCACGCGCAGGGGTACTCGTTCCCGGTCTATGGGGGGACGCAATGGGCGACCGTCGGCGGGGCGGTTGCGTGTGACATTCACGGTAAGAACGTGGCCGTGGAAGGCGCGTTCGGACGGCACGTCGAGTCCATCATCCTGCAGACCGCGGATGACCGTGAGATCGAATGCTCCCGCACGAACGAGCCCGAACTGTTTGCCGCAACAATCGGCGGGATGGGGCTGACCGGATTAATCAGGGCCGTCCGCTTGCGGCTGCGACCCTACTTCAACAGCACCGTGTTGGTGCAGGTCGCGCGCGTGGCGGACATGCCTTCCATGAGCGGGGCGTTCGGCCAACCTCAGCCGGATTATGAGTTCCTCAGTTGGTCGAATTGCACCGATCCTCGCTCTCACGGGCTGTACTTCTACGCCACTGACGCGCCCGGGCGGCGGTTTGCCCGCTGGGGGCGCGCCATACAACTTACACTCCCGAGAGTGCGCGCCTTCAACGGCTGGTCGATTCGGCTGGTTAAGTCAATCGAGCGGCTCATGATCGGAAAGTACCCGGCGCACATGCACGTCTTTTCGTTGAACTACATCGGCGTGCATGAGCGGATCAAGTCCTGGAATCGCCTCTTCGGCCAGCGCGGCATGATCGAGTACCACTTTTCGACGAGCGCGGCACATTTCCCGGCGACCGTGGCCGCCCTCATCGCGGAATGCCGCAAGAGGAAGATTCCGATGTTCTTCTCCGTCATCAAGAAGTATTCGGATCAGCCGCAGGAGGGCCTTCTGTCTTTCGTCTCGCCCGGCTACGGAATGAATTTCCAGATTCATAACAACGAAGAGAACAGGCGGTTCCTGGTCTACTTCACCGACCTGATTCTCGAACGGCGGGGCCGAGTTTATTTGGCGAAAGACTCTTGTATTCTGGATCGGCAATTCGCGGCGATGTACGACCGGCTGGAAGAATGGAGGGACATCGCCAGACGCTTCGACCCGAAGAACAAGTTTCAGTCGGATCAGTCGCGGCGGCTGAGGATCAAGGAATGGTAATGTCGCACCTGACGCGCCGCATTCCCGTACACGCGCCCGGACTGAGAGGGCGTGATTACGTCCCGTACCTGGCGTCGGCCTTCCGGTATTCCGCGGACGACAAGTTGCGCCTCGAAAGCGTGTGGAGCGAGTTTCTAGGGCCGGGAGTGCGCGTGCCGACCCCGACCGGGCGTCACGCACTCTGGTACTTCCTAGAAATGCAGCAGCTACGGCCGGGCGATGAAGTCCTGGTCGCGGCTTACAACTTCTACGTCGTCGTACAACTACTGGTTCAGAAGGGGCTGGTGCCCGTCTTCGTCGACATCGAGCCGGACACCCTTTGCATGAGCGCAGACGATCTGCTTGCCAAGGTCAGCGACCGCAGCAGGCTGGTGCTCGTGACCCACATGTTCGGCATCCCCGCCGACCTGACTCGCATTCGAGACATCTGTGACCGGCATGACCTCCTGTTGTTTGAAGATTGCGCGCACGCCGTCGGGACACGGCATCAGGGGGCGCAGGTCGGCCAGGCCGGAGACGGTGCCTTATTCAGTTTTGGGATTCAAAAGCTTCTAACGACTTTTGGCGGCGGCATGCTGAACTTGCCGAAGCACACAGAGCCGCCCCCCTTGCCCGAGCACCGAGTCAATCCGTTGGAGTCTACCGGGGACACGGCCGCGCGGGTCTTGAGTGCGTTCGTGATGGAGCCGCGGCTCGGCGGGTTCATAGTTCCGCTGGTGATGACGGGCGCACGCTTTTTGAGCTTCTGCGGCAGCGGCGGGCTTCTCAACACGCTGGCGCCGGCCCGCAACAATCCGGCGTACCGTTTTTCGGCGAATCGCCGCGCGCCGTTCAAGCCCTTTATGAAACGGATGATGGTGTTGCAATTGCAGCGTATTCGCGGCGAGATCGAACGGCGGCGGTCGATTGTTCATTCGGTGAAGGCGGCGCTGTCTGGAGTCGAAGAGGTCGGCCTGTTGTCGGAAGATAAGCACGGCTATTACAACGGCGCTTATTTCGGAATCTTCGTCCCGGATGCCGAAGGGCTATCCGCCTACCTGGAAAGACGGCGCGTCGGGAGCAGTTCGCACGAGTTTCTCGACTGCTCGCGGCTGGAGCAGTTCGCCGAGTTTCGTCGCGAGTGCCCGAACGCTCAAGCCGCCGACCGGCACCTGCTGCGCCTTCCGAGTTACGCTTCCATCCGCGAGTTTGAGAAGGAGCGCATCGTCGAAGCGATACGCGATTACTTTCGTCAATCCAGAACGCACACTCGCCCGCAACTCCAAGGAGCCGAGTCGTGACCGGTAAACCGGAACATTTGGATCCCGCCTTCGCCGAGCGGTTCAAGCGCCGCAGCATGGTCGAGGCTTACAAGCATCGGGCCCCCTATCCGGCAGCGACTTTTGACCTGCTCTTAGGTCTGCTGCCCGAAGGCGAAAGAACGATTCTCGACGCCGGCTGCGGCCCGGGCACGCTCGCCCTGCACCTTGTGGAACACGTCGAGCGTGTCGACGCGGTAGACCCGTCGCTTGAGATGATCCGGGTCGGACAGGACGCGCCGAACGGCAGACATCCCCGCCTGCGCTGGATGGCCGGGCGGGTTGAAGACGTGACGCTGGCTCCCCCCTACTCGCTGATCGTCTGCGGAACCAGCTTGCATTGGATGGATTTTGACGTCGTCTTCCCGCTCTTCAAGTCCTGCCTGCGCCCGGACGGCTTCCTGGCCATCGTGCGCGTGTTTCGCGACCTGCCGTGGCGAAACGCCGAGCGCCGCGTCCTGTACGAATACTCGACGATACGCAGCTTTCAGTCGTACAACCTGATCGACGAAATTATCGCGGGCGGGCTGTTCGAGAAGGTGGGGGAAGAGGAGGCGGGGCCGGTCAGCGTCGAGCAATCCGTTGACGACTACATCATGTCGTACCACTCGAAGGAGCGATTCTGTGCGGACACGATGGGCGACACGGTTGCCGCCGAGTTTCAAAAACAGATGCGAGCGGCCTTGCTGCCTTACAGCAAGGAAGACAAGCTCACCTTCGCCACGAAGGGGATCGTTACGTGGGGACGGCCGAGGTGACCGGGAGAGTCAACGGTCAAGCTTGTCCCGCCACTGTTGATACTCGGCCGTTCGACTTCCGACGGCCCGCAACTGCGCTACAAACGCGTCGAGTGGCCCCGCCGGAAAGATGCGCGGCAGCGCGTGGGGAGACGCCCCCGGTTGAATCAACCCCGGAACCGCGGCGAAGCTCAACTGGTATCCGTGCGCCCGAACCCGCCGCAGGGCGTGGGGCGTTATATCGCGTACGCCGCCGTTGGGGAAGGCGAAGAAAGGACAGTCCCCGACGTGTCTCTCAAGAAGAGCCTTACTCTGCGCCAGTTCGGCCTCGACGACGGCGCGACTTTGCTCGGCGTGCAGAATGGCGTGGCGATGGCCGTGCGAGCCGATGGTGACGCCGATGCGCCGCAAGTCGCGAAGCTCGTCCCATGACAGCGGTTCGTCGGACGAATAAAGGTTGAGAACGCGTTCCCATTCGGTCGCCCCGAGTATTGCCTTTGCCTCCCGAACGACCATTTCGACGCCATCCTGTGCGAGCCGCTTGATTCTTTGGTTCAAATCTTTTGCGGCACGAATGCGCTCCGCCTCCGCACGAAAATTGTAAGTGAGTTGCAGGGAAGGAAACTCCAACGACCGCTTCCGCGTGGAGGCGAAGCAAGCCCGGATCACAAACGTGGGGAATCGCGCCCCGGTCTCGACGTGGTGCGTACTGGCAAAGACGGAGAAGGGAATCTCCTCCGACAGCAGGAGGGGCGCGACCCGTCTCAGGTTGTTCTTGTATCCGTCATCGAAAGTAATGACCGCCGTGAAGCGGTCTATCGGCTCTTTGCGGGAAAGCAGATCGAACAGTTGGGGCACGGAGATGATCGCGGCGTGCCGCTTGAGAAAGGCGATATGACGTCGGAAGTCGGAGAGACGGTTGTGGACGCTTTGAACCCACGGCTTCACAAACACCTTTTCAATTCCGTGATAACAAAGCGCGATGATTCCGGGCGGGAGTTCGCTGTTGGGGCGGCGGGCTTGCTTCATCGAAGAGCGGATTGCCAAAGAGCCGTCGGCCGTCATATCCCGTTGTCTCCCTGCGCGTCCGTGAAGAAACAGCTCTCCTTTGTTAACCGGTCGGCGAACGGCCCCTGGATGTGGATATAGTTAAAGTCGTAGAGCTTGACGTAGTGGCGAAATCCGTGGCGCTCGACCACGGGGGCGACCGCGTGCGGCATCGGGGGGAGGATGGCAAGGTCGGACTTTCGACGCGACGCGTGCTCGACAACGACGCCCAGGAGCGCGTCGAGAACCCAGACGTTTTGAACGTCGAACCAGAGGTCGAGGATCGAGCAGAGCCGCATCTCGCGCCATTGTTCCTCGCGGCTTATCAAGTAGCCCACAAGCTTCCCATCGAGGTGACAGGCCCACAGTGATTTCAGGAAGAGCGGGCTGGCGAAACAGTACCAGTTGATCATCTCGGCGGTTCGTAGATTGGTTGCCGCGTACTGTTGCTTCGTGCGGTGCCACAAAGTATCGAACTCCGCCCCCGCCGCGGAGAGCTTCGTAACCCGGCAGGCGCGCGCTTGTTCCGAGTTACCGCGCTCCGCCGGCAGGCGCGGCCGCGTCGCCTCGGGTGAATCCGCCAATCCCGCCGTGGAAAGAAAGTCGCTCAGGGCGGCCGCACGGATTCCGCCCTCTTCGATGGCCAGTATGGGACGAACGTTGGTGGGGGTGGGGACGTAGCCCCAGTCCGTTCGCCTGCGCCGAAGCAGCCGGTCTGACATTTTGCCGAGTCTGGTGGCGAAAACGATCAGGTCTTCCTGACGGCGGAGCATCTCACGGATCAGGTTCAAAGCGCGCGGTCGGTGCTCGGGATGTACGCGCCATGTGGAGATGTTGGCGGCCTTGACTATCTCACTGCCGATTTGAAGTGTTGACGGAACACTGCCGACAAATCCGACAAAGTCGCCTCCGTCGATCAGTCCCATTCCGCGCGGCCAGTCGTCGGAAAAGGACGGATTGGCCTCCCACCACAAACGAAAACGCTCGCGCCAATAACCGGGCGGGCGGGTTTCCGAAGGAAACGTGGCGAGGAAGTGCGCCAACTTCGAGTAGTCACCAACGGTGATTTCTACGATGTCCGTCATGCCACCCTTGCTGTTCGCGATTGAGTGCGTCGAGTCCGAATTGGTGAGGCCACCGGCTTCGCTTCCCGGCTATCCTAAATCAACAAAAAATACTAATATCACTCCAACAGATGGCGGTCAAAGGTCGTGGTTATTTCGCAATCACGCGCCTCGCCGATGCCGGCTTACCACTCTCTTTGCGACAGCGGTTTGGGCAACCAAAGTGATACGGAAACGATTGCTCCGCAACGTCTGCACACGATGGGGATACTACTCGAAATGGACTTCCGGCTATCTGCGGCAATTCGGTTGGCGGCCGCGGACGGTCGTGGATGTGGGCGCGTGCCTGGGAACGCGTGAACTTTACAAAGCCTTCCCCGACGCCTACCACGTATTGGTCGAGCCGCTGGAGGAGCATGAGCCTCACCTGCGGGCCATTCTGCGGGATTACCGCGGGCAGTGTTTTGTAACGGCGCTCGGCCGTTCCGAAGGGACGGCGACCATGAACGTGGAGCCGAAGAGATTCTGGCGGAGTTCGGTTCACGAGCGAACCGCCCTGACGACGACCGGGGATGTCGGGCGACCGCGAACAATTCCGGTCACGACACTTGACGCCCTTCAGTCCGAGCACCGGTTCGAGCCGCCCTTCGGCCTCAAGGTGGATACCGAAGGGGCTGATCTGGACGTGGTCGAGGGGGCGCACGAGTTTCTCCGCGAAACGGAATTCGTCATCGCCGAGGTCTCAATCGCCAAGCGGTTTGAAGGCGGATACTCCTTCTTTGATTTCGTTCAGGCAATGACCCGGCACCGGTTCGAGCTCTGCGACGTGCTCGAACTCGTTCCGCGCAAGGGGGCGCCCGGACTCACTCTCATGGACGGACTGTTTCGGCGCGTGTCGGCCGCGCGGTGATTGAGGGGAGAGCACGATGCTCGGATCGGCGACGAACGGGACGACCCGAATCACGTTGGTGATCGAAGCCCTCACCTCGGGCGGCGCCCAGCGGCAGATGATCTACCTGGCGCAGTACCTCTGCGAACAGGGCTACAAGGTTCAAATAGTCACCTATCACCTGGTTGCCTACGACAATCGCGAGCACTTCCTCCCGACGCTGGAGCGCCTTGAGATTCCCGTCATCAGCATCAAGTCGGTCGGCAAGTGGCAAAGGTATTGGGAGCTGCGTCGGGCGATTAAGGCGACTCGGCCTCAGCTCGTGATCAGCTTTCTTTATTTGCCGAACCTGCTCTGCGAATTGGCGAGGTTGCCCCACTCGGAGTTTCGCCTCGTCGTCTCCGAACGGACGGGATGCGTCGGCGACGTGCGGCGGAAGGATCGGGTGCGTTTTCAAATGCACCGACTGGCCGACGCGGTCGTGTTTAATTCAAACTCGCTGCGCGAGTTTGTCATCGGCCACGCCCCGTGGCTCGCCGGTCGCGACCATGTGATCACGAATTGTGTCGACCTCGATTCCTTTCGTCCCGCGGGGACGCCTCCGTCCGGAGAGCCGTCCGCGACAGGCGAGGAGTCCGCGCTGCGCGTGGTCGTGGCGGCCCGCGTCCGCCCCGAGAAGAACGCTTTGACGCTGTTGGAGGCTCTCGCCATCCTCCGAAGAACCGCGCCCTCACTCCGCGTCGTCGTCGATTGGTATGGCAACGACTTCTTCAGTAATGGAGAGGCGACAGAGCGCTCGGGACACTTCCTTGAGCTGCGGGACGAGATCGGCAGGCGAGGCATGGAAGACTGCTTCCGACTTCACCGGCCCGTCTCAAATTTGCTGCCGGTTTATCAAAGCGCGACCGTGGCTTGTCTGCCCTCGATCTATGAGAGTTTCCCGAACGCCATTTGCGAGGCCATGGCCTGCGGCCTCCCCGTCATCGCCAGCAGAATCAGCGACAACCCCCGACTCGTGGTCGAGGGTCGGAACGGATACTTGTTCGACCCGTCGTCGCCGGACGAAGTCGCCGGCGCGTTGTTGCGCTTTGCCGAACTTCCCGACGACGAGAGGCGTCGGATGGCAGCCGCGAGCCGTCAGCTCGCGGAAAGTCTGTTGCAGCCGAAAGAGTTCGGTAAGAAATGGGTCACGTTGATAGATTCCCTGACGCCCGGGAACAGACCGACTCGTCGGCTCGGAAGACGACAGCCCCTCGTCCGAAACCCGGAGAGGCTTGGCGGAGACATTTAATGCGCTCGTTCCTGATGTCTACACTGCGTTGGATCCTCGTCACCTCGGGGCGATATTTTGCACGCCGCTCGCTGGTGGGTGATCGGGCGGTCTTCGACACCGAGGACTTTCCGTGGACGAGAGAGATTGAGGAGAACTGGCTGCTGATCAGGCGCGAACTCGACGCCGTCCTCCGGTACAAGGATGAGCTGCCGAACTTTCAGGAAATCTCGGTTGACCAGCGGGGGCTCTCCGATGATGACCGGTGGAAGACCTATTTCTTCTACGCCTTCGGAATCAAAGCGCGGCGCAACTGTCGCCGCTGCCCGGAGACGGCGCGCCTGCTGAAGCGAATCCCGGGCATGAAGACGGCCTTCTTTTCCATTTTAGGTCCGCGCAAGCACATCGCTCCTCATCGCGGGAAGTGCAAGGGAGTGATCCGCTATCATCTGGCCTTGCTCGTTCCCGAGGCCCGACACCTTTGCCGAATTCGTGTTGGTGAAGAGACGCGACACTGGGAGGAAGGGAAGTCTCTGCTGTTTGACGACACGTTCACCCACGAGGTGTTCAACGAAACGGATCAGCAGCGGGCCGTCTTGTTCGTCGATGTCGTGCGGCCTCTGCCCTTTCCGGCTTCGCTCTTGAACTGGGTCACGCTCCAGCTAATCGCCATGTCGCCGATGGTGCTCGGCTCGGTACACCGTTTTTATGCGTGGGAAAAGCGTTACGAAGAGGCCGTCAGGTTGCAGGAACAATAGCCCGTCACGCGGTGCCGGCCTCGGACGTTCGTTAACGGCGGATGGTCAACTCCAGCCCGCCCCCGAAGGGGTCTTCATTCTGAATCTGCCAGAGAGAGGCGTAGAGACCTTTCCGGGCCAGCAGTTCCTCGTGGGTGCCCTCCTCCGTGACCCTCCCTCTTTCAAGGACGACGATGTTGTTCGCCGAGCGAATATTCGCCAACTTGTGCGCGATCATGATGACGCTCTTGCCGGCGGAAATCTCCCGCAGAGATCTTTTAAGGGCCGCCTCCGTCATGCTGTCGAGGTGAGAAGTCGCCTCGTCCAGCGCGAGCACGGGGGCCCCGCCTAAGACTTTGAGCAACGCCCGGGCAATGGCGACGCGCTGTCTTTCCCCGCCGGACAGACGATGTCCGCGCGGCCCGACCGGAGCATCCAGCCCTCCGGGCAACGACTCCATCAAATCGAGCGCGCCGGCCAGGCGCAGCGCCTCAGTAATCTGCTCCTCCGAAGCCAGCGGCAGTCCGTAGAGGACGTTCTCCCTGATGGTTCCCTCGAACAGGTGCCCGTCCTGACTGACCATGCTAATCGCCGACCGCAGACTTCGGAGTCCCAAATCTCGGATGGCCACGCCGTCGAACAGTATTCGTCCTTCGTCCACGTCGTAAAAACGCAGAAGCAGATTGAGTAAGGTGCTCTTGCCGGAACCGGTCGGGCCGACGATAGCCAGAGTCTCCCCGGGCTTCAGACGCAGGGAGACGTTCTCCAGCACCTTGACGGCGGGGTCGTAGCCGAAAGAGATATTTTCAAAAACGATTTCGCCGCGCGTCTCCGCGGCCGGCAGTTGCTCCGGGCCGTCTTGAATCCGCGGGTGGGAGTCCAGAACCTCCGCCAGTCGTTCCGCCGAAGCGCCGGCTCGGTGATAGAGCTTCGTGCTGTCCTCGATGGTCGTGAGAGACTCCAACACACGAGGGAACCAGAAAGAGGAACGGTAGTATTGATCCGTCGCGAGGTCTCCGGCAACCGACATGCGCCCGCCCTGTGCGGAGGCCAGACTGAATCCCAGGCCGGAAGTGCCCGTCGTGAGTTGCGCCTGGAGCGTGGCCTGCGACGACGTCTCCAGCGCGAGCGGGGCGATGCGCGCGTCGCACGCTTTCAGTTGCGCTATCTCTCGTTTCTCCGCCGTAAAACTCTTGACCTCGGCGATGCCGCCCAGATTGTTTTCGAGCATCTGGTTGAAGTTGCTGTTGACCGTCCCCAGTCGGGCGTAATTCTCGGCGATGCGCGGTTTGTAATAACGAGAGATCAGTAGAATGAAGGGCAGGCTCAGGCTGCCGATTAGAACGAGGGTCGGCGAGATGAGCAGCATCAGGATTCCGCCGACCACGACGGTCATGACCTTCTGGATCAGCTCGTCGGCCGCGCGTTCGACGAACTCGCCGACGTTCGCCGTATCCTGAGTGACGAGGCTGACGATCCGTCCGGTGCCGTAGCTGTCGATGAAGGCCATGTCCTGAGTCTCCACCCGACTGATTACGTCAATGCGGAGATTGTGCTGGACGCTTTGTCCCAACCGGCTCCAGGCGCGCTTCCGGTAAGGCTGGATGATGATGTTCGCGAGACTGACCAGCAGCGATGCGCCCAGCATGAACCACAGTTGCGAGCTTATTTTGATGAGGCCGAGTGCGCGAAGGAAACCGGGCCCGTTTCCGCGGGCGGTGTTAAAGATGTTCAGGAACGAGGCGGCCCGGAGCAGGGTAAGGCCATGGCCCGCCACGGACAGGAGGGGCGGCATGACAACTTGTCGGCGGTCAGGGATGGATGACTTGATGACGCGGGCGAGGGCGTGCGGGTGCGGGGCAGACGGCCCCGCGGCAGACGGTGCCGCGGGCAGATAGTGAACGACTCGCCCTTCAAAAAAGTTCTGTAAGCAACTCCGGATGAGGGTCTCGACGCTGCCGCTAATTTTTGCCGGATCGTAAAAAACCAGCACGCGGCCGGTCACGGGATTAGAGCGGACTTCCAAAATACCGGGCTCCCTCAGGAGCCCGCTTTCTAAATTCCGCGCCAGATAGTGGTTCTTCCTGAGCGCGCTTACTTCCCATCGCTCTCGTCCGGTTATGGCGGAGAGCAACCTCATCTGCCAGGGGTCTTGCCCATCTTCCCTCCACCATCGACCCACCTTAATTTATCTCCCGGTCCTGTTCAGACCTCGTCGCAGAGTTGTGCGGAAACGGCGGGGACTCCTCTTCATCGCGTGACGTGTTCGAGCACGCCTTCCACCAGTGTTGTTCCTAGTCGTTCTACTCGCGCGCACTTCTATTTCCTGTAAGGTTGCGCCGCACCTAGTGTCGAATTGGCGCTCAATGTATCTCAATCCGACGTCTTCCGCAAGCTCCTCTTATTCTGAGACGACGACTTCTAAAAGGTCAGAGGATGAGCGACGGGGGGGCCGGATGTCCAAAATAAATGTCGTGAAGATTACTCACGGTGACCACCGCCACGTATCCCTTAAGCTCAGCCTTCTGCCGGTCGTCGAGCGGGAGGTCTTCGATCATCCGGTAAACTCTGCTCCTGATGCGGCGTTCCGGCGTGCCGCATTTCTCCCTCCGGTTCGACGGGCCGTTCGCGCCGCCACTGGTCTTGCCGGTGTTGAGGTCGAACGAAAGGGGGTCGCTACCCTCGAAGATGATGTTGTACTTCACGCCGTCGAACGTGCGCGAGATTCGCACCTCGTCACCGCCGGGGAGCGCGGTGACCTCGTAGTTACTTTCGGGGTCTATCGCCTCCTGTCCTGCGGCATAGGTACTCTATTAACATTTTCGCGTGGGCAACACATGGTCGGAAATTTCCATTGACAGGGGTGGCGGACTGAATTAATCTTCCGCGCGTCCCCGGTCGAAGATAGTCCGGCACGTATACTCACTGAGCACTTCAACACCGTCTTAACTGTTCAGGCTACCGCCCACAGGACAGTAGCCTCACGCCGATACCAGACAGAAGAACGGCAGACGTTAGCCGCGCCGGGGCCCCGCCATACGTCCCGGTGTTGTGATTCACTAAGCGCACTTATGAATCGTGACCCGGCTGGGAGTTGTCCGGTCGGGGGCGCGCCGCTCGCCTGACTTTGAGCGGCTTCTGGATGGAGTATGTCCGCCTTTAGCCTGCGGCCTCCCCTTGACCTCGCGCGGTGGCCGCTCACCTTTCGACCGCAACTTAGCAACGGAGGACACACATGAAACGCTTCACCACCCGCTTCCTGGCAATGTGCGGTTTGATGGTTCTCGCCTCGGCCGCGCTCGCGCCTTTCGTAGCTAGCGCTCAATGCCCGTTAATCGTCGTGAGGTGTTCGGGCGGCAAGGAGACTAGCTGCGCCGGAACCCCCAACGGAACAAATTGCAGTTACGACCGCGACTGCCTCAACGGCGGTAAGTGCGGCAGCGAGGAACTGCTGCTTGAGTAGCAGGCCAAACACTGCATTGTGGCCGCCTCGGCGATTTCGTGTGGTGGCCGCCCCAGATGTTTCTGACCATAATAACTTCACGCCGGAGGACACCGATGAAAATTTTCAAGGTTCGCTTCCTCGCCCTCTGCGGGCTGATGGTTCTCGCCTCGGCCGTGGCGGCCCCCTTCGTGGCCAGCGCGCAGTCATGTCCGACCCTCTCAGTAAATTGCGGCGGGAAACTCCGCAGTTGTGAAGGGACGGTGAACGGGAACAAATGCGACTATGATCGTTCCTGCCTGAACTGCGGCGGCGGCGAGGAACTGCTGCTTGAGTAGCAGACCGGCCCCGCCCCGCGGGCGTTCCGCCTCAGCGGAGGAACTCCTCGAACCCTTGGCGGGGTCTGCCTCGGAATCTCGCCGGGGAGTCATTAAGTGACCGCAACGCGGCCGCGCGGAGCCGGCAGCAGGTAGTCGAAGACCGTATGTTTCGACTGCCTGGCCCTCCGGCCGCCGCCCCCGCCCGACCGAGGCGGCTTTTACCGAGAGGTCTAAGTTCACTGAAGCCTCGCGACAAAATCTCATTCTAAAGGAGGTCGGCCTCGCTACCGCCCGGCCTTGTAAGCCTCATGAGAACACTAAGGAAAACTCTCGCGCTCGGATTCCTCCTGCTCACCATCTTCTGCGGCAGCTTCTACTTCTTCTACCGGCGGGCGCAGAAAAAAGCGCCACCGGCACGTCAGGACCTGATCCTCACGGAGGCCGTTCTTAACCGGCCGCTGCCGAAGGCCAACCTCGTTAACATCTCTGACGAGAGCCTCGCGGACGAAGAGCTCCGACGGGGGAAGAAGGTGCTGGTCTTCATGATGCCCGACTGCGAACCCTGCGACCGGGAGAACGCATTTCTCAAGACCGTCGCTGGCAGCCACCAAGACCTTAAGTTTCTTTACGTCATCCCGTTCGGGAACAAAGCCGAGGGGCTCAAGACGGCGCAGGCTAAGTACACGCTGACCCCGTTCTACGACAGTGGTTCTAACCTGAGCCGGAGTCTGGATATATATCAGGTGCCGATAAAGGTCTTCCTCGAAGATGGCATCATCAGGAAGGTCTGGCTGGATGCGACAAGCTCCGACCGGGAGCGTGCGGAATTTAAGGCGTGGCTGGACAGTGTATAGCTTGACCCGGCCTTGAGAAGCCACATACATTTCGAGGGGCCGCCGCCGCCGGCGACGCGGCGGGGCCTCGGGCCGACCGCATGAGTAAACTCATACGGCGGTGAGGAGCGATAATGAACCGGGCGTCTTTAATCATCGGCGTGGGGCTACTCCTGTTCGCGCTACCTGCCTCTGCCCAGACGGGGGGCGCGAAGGCGAAACCCGCTGCCGGCGCCGTCGGCGGCGAGAGTAAAGCCGAAGCCGGGGCGGAGGCCGAGCGGATGCGACAGGCCCGTCGGGAGCAGGCGCGCGCGCTGCTGTTCGCGTTGAGCGGCGACGCGCGCGATTTTCGTGACCAACGGTTGCGCGCCTACTCACTGGCGAAGATTGCGGACGCCCTGTGGGACGTGGACGCCGAACAGGGGCGCGCGCTTTTCCGTGAGGCGTGGGACGCCGCGCAGAAGGCCGACCGGGAGGCCGCGGGACGTCTTAACCTCAGCGGAGGGGTCTTGAGGCTGGCGGCCAAGCGCGACCGCCTCCTCGCCGAGGAGTTTCTTCAGACGCTGAAGGCGGCTGAACAGGAGGCCACAGCCGAGTCCGCGAGAAACAGCCCGCCTTCGGGTAGCCTGTGGGAGTTGCCGCCGGCGGCCGAGAAAAGATTGAAGCTGGCGGAACATCTGCTCGCCACCGGCGACGTTGAACGGGCTCTCCAGTTCGCCGACCCCGTGCTGGGCAGCGTCACCATCTCGACGACGGATTTTCTCACCCTCCTGCGCGATAAAAACCCCGCCGCCGCGGACAAGCGTTACGCGGCCGTGCTGGCGAACGCGGGCGCCAACGTGCAGACGGACGCGAACGCGATTTCGGTGCTCTCGTCTTACATCTTCACGCCTCATACTTACGTAATCTTCAACTCCGCGGGCGGGGCCGACACCGCCTCGGTGTCCACCGTGTTCCCGCCGGCGAATGTCAGCCCGCAACTGCGTCTGGCCTTCTTTCAGACCGCCGGCGCCGTTCTGTTGCGGCCGCTGCCTCAGCCGGAGCAGGAGCCGGGCGGGGCGGGAGTTGTCACCAGATACATGGTGCTCAAACGCCTGATGCCGCTCTTCTCGCGGCAGGCGCCGAGGGAGATCGCCGAGGCAATGCGGGGTCAGTTCGAGGCGCTCAACGCCCAGGTGAACGAGGCCATGCGACAGAGCCGGGACGAGGCTTTGCAAAAGGGCATCACCCCCACCGAGCAGCTCCACGGGGAGCGGGAGCACGCTTTGCTCGACCGGGTGGAGGGTGCTAAGACTTCTGACGAGCGTGACGACCTCTACTTCCAGCTAGCGTCGCTCGCGCTGGGCAAAGACGACCCGAAGGCCCGCGACTACGCGGACAGGATTAGCGAGGACGGGCTGCGCAAAGGGGCGCGAGCGTGGGTCGACGCCGGCCTGGCGATCAACGCCATCCAAAAGAAGAAGATTGACCCGGCCCTGGAGTTGGCCCGCAAAGGAGAGCTGACCCACATCCAGCGTGTGTGGGTCTTGACGCAAGCGGCGAAGCTGTTGGCGAAGACTGACCGGGAAAGAGCCCTGTCGTTGATCGACGAGGCGGCGGCTGAGGTCGGGCGTATTGATGACGCCGACCCGGACCGGCCGCGCGGGCTGCTCGCCACCGCCAACGCTTTCGCCCTGCTTGACCAGCCGCGGGCGTGGGGCGCCGCCCAGGAAGCGATCAAAGCGGCGAGCTCGGTTGATAAGTTCACGGGCGAAGGGGGCGCGCTAAGCATGAGCGCCGGCAGCAAGAGCCTGATTTCGAGAAGGACGGAGCCAGCCCCCGATTTCGACGTGGGCGGAATTTTCGGCAAGCTGGCGAGTAGTGATTACTTTCGAGCCGTCCAACTGGCGCGGGGCTTCCAAGGCGAAGCGCCCCGCGTCAACGCCACCATCGCCATTGCCCGTGCGGTGCTAAACGAGAAGAGTCCCCCGGCGGCTTCAGCGCAATCCGGGGCGAGGAACTAACATAACTCTAAGCAGGTAGACCTTTGCATGCGTCGAAGGGCCGTGAGGGCTATCCGTCAGCCAGACGAAGCCCCGTTGCGGCTCCGGTCCCGGCGCGCCGCGCCCCACAAACTGTTATGAGAGGTGAACCGACGACATGGCAAGCATCCCGCGCAAGGTACTCCGAAGCACTCGCCTCGGCGCGGCGGAGCACGGCGCGGACGCGCGCGATCAGCTCGCGCACGGAGAAGGGCTTGGTGACGTAGTCGTCCGCACCGAGGTCGAGCCCGGCCGCCACGTCCAACTCCGAGGCGCGCGCCGTGACCATGATGATGGGCGTCTTGCGTGTGGCCGGCTCGCGCCGCAGGCGGCGGCATAGCTCCATCCCGCCCATGCCCGGCAGCATGAGGTCGAGGAGGATGAGGGCTGGCGGGTTGCGCGCGTCGAGCGCTGCTCCGAGCGCCTGCTCGCCGCCGGGCGCGACGCGCGTCGGGAACTGCTCGCGCTCGAAGTTGTAGCGCAGACCCTCGGCCAAGTCCGGGTCGTCCTCGACGATGAGAATTGGTCTCGACATCGGCGTTCTATTCAGGCGTTTTAGGGCCAGAAGTTAAGTTAAGTCCCACGTCGCGCGCGGGACGGCTCTCCCGGCATCTTACCGGCGACGTGTTAACGCCGTGTGACCGGCGCGTTAACAGTCTGTTGCGCAACCGACACCGAACCGCGGGCGGAATTTATTAACCAGGATTTAATCGTGACTTAACAGCAGCGTAGCGAGCAAAGGTTAGTCTCAGAGTCCCCTGCATAAACCCGCCTTGCGAAACTGTGCTGCGCGAGGTAAGAGGTCTCCCCGGCCTCTTACCCCCGCGATCAGTTCCAACTGAAGAGACGCGTTAGACTGAGCCACATCTTCATCCGCCTTTTTTTGAACGTAAGGCCGCCTCCGGCTCGGTGCGCGCTCCCGTGCGGCGTTCATGTCCGAAGCCCTCCGACGCCATGCTGCCCCTTCGGGGGTGAGGCGGGCCGAAGATATTCGAGGAGGCTAAACAATCATGGATGACGAGGAGACGAGAGACGGGCAGACGTACCCGGTCGTCTGCGTCTGGTGTAACGCGGAGATACGCAGGGCGGGCGCGCCCGAGTCGCCGGGGATGTGCCAGGCGTGCTTCAGGCAGATGGTCGAGGAGCACACGCTGCTCGCCGCGCGGCAGCAGGCGCGCGCTTACGCCAGCGAACGTTAGTTAACCTGTCCGGAGGGTTACGGTGGCGCGAATCATTCAGGACAGAGGCAGAGGAGCAGGCGCGGCGTCCACGACCACGAGCTTGATGGAGTTCGAGCCGATGTCGATGGCGGCAAGTTTCATCAGTCCGCTCCCCGGTCAATATCGCTGCGGTTGTACGCAAGGCTTGTTACACGGGTGCAACAGGGAATGAGTTACTCTGTCGTCATGAAAACGCTCTATCTCCTGCGCCACGCCAAGTCGAACTGGAAAGAGCCCGGGCTCGAAGACTTCGACCGCCCGCTCAACTGGCGCGGCAGGGAGGCCGCGCCGCTCGTCGGCCGTTTCATCCGCAAGCGTAAGCTCAAGGTGGGCCTGGTACTCAGCTCACCGGCGGCGCGCGCGCGCCAGACGGCCGCCCTCGTCAAAGAGGCTTCCGGGCTCGCCGCCGACATCCTCTACGACGAGCGCATCTATGAGGCCGACGCCGCGCGCCTGCTCGAAGTCGTGACGCAGGCCGCGGAGTCGGCGGACGCGTTACTGCTCGTGGGGCACAACCCAGGCATGGAAGAGTTGCTGACGTTTTTAACCGGGGAGGAGTGTGGAATGCCGACGGCCGCCATGGCGTGCGTGGCGCTCGACGTGGAGAAGTGGGGTAAGGCTCGGGCGCGGGCGGGCCGCCTCGAATGGCTCGTCCATCCGAAAGAATTGGCGGAAGACTGAAGGACGTTTTAGAAGACGGCTTAACGTCGTCCCGACGCGGCGCCCCCGCCGAGGGGCGAGTCCTGACGCTCACCCTTAGCGTCGCGCCCCCTCCTGCGGTAATCAGCACTCAAACGCCGCAGCGTAGAATGCACCTCAAGCACCAGCTCGGCGCGCTCGTTCGCGTCACCCGGCGCTTTACCTTCCTCGGCCGAGAGCACGGCGGCCGCGACGTCACTACTCAATTCGTTGGCGATTGACATAAGGGGGGTTGAACTCCTCTTCCCAAGGCCCAGACGAGACGGTGACTTGTTCGGGAGGCATGAGGATACATGACGGATGTTAATTCGATGTTACCGCAGTGTTACTACCCGGACTTTTCGTCGGCCACACGTTCACGATAACTCTGCCCTGATGACCCGACCTTGCCGACGGGCCTTTCGCCCTTCACGGTTCACCTCATAAAGGGGGCCGGGAGCCGCCTCATTAACATTCCATACGCATTCCGTTAACAGTCTGGTAACATGACCGTCAACGGCGCCTGCCCGGGCAGCGCCCCCGCGCCGCCGAGCTTCCGTCACTAAAACCCGTCGAGAGGGGTGTTCCCATGCGTGAGTCATGCCGCAGGGTTAACGGCCGAATTCTTCTACGTCTCGCCTGCCTGCTCGTCTGCGCTTGCACGGGTGTCGCCGTGAACGCCGAACCTTCGACATCCAAGATCGTCTGCCGCGCGACGCTCGCCGAGGCGCGGCGCGCGGAACTGTCCGCTCAACTGCGCGCCATTACCGGCTGGTCGGGGCTCCACTTCGACGGCGGTGGCTTCCTGCGTATCGGCACGGAGCGGCCTTCGGGCGGGTCTCCGTCTGCGCGCGAGTTGCTCGCGGCCGCGCAGGCGGGCGAGAACCTTCTCATCATCGAGGACGCGAGCGGGAGTTCCGACGTGGCCTTCTCCCGCGTTCTTGAAGGCAGGTGGAGGGACGGAGCGGGAGGGCGGCCCCCGGCTTACGTCGTCCAGATAGACTTTAAAGACTTCTCGCATGTGAAGGGCGACCGCGCGGCGCTCGCGGCCTTCAACGCGGGTTGGGGCGCGCTCCACGAGATTGAGCATGCCGTCAAAGACTCGGCCGACGCCGAAAGGCCGGGCGAGGCGGGCGAGTGTGAGGGCGCGATCAACCGCATGCGGCGCGAGTGCGGGCTGGCCGAGCGCGCCGAGTACTTCTACACGCAACTGCCGGGCGCGGCCGGCGGTGAGTTCAAGACTCGTTACGTCCGCCTCGCCTTTACACAGGCGCGCGAAGCTGACCAGAAGCGCCGGCAGTACTGGCTCTACTGGGACGCCGCTCTGACCGGCGGCGTGCCCGACGCCAGTCAGCTCGCTTCGAGGTGAGCAGTTCGAGCCCTGCCCTGTAATCTTTGAGCCAGCCGTGAAACGATAAAGACTCTTCAGAACTGT
>JBEVKV010000230.1:0-10475 GCA_040509515.1 Pyrinomonadaceae bacterium | reverse complement strand
GGCGTGTGATTTAGAGCAGCGAAGGCAGAAACGCGAGCAGTTCTAACGCGATCTGCGTCATGCTGCTCTGTGTCCCGTCTTCAACTGTGGCGGCAGTAGTCGCCTCTTGAACGGCGTCAGTCGGCTCCTGAATGGCGGTCGCCGGTTGTGACGGTGGCGGTGCGGGCGTGTCGTTTCCCATAATGCCTGCGCTGGCCGAGCCGGTCAGGAGCAAAACTAGCAGACAGACTCCTAGAGTTTTACGCATCGCTTTTCCTTTCGAGGTTAATGGAAGCTAATCAACGACGCCGCCGTATCCTGTTGAGGTACGGCGGCTTTGCTGCGTATGACCCATTTAGGTCATCGCAAAGAAAGGCGGCCTCACATGACTTTAGCAGACGAGCGTCTTAAGGAACTAGATAACCCCTCATTAACTGATAATGAGCGCATCCTGATACGTTGCCAGGTGGCGGCAGGCTTCACTCACAAGGGGCAATATGAAGCCGCGCGCGAGGCTTTAGGCGAGGTATGGCCGGGCATTGGTGAACGGCCTGACGTAAAGGAGCTTCCGCCGGCCGTGGCCGCCGAGGTGTTGCTTCAATGCGGGGCGCTCACAGGCTTCCTCGGCAGCGCAAGGAACGTCTCAGGGGCACAGGAACGGGCTAAAGACTTACTGACAGAAGCCGTCCGCACTTTCCAGTCTCTAGGGAACTATCAGAAGGCGTCTGAGGCGCAATGCGAGCTAGGAGCTTGTTACTGGCGACTTGGCGCGCATGACGACGCCCGCGTGATGATGCGCGGCGCGTTGAAGCCGTTAAAGGAATCAGACGTAGAGCTAAAGGCTAGAATCCTGATTAGGCTCACGCTGGCCGAGGTATGGGAGAACCGTTATCACGAAGCCTTAAGCACCTTGAAGGAAGCCGAGCCGGTCTTTGAATCGGCTAACGACGCGCTCAAAGGCAGATGGCATGGTCAGCGGGGCATCATCCTTCTGAAGCTTTTCACAGCGGAAGGGCGCTCGGATTATGCGGATCGAGCAATCATAGACTTCACGGCCGCAATTTATCATTACGAGCAAGCCAAACATGAAAGATACTGCGCGCTGAATCTAAACAACCTTGCTTTCTTGTTCTACAAGCTCGGGCGCTACCGGGACGCGCACGAACACTTAGACCGCGCACAACTGATATTCACGAAGCTAAAAGACACCGGCAATCTGGCGCAGGTGGATGAGACGCGGACGCGCGTGCTTATCGCAGAGAAGAAATACCGTGACGCCGACCGTATCATTGCCGATGTGATTAAGACTTTCGAGGCAGGCGGCGAGTCGGGTTTACTTGCGGACGCGCTCACTGTGCAGGGTGTCGTGTGGGCGCGGCTCGGCGGCTTCGATGGCTCAATCAACATACTGAGGCAAGCTATCCGAGTAGCCCAAAACTCAGGATCACCCATTAGCGCGGGACTAGCGGCCGTAACGCTGATAGAGGAACACGGGCTGTCTTCGCGACTGTCAGAGTCGGAGTTAGCAAAGCTATACCGCCGCGCTAATGATTTCCTGAAAGGCTCAGAGGATGCCGAGGATAAGGAGAGGCTTCTAGCGTGCGCCTTGATAGTAATAAAACGTCTTTCAGGGATGCAGCTACATGATAAGAATTTTAGCTTTTACAGCGCCGTACATGAGTTAGAGGCAAAGCTGATAGAGCAGGCTTTGGAGTTGGAAGGAGGCAGTATTACACGCGCTGCCGAGAGGCTAGGGATAAACCGTCAGTCGCTCTCAAACATGCTCCGACTCCGGCACAAGAAGCTCTTCGACAAGAGAACGCCGCCGACCCCGCGCAAGCGTAGCATTATGAGGAAAGAATAAGCGTGGAAGTCGGTCTAACGACTCTCATATGAACATTGTAAGTCATCGTGTCGCGGGTCGGGTGCGTGTCGTTATTGTGCTGCGGCTTGAAGTACCGAGCCTTTGATTAAGTTGCCACAGCCATACAAAATTAAGGTCTAATGCTGAGTAATTTTGCCTGGCACTGTAAGTAAATGTTCTATGCATAATAGAAACTTGCCCTGGATTACAGTGCCCGCTACATGATAAGGCTCGGTAAAAATGATCGCTCCAACTGGCACGCCGCCGCAATTTTCAAGAGAGCATTTTGCGGTAGCTCGGACTTCAATCTCTATGAGAGTTTCTGTCCCGTATTTAACTGCTTTAATCTTTCTCATCTCCATTGTACCTACAGCCTCCATGCATGTTGCTTATCGTCCACTCATAATATACAGAGAACAGAGACATGAACTGTGCCCGCATTCAACGAACATGAGGGGCGTGCAATAGCGACACCGGGAGCAAACCGTTGTCGGGTGCGTAGCGCGGTTGAATTTAGCTTGTTGAGCTAAGGTATTTCTACAACAACAGAATGACGTTTCTTCGCAGCAGGGTCAGAATCATCGCGTTTGTAGGATTCAATATAAACGTGCATTAAAGCCCCTTCCTTATCCGGGTCAGGACGATAGAAACCGAAGGAAGGATTCCAATGGTCAGGAATACCAACTATCATCTCACCATTCTCTAGGATTTTCTCGTCTCCCGGATAGTAAGTAATGGTAGAGGAAATTTTGCGAGGCTTTCCCGGCTCCCTAACTACTTGCTCGTCAAGTGAAGGCATCTTCAAACTCCTTTTCGATGAAAAAATATCACTCTGTTTCAGAATCTACTTCTCGCAAATTAACGCCTATTTTTCTCAATTCTGCCAACGCCTCTGCAATCCTTTCTTTTCCCTCTTTCAGATTTCCTTCTCTAACCTCTTCAAGATGATCTCTGATTTCATCCGCGCTAACTTCCTTAGCCGTGATATTTTCAATATCGAATGCCCAACCTTCATTTGGCGGAAATTCGATAGCCGCTTTTATTAACGCTAGCGCTTGCGCTCTTTCCTCCGTAGGCTGTGACACAGTAAATTCCCGCAGCTCAGCCTGAGATTTGGAAGAATGAGTTTGATTCCAAATAGGTATTTTAACTCGCCAAATCATTTTATATTTTGTCCTCCCCTTTAATTATATTGTAAACCTGCGAGACACGAAGCGCCCGGCCACTATTGTGCCGAACCATTCCGCCCTAACGTATGTATCATGCCTCTGCCAGCCAGAGCTTTCAACTGCTGGATCAGCCGCTTCATTCTCTTCAACAAGTACACCAATATTTGAAGTTTAGACATGGCAGTGCTCATTAGGGTTCAATCTCTGTGGGGACTTTTGTGGGGACTACCTGCATACATGAAGCATCATTGAGTGTCAGAGTTGATAGGATAAGGCAGTAGATATGCGGCTGTATCACTCCATGATGCTGTGTAACAAGGGGGTATGATGAACTGCAAAACCTTTATCCGTCGGTTCGATTCCGACCGCCGCCTTCTAAAGAATCAATAAGTTATGGGCAGCCAACCGGCTGCCCTTTCTCGTCTGGTTTGCCAATGGTTTGCCAACACACGTACAAGACGTATTCAATTTTCATTGACTTAACTGTATTCTCCAAGTTATACGCCTGATGGCTTAATCACTTGAGCATGTCCTACGATATATCACCGGCGCTGGATGCGTGGGCGCACTTCAACGGCGTGAAGTTGGAGTTCAGTCGGCCGGGTAAACCTACTGACAATCCGTACATCGAGAGCTTCAACGGGCGGTTGCGGGCGGAGTGCCTGAGCCAGCACTGGTTCGAGACGTTGGCGCAAGCGCGAGAAGAGATCGAGAACTGGCGGGTAGATTATAATGAGCGGCGGCCGCACACGTCCTTGGGGTGGGTGCCGCCGCAGGAGTTCAGCACGGCCTGACAACATGCCAGAGCAGGCTGAAGGCATGCCGATTTTCTCACTCGGGTTGCTCCAGTTTTAGGGGAGACCTCAAGTGCTTGTCGAGTTGCTTTTCCCGGACTATCGTGTCTAAGAAATATCCAATCTACTCTGAATGAACACGTCCCCGCGTCGGGATTGCCGGCGGAGGACGACACAAAGGAAAGGCGAAGAACTAATCTTGAGCGACTTGAGCGACAGGAGACTATCTTTAACGCATCTGGTGCGCGAGCCGGGAGGGGGCGGGCAGACGGCCCCGCCGCTGCTGCTGCTCCTGCACGGAATCGGCAGCAACGAGGAAGACCTCTTCGGCCTCGCGCCGTATCTGGACGAGAGGTTTTTGGTCGTGAGCGCCCGCGCGCCCGTCGCGCTCGCGTACGGCGGGTACGGCTGGTTCCGGATCGACTTCACGCCCCGCGGGATGGTCGCGGATGTCGAACAGGCGAAGAAGAGTCTCGCGCTGCTCCCGGGCTTCGTGGATGAGCTGGTTGAGACCTACGGCGCTGACGGCCGACGCGTCTACGTCACGGGGTTCAGTCAGGGCGCGATGATGAGCCTCGCTCTGACGCTGACGAGCCCGGAGAAGGTCGCCGGCGTCGTGGCGATGAGCGGCCGCGTGCCCGAGCAGGTTCTCGGACTTGACCCTGACCGGGGGGCTTTGACCGGCATGCCCGTCCTCGTCACGCACGGCCTTTACGACCCCGTGCTGCCAATCGAGAACGGGCGTGCGGCGCGAGACTACCTCGCGGGGCTGCCGGTCGAACTCACCTACCGCGAGTACCCGATGGCCCACGAGGTGAGCATGGAGAGTTTGAGGGACGTGACGGCGTGGCTTACGAAGACCCTCGATTCAAGCCGGGGGTGACGAACGCCCGCAGGCGTTACTTGCCGAAACTATAAAGCGCGCTGCGAGTCCTGATGTAAACACGCCCGTCCGCAATCGCCGGCGTGGCGAAGACCTCGTCGTCCAACTCGTTCAGCGCGAGCACCTCCCAATCGCCAGCGGCCTTCAACACGGACACCTGACCGCCCTGCCCGACCAGAAACACCTTGCCGTCGGCCGCGACCGGCGACGCGAAGTATTTATCGATGGCGCCGTGCAGGCGGCCCTGCTTGATGACACTGCCGGTCGCCGGGTCGAACGAGAGCATAATCCCGCTGTCGTTGATCATGTACAGGACGCCTTTGTAGAGAAGTGTGGAAGGAACCTGCGGCACCGGCCTCTGGTAGCGCCAGCGAATCGCGGTCGCCGTCTGGTCGCCCTGTCCCCCCAGCCTGATTGCGAGCAGGCCGTTTTCCGAAGCCATCATGCCGCGGAACACTTCCCAATCCTTCGCGTTCAACTTCTCGTCGCGATCCATGTCGAAAGCCTCGAAGGCGCTTTTCAAAATCTTGTCCATCTTCTCCGCGCCCGTCACCTCCGACTTCGCGATTAACTTATCGTTATTCTTGTCGTACCTCGCCCACGCCTCCTCCAGAGGAATCGTGCCGACCTGCTCACCGGGTTGATTCTGCGGGAAGCCCCAGCCGTTGATGTAGACGTATTCACCGTCGCTGCTGGCAATCGACTTCATCTCGCACGCGAGGCCGCGCACCCACCAGACTCTTTTGCCGTCCGCGACAGAGTAGGCCGAGAGCTGGAACGACTCGGGAATAACGATCTGCTTCGGCCCCTGCTTCGGCTGGAAAACAATCGGCGTCGAGTAACCCGAGATGACCACGGGCCGGTCGACCTTCCAACGCACGCGCCCGCTCGTTTTATCGACCGCGATCAGGTATGAGCCGGGGCTGTCCTGATCGACGGGCAGGATCACTTTGTCGTCGACGAGAATCGGAGACGCCCCGAATCCGAAGAAGATATTGAACGGCCCGAGCGGCCGCCGCCAGCGCTCGCGGCCCGCGCCGTCGTAGGAGACCAGCCCGAACTCCTGAAAGAAGACGTAGACGTTCGCGCCGTCCGTGACGGGGCTCGGCGAGGCGGGGTTGTTGACGTTCTCCAAACGGCCCGCGCGCGAGCGCGGCACCTCCCGCTGCCACAGCAGCTTTCCCGTCTGTCGGTCGAGACAGATGACCAGAAGCTTATGACTCTTCCCGCGGGCGTCCCCCTGAGCGCCGGCTGCCGGCTGCCCAGTGCCGACTGCTTTCTCCTCGGCGTACGCGGTGACGAACACGCGGTCGCGCGTCAGCACCGGCGAGGAATGGCCGGGCGGCAGCGGCGTCTTCCAGACCACATTCTTCTCAGGGCCGAAGACTTCCGGCACCCCGGTCGAGAGGGAGACGCCGCTCCCGTTCGGCCCGCGAAACTGCGGCCAGTCTTCGGCGGCCGCGCCCGTCGCGGCGAACGTCGCGAGCGTCGCGACCAGCGTCGCGGCCAACGCAGCGCCGACGGTGTTTCTCAACTTCGACACCTTCCTGCGCGAGTTTGACCCGAGAGAGCGAAAAGTTTTGTTTAGCACGCGGAGCATCCTGACGAGAGCTTGCAAGGCGAGCGCGATTCTAATTCAAGCGTGGCGCAAAAGAAACGACGCGCCCGAAGCGACGCGCACGCGGGTTTGGCCTCTTCCGTTCCGGTCGGTAAAAAAATTCCGCGGGGTGGCGGATTCTCGTCTCTTTTATCGCATTAGAGAGTGAGCAGCGGAATGTCGTGTCGGACGCGCGTCGGCGCGCCTCGCACGAGCAGCCCGCGTCGATATCCAGCGGCGGTCGGAGCGGCCTTCGACTTAACAACCGGCGTCAGTTTTTTTAAGAGGAGGATGAAGATGATTACTCAACTGTTGGTCACGATAGCTCTCGTCGCGGCGCTCGCGCTCGGCTCGTCCGCCGGCACCGGGACGACCACGACCCAGAACAGCAAGGGAATCAACCCCGTCCAGCACAGCGAGTAAGTCGCGTTCGTGGGGCGGGCGGTCAGCTCCGGCTCCTGCCCGCCCCGCGGGCGTTCTCGGTCCGCAGGGACTCCGTCTCTGTCCCGCGGCGTTCGACGGCCTCTCGCGCCTGTGAGCCGAGCCCGGGGTGCTGGCGCATGATTAGGCGCAGGCCGTAGACGAAGAAGGGCGCGTGTTCCCTGACCCGTTCGTCCGAGAGGTCTCGGAACTCGGACGCCTTACTTATCTGCTCGAAGAGGTGAAATTCGTTCAGGCCGGGCGACCACTCGTCGCGCAGCGCCTTTACGTCCTCGACGCCGGGGAGGAAGCCGCAGTTGGAGAGGCCGCTCAGCAGCCAGCGGTCTGCCACGTCATAGCCGAGCAGGGGCCACGCCTCTTCGTGAATCGAAGGGCTGGTGGCCCCCAGCTCGAACTCCCACCGCTCAAGCTCGCCCGGGTCGCGGAGCGGGAGCGGCAGCGTGACGGCGACGATTGAGTACGGGCGGGTTTTGAGACTCTCGATGCCGGCCAGAAACAGTTCCAGCTCGGACAGGCTGTTCCATAAATCCTGATAGCCCGTGTAGGCCGGGCGCGGCGCGCCGCCTTCGAGGCCGAAGACCGAGGGCCAGACTATGGTGTCGGTCGAGAGGGGCTTTTCCACGCCGGGGCGGAACAGAAAAGCCTCTCTCCGCGCCGCGTCCCACGCCGCGCCGGCCCCCGACCACATTTCGCGCGCGTCGTAACCGACGACGCGTTCGTCAGCAGACATGTGTGCTCACCGCCGGCCCGCGCCGCCGCCCGTGGGAGGCGCGTCTAACACGGCGCGCCCGCCGCGCCCGCGCCGCAGCACCCGCCGAAGAGGCGTTTCGGCCCGTAGCAGACGCAGGTGATCGGGTTCTGATTGTACTCGTAATAGTGCCAGTGGTCGCCCGGACACGGGAAGTGCGGGCGGCTCGGCGGCACGCGGTCTATCTCCGGCGGCGGCGGGGCCGGGCACGGCGGACACGGCCGGCTCCGGGCCACGCACGGCCCCGCGATTGTAGTCGTATCGACGCCCGCCATGATCAATGCGGTCGAGAGCAGGAGCCGCGCGATGCATAGCCCCAGCGCCGACAGCACCATGACGTTGACCACAGTGATCAGGTTGATGGTGGTGCCGGTCTCGGTCAGCGTCATCAGCCCGCTCGGGTCCGTCTTGTTCACGGGGTCGTTGCCCGTGTAGAGGTACTTGTGGAGCGACGCGGGGTCGAACACGCACCCGGCGTAGGTGTCCATCGTCGTGAAGCGCCCGACGTTCCCGTCGTAGTACCTCGCGCGGAGGTAGTAGAACCCGATGTTGGGGTCGAACTGCTCGCCCGTGTAGAGGTAGACGTTCGGCGTGTTCCCGGTCGAGGCAATCAGGTTGCCGAAGGCGTCGTAGTCGTACGTGTCGGTGACGGCACCGGCGGCGTCGGTCAGCAGCCGCACGTTGCCGTGGCCGTCGAGGCCGTAATAGCTGGCCGCCCAGGTGCCGTTGAGCTGCTGGTACTGGCTGACGATGTTGTGGCCGTAGGCGTAGACGCGGCGGACGCCGCCGCCGACGCTCTCCTCCAGAACCTGCGCGTAGCCCGTCGGGTTGCGGTCGTCGACGAGGTACTTCGTGGTCACGCCGCCGGCCGTCTTCGCCACGCGGTTGCCGTCGCCGTCGTAGGCGAAGGTCAAGGCGCCGCCGCCCACGCTCGCGAGCCTGTTCTCGAAGTCGTAGGCGTAGCTGGTGCCGCCCGAGTTCTTCGTGTTGCCGTTGTTGTCGTATGTCTCGGTCGTCAGCCGGTCGTTGGCGTCGTAGCCGAAGCCGGCCGACGGCAACGCCGGGAGCGACGAGTCGCGCGTCAGGCGGTTGCCGACCGCGTCGTACGTGTAGGTGACGGAGCCGTTGGCCGCGCCCGCGCCGGCGACGGTCTCGCCCGTCAGGCGGTAAACGTCGTCGTAAGCGTAGCTGGCGGTGCGCCCGCCCGCCTCCGCGACCGAGAGGCGGTTGCCCGTCGGCCCGAGCGTGTAGGCGTAGCCGGCGAGGGTGCCGCCCTTCGCCAGCGTCAGGTCGGTCAGGCGGTTGAGCGTGTTGTAGGTGTAGTTCGACGTGACGCCGTTCGGGGCGGCGTAGCTGTCGAGGTTCCCGGCCGCGTCGTAGGCGTAGGTGGCCGCGCCCCCCGCGCGCAGGTCGTTGACGGTCGAGAGCCGGTTCAGCACGTCGTAGGCGTAGGTGACGGACGCGCCGCCCGCGTTCGCCGACGTGATGCCGGTCAGGTTCCCCGCCGCGTCGTAGGTGTAGTTGAGCGTTCCCTGCGGCGTGGACTTGGAGGTCAGGCGGTCGCGCGCGTCGTAGACGTAGGTGGTGGTGCCGGTGGCGTCGGACATCGTCGCCCGCTTGCCGGTCGGCGTGTAGGTGAAGCCGACGGCGGGCTGGCCGAGGCTGGCGTCCGGCGTCTTCGTCTTGAGGCGGTTCAGCGCGTCGTAGGCGAGAGTCGTGGTCTTGCCGTTAAAGTCGGTCGTGGCGGTGAGGTTGCCGACTGCGTCGTACGCGCGCGTCTCGGACATGCCGAGCGGCAGCGTGCGCTTCACCTGCCGCCCGACCTTGTCGAAGTCGAAGGCGGTCGTGTTGTTCCTCGCGTCGGTCTGCGAGACGCGATAGCCCGCCTCGTCGTAGCCGTAGCGCGTGACCTGCTCAAGCGCGTCGGTCACCTTCGTCGGCAGGCCGAGGCTGTCGTACTCGAACCGGGTCGTCTTGCCGGCCTGGTCGGTCTTGGAGATGAGGCGGTCGAGCGCGTCGTAGGCGGCGCTCTCGAACGACTCGTCGGGGTAGACGATGCGCACGCGGCGGTTCTTAGCGTCGTACTCGTAGCGCGTGGTGTTGCCGCGCGCGTCGGTCATCGAGGTGCGGTTGGCGTTCGCGTCGTAGGTGAAGGTCGTGACTTTGCCGAGCGCGTCGGTCACCTTGGCGCGCCGCCCGCTGCACCCGCAGTTCGGGTCGTACTCGTAGGAGGTGACGTTGCCGCGCTCGTCCCTGACGGCGATGACGCGTCCGATGGAGTCGTAGGTGTTGGCCGTGAAGGTGGCGTCCGGGTAGGTCGTCTTCAGCAGGCGGCCCTCCGCGTCGTACTCGTAGAGCGTGGCGCGGCCGGCGCGGTCGACGCTCCGTGTGCGGCGACCCTCGGCGTCGTAGCCGAACTCCTCGGTCGTCAGGTCGGGGTGGGTGGTGCGAATCAGCCGGGCCATCGCGTCGTAGTCGTGCCTGGTCTGGCGGCCGAGCTGGTCGGTGACGGCGCTCACCTTGCCGATGGGGTTGTAGGCCGTCGAGCGCGAGGTGCCGTCGGCGTAGGTGACCTTCGTCAACTGGTTCTGGCGGTCGTACTGGTAGGCGGCGACCAGCGTCTCGACCGCGCCCGCGCCGTTGGTGCGGGTCGTGGTCTGGCTCAGGCGGTTGCCGTTGGCGTCGGTGGTGTAGGTGGTGACGTGCCCCTTGGGGTCGGTCTCGCGGTAGAGGTTGCCGGCCGCGTCGAAGTCGTAGCGCGTGACGTTGCCGAGCGGGTCGGTGACGGACGTGCGCTGCCCGCTGCCGTTGTAGGTGAAGCTCGTCGTGTTGCCCAGCGAGTCCTTGACGGAGACGACGTTGCCGCCCGCGTCGTAGGTCGTCAGGGTGACGCCGCCGCGCGCGTCCGTGATGGACGTGACCTGCTTGCGGCTGTTGTAGGTGAAGCGCGTGACGTTGCCGAGCGGGTCGGTCTCGCTCGTCTTGTTGTCCTGCGCGTCG
>JBEVKV010000229.1:0-12241 GCA_040509515.1 Pyrinomonadaceae bacterium | reverse complement strand
ACCGCCACGCCCGTCAACGTGATTCAGACGACGGGCGTCTTCATCGGCGACCTCGTCGAGGCTCGCCGGCCAGACCTCGTCGGCGGCGTCCGCCTCTACGTCGAAGACCCGCTCGCGCCGGGCGGGCGGCGCTTGAACCCCCCGGCGTTCAGCGCGGCGTCGGGCCGGCAGGGCACGCTCGGGCGCAACGCCCTGCGCGGCTTCGGGCTCTCGCAGCTCGACCTCGCCGTGGGCCGTCAGTTCGCGCTCTCCGAGCGCACGCGGCTGCAACTGCGCGCCGAGGTTTTCAACGTCTCCAACCACCCGAACTTCGGCGACCCCGTCGGCGACCTCCAAAGCCGCCTCTTCGGCCTGAGCACGCAGACGCTCGCGCGCAGCCTCGGCACGGGCGGCATCAACGGGGGCCTGAGCCCGCTCTATCAGGTCGGCGGCCCGCGCTCCGTCCAACTCGCCCTCAGACTCGGCTTCTAAAAAGTTTCACTTATGCCCCGGACGCTCACACGAATCTGCTTGCTGACCGCGACAATCCTGCCGTCGCTGGCGTTTCTCGTCTTCGCGCCGTCCGGCCCGGCGCCGGCCGCGCGGGCGAAGACGCACTCGACAAAGCCCGTCGCGCGGCTCGAAAGCGCCGGGCGGCTCCGCGCTCGCCTACTCGACCTACCTGAGCGGCACGCCGAAACAGCTCTGCGGCCCGCGGAGCTTTGATAGCGGCCCCCTCATCGCGTGCTGGAACGACGGCGCGTCCGGCGTCGCGACCGAGGCCGCCGGCAACGCGTACGTCACCGGCTACACGGTCTCGGACGAAGGCTTTCGGCACGGCCTGCCGGCTCGCCGGCATCACGGGCCTGCGCTGGCACGACCTGAGGCATACCTTCGGAACCAGGATGGCGGAAGCCGGGTGTAGTGAGGCGACGATTGCTGATTTGATGGGACACTTCAGACCCGTCGACGACCAGGCGTTATACGCATGCGACGGAGCATGCGAAACATGAGGCGGTCGCGGCCGTGAAGGCGGGGCGGCGTTCGGCGTGCCACAGTCCTGCCACAGACGAGAAACGGCGGCCGAAGTTGGCCGCCGTAAACTCTTGACATTACTAATCGGGGCGAGAGGATTCGAACCTCCGACCTCTCGGTCCCGAACCGAGCGCTCTACCAGGCTGAGCCACGCCCCGTCGAAGATTGCAGAAGCATTCTAAGTGCCGGATGGTGCGGTGTCAAACACGCACGTCCCCCGCGCCTTCGCGCAGCTTGCGCGCCTTCTCGCGGCGCGACCTGAGATACTCGTAGACGGGCGGAAGGAGCGAGAGGAAGACGACGACGACCACGACCTTCTCGATGTGGTCTTCGAGCTTGATGCCGAAGGCGCGCTCGACGACCGTGCCGAGGAAGTAGCCGGCGAGGATCATGCTGAAGACCCACGCGAAGCCGCCGACGACGTTGTAGGCGAGGAACTGCCGGTAGGACATCTGCGCTGCGCCCGCGACAATCGGGGCGAAGGTGCGGACGATGGGGACGAAGCGCGCGATGATGATGGTCTTGCCGCCGTACTTCTCGTAGAACGCGTGCGCCTTCTGGAGGTGACTCGGGCGGAAGAACAGAGACTTCTGGCGCGTGAAGAGGCGCGGGCCGAGCTTGAGCCCCGTGTAGTAGCCGACCGCGTCGCCGACCACCGCCGCGACGAAGAGCGTGCCGAGCAGGACGACGACGTTGAGCCGGTCGGGGTGCATGCGCGCGACGAGCCCCGCGACGACGAGCAGAGAGTCGCCCGGCAGGAAGAACCCGACGGCGAGCCCGGTCTCCGCGAAGACGATGAAGATCAACCCGAAGTAGGTCAGCAGCAGTCCCTTCGTCGTCAAAAAGTCGATGATGTTCTTCGGGTTGAGAAGCTCCCTGAGCTGGTTGATTAGTTCGTAAATCGATTCCATATTTTTAGTTCAAAGTTCAAAGTCCGAAGTTGAAAGTTCAAAGCCGTGAAGGCGGCCTCGAACTTTCAACTTTGAACTTTGAACTAAGAGTTACTCCACCCGTAGCGGCCGATGAGCGGGACGAAGGCGCACGCGCCGTGCTCCTCGTGTTTGAAGCCTTCCTCCTCGCGTATGACGCGGACGAGACGCTGCGAGTCGCGCGACGAGCCGACGGGAATGACGAGGCGGCCGCCGACCTTGAGCTGCGCGAGCAGGGGCTCGGGCACCTCGGGGCCGCCCGCCGCGACGAGAATGCCGTCGTAGGGCGCGTGCGCGCTCCACCCCATCGTGCCGTCGAAGCACTTGACGGTGGCGTTGTAGATGCCCAGTGAACGTATGCGCGCCTGCGCCTGCCGCGCCAAATCCGCGATGCGCTCGATGGCGTAGACCTGCCCCGCGACGCGCGCGAGCACGGCGGTCTGGTAGCCCGAGCCCGCGCCGATTTCGAGCACGCGGCTCGCACGGCCGCACTCCAGCAGCTCGGTCATGCGCGCGACGATGTAGGGCTGAGAGATGGTCTGGTTGGCGTCGATGGGCAGCGCGTGGTCGCCGTAGGCGCGGCCCTGCAGGGCTTCGGGGACGAAGAAGTGCCGCGGCACGTCGGCCATCGCCGCGAGCACGCGGTCGTCGCGTATGCGGTAGTGTTCGCGCAGGCGCTCGACCATGCGCTGGCGCGGGATGCGGAAGCTCGAAGACTGCGCGGCCGACCAGTTTGAAGACGAAGAACTCAAGAGCCCACTTCCCCCGACCACACTCAGCTTCAACCGAGACCCGCCGGCTCGTTCTGCGCGTCGAGTTCCACGTCCTCGGCGCGCAGCCGGTTCCAGAGGTCGAGCGCGTCGAGCGCGCTGTGGTTGGTCATGTCGCTGCGCAACGGCGTCACCGAGACGCGCCCGGCCTCGACGGCCGAGTAGTCCGTCCCGTCCTCGGCGCTCTTGCCGTAGTACTCCTCGCCGATCCAGTAGTAAGCCTTGCCGCGCGGGTCGATGTGCTCGGTGATGATGGGGCGCGCGTTCTTGATGCCCTGCCGCGTGACGCGCACGCCCCTGATTTCGCCCGGCGGGATGTTGACGTTGAGCAGCGTGCCCTCGGGCAGCCCCTCCGAGAGGACTTTGCGCACGGCCGTGACGGCGAACCGCGCGGCGTGCGTGAAGTCGAAGTTCTCGCGCGCGACGAGGCTGAAGGCGAGCCCGGGCACGCCGAGTATCGTCGCTTCGAGCGCGCCGGCCACGGTGCCCGAGTAGGAGGCGTCGTCGCCGAGGTTGCCGCCGTAGTTGATGCCCGAGCAGCAGAGGTCGGGCTGCTCGCCGGGGCCGAGAATCTGGTTGAGCGCGAGCGTGACGCAGTCGGTCGGCGTGCCGTCCACCGTCCAGTGGCGCTCGTCGATGCGGCGGATGCGCAGCGGGCGCGAAAGCGTCAGGCTGTGCGACGCGCCGCTCATCTCGGAGGCGGGCGCGACGACGTAAACGTCGCCCACCTCGCGCAGAGCCTCCTCCAACTTCGTGAGGCCGTCGGAATGTATGCCGTCGTCGTTTGTAAGAAGAATCCGAACCATATGATTAAACCGCCAGACATTACACCCCAGCGGCCCGATTTATTCAAGCGTGCGCGCCGAAGAGAAAGCCCCGCCGACTTTAGCCGGCGGGGCTTTCCGGTTTCGCGAATTCGACGAGGCTTTTAGGCGTTCGTCGTCTCTTTGCTCTTGCGCGAGAGACCCTTGATCTGGACGGGCGTGTTCTTCTCCACGTCCGAGCCGAGCTTCTTCTTCAAGACCATCTCCTGATAGAGCTTGCGCATCGCCGCCGCCTCTTCGGCCGCGGTCTTCGGCCCCTCCATCTGGGGCTTGTTCGGGCGCTGGAGGTCGACTTCGTTCAGGACGAGGCTGACGGGCGCGTCGGGCAATCCGACCTCCTTGTTCTTGGCGAAGATTTCGTGGCGGCCGTGCTCCTTGTACCACTGCGCGACGGTCGCGTTCTGGTGCATCTGCTCGATGATGTTGCGCCAGCCGATGCCGGTGTTGTAGGCGCAGAAGGAAATCTCGCCCTCCTGCGTGCCGTAGGGGATGATGCACATCTCCGTGCGGCGGAAGTCGTAGTTGAACAAGTCCTGGAACCACATGCCCGCGATGAAGAGGAAGTTCCAGCGGTCGGCGCGGCGCGCCTCGATGTCTTCCTTCGAGCGGCGGCCGTCCACGCGGCCGTAGGTGCGACCCGTCAGGCCGAACGACTTGTCGAACTTCTTGAACAGCTCGTAGAGCGAGAACTGCGAGGGGGCCTTGTACGGGTTGTAGTGCTTGAGCAGCGTCAGACCCATCAGAAGGTTTGAAGTCCACTTGCCGCGCCCGGCGTCGGTGATGCGCTGCATGTCCTTGACGAGCCCGGGGATGTTCAGGAACTCGGGGACGGGAGCCATCTCCTTCGTCTCCTTGTCGATCATCACGGCCGTGCCGACGCCGCAGTTCGGGTGGCAGCCGCAGGAGACCTGCCCCCACTCGGCGTCCGGCCCGTGCGCGAGGTCGGCGAAGTCGGCGAAAGCGCCCATCAGCGAGAGCGGGAACCAGTCGCGGTTCGGTTCGGTGATGCCGACCTGATTCTTCACGTCGTGCGCGAGGTGCGAGAGCGTGTAGCGCTGCTGCATGCGGCGCTCGTCGGTAATCTCCTCGTCGCGGCCGGTGAACGAGACGGGCTGGAACGAGAGGAAGGCGATCTTCTTCGGGTTGTCGAGCGCGAAGCGGATGACCGAGCCGACCTGATCGTTGTTGATGCCGTTGACCAGCGTGATGACGAGCACGATCTCGACGCCCGCCTCGTGCAGGTTGTCGATGGCGCGCAGCTTCACGTCGAAGAGGTTACCGACCTGCCGGTGCGAGTTGGCGTCGTTGCCGATGCCGTCGAACTGGAGGTACGCGTAGCGGAGCCCCGCCTCGGCGGCCTCCTTGCAGAACTGCTTCGACTTCGCGAACTCGATGCCGTTGGTCGCGCACTGCACGGAGTTGTAGCCGACCTTGCGCGAGTAGCGGATGGCGTCGATGAAGTGCGGCGAAATCGACGGCTCGCCACCCGAGAACTGGACGGACATCTGGCGGCGCGGCTTGATAGAGATGGCCTTGTCGAGAATGTCCTTGACCTCGTCGAACGAAAGCTCGTGAACGAAGCCGACCTGGTTGGCGTCCATGAAGCACGGGTCGCACATCATGTTGCAGCGGTTCGTCAGGTCGATGGTCAAGACCGAGCCGCGGCCGAACTTGATGGACGAAGAGCCGTGGTTGTGCAGCCCCTCGTCGTTGTGCGCCTGAATGTCGCGGCCGGGGAACATCGATTCGATGTGCTTGAGGAAGTTCGAGTCCATCGCCATGATGTCCTCGAAGTGGCCGTGGACGGGGCAGTCCTTGATCATCCAGATTTCGCCGTCGCGCTCGATGATCTGCGCCTTAATCTCGCCGACCTTCTCCTCGACCAGCGACGACGGGTCGATGGTCGGCGCGCTCAGAATCTTGTTGCGCGCCTCGATGACGCACTTCGGGCAGAGGCTGTCGGTCGTGCGCGGGAAGCCGAGCGGCGGCTTCGACTTCTGCCAGGATTTCAGGAGCGGCTTGTCCGACCACTTCGGCGTAAACGGCGCGTTCGGCCTGTACTGATTGAAAAACTGGATTGTGTTGTAGAGGCCGCCGGCCACGGTCGCCAGCGCCTTCTCCGCATGCTTAATCGGTTTCATCCTACGTCCCTTCATCAACTTACGCGCTTGGCCTCGTGCGGCCGAAGCGCGGTTTAATATTTCAAAAAGGCGCCGGGTTCGAGAGTCTTTAGGTAAGCTTCGCCACGGCGCCTCGGGGAAAGCTAAAAACACTCCTGTGTATCTTACCGCCGGCCAGACGAGGGCCGGCACCCCGGCTTAAGCAATGACCATGCCAACGCGTCGCACTCCCTTAAATGAGGAAATAACTGGGGAAATCGCGTCCCGGCCACATCCCGACCGCTCTTGAGATTCTTCTCTGATGAGTCAGAGATGCCCAGCCCGCGCCGAACGGCGAGCAGTGTAGACTAATGACACACATATCGCAAGCGTGAGGGAGCGGGGCGGCTTTTTTTGACTCAGGAGGCGGGAAAGTTTTAGACGGGGGACGTGTTTTCCCCAATAATTCGCATGACTTCCTGATAGAGCGCCCCGTTGGTCGCCACGCCGTTGCCGGAATGAATCGAGCGCCGCCCCTGCCAGTCTGTAAAAGTCCCCCCGGCCTCCTCCAGAACCGGCATCAGTGCCGCGCAGTCCCAGACGTTCAAGGCCGGGTCGAGCATCACGTCGGCGCGCCCCGTGGCTACGAGGGCGTAGCCGTAACAGTCGCCCCACGTCCTGCGCTGTGACGCGCGGCGCTGTAACTCCTCGGCCGCCGCGCCGAAGCCGTGGCGCGCGCACGAGCCGAAGTCGGTCGAGAGCAGGAGCGCGTCCTCAAGCCTCTCCGTGCGTGAGACGCGCGCCGGCTCGCCGTTCCAGAAGCAGCCCAGCCCGCGCGCGGCGTAGACCGTCTCGCCGAGCGCCGGGAGGTGGATGACGCCGACCGTCGGGTCGCCGTCCACCTCACAGCCTACGAGGACGCCGTAGAAGGGGACGCCGTGGACGAAGGAGTACGTGCCGTCGATGGGGTCGAGAATCCAGCGGCGGCCGGAGGAGCCGGCGCTCTCGCCGCCTTCTTCGCCGACGATGGCGTCTTCCGGGTAGCGCTCGGCTATACGCTGGCGCAGGAACTCCTCCGCCTCAAGGTCGGCCTGCGTGACGAAGTTGTCCTTGCCCTTCAGGCGCGTCTGGAAATCCTTCTTGAAGTAGCGCAGCGTGATCTCGCCCGCCTCGCGCGCGGCGGAGACGCCGAAGTCCAGCAGCTCTTTCAGTTCACTTCGACTCATTCGCCCCCCTTCCCCCCGCGCCTGCGCGCGAGCTCCGACGCGAGCGATTCGAGCGTCAGCCCGCGCTCGACCAAGAGGACGAGCAGGTGATAGACGAGGTCTGCCGTCTCGGCGGTCAGCGCGCCCCGGTCTTCGTCCTTCGCGGCGATAATGGTCTCGGCGGCCTCCTCACCGACCTTCTTCAGAATCTTGTTGAGCCCCTTCTCGAAGAGGTACGTGGTGTAAGAGCCCTCCGGCATCTCGCGCCGCCGCCCTTCGACGACCGCGTAAAGCTCTTCGAGCACGACGCCGATTCCGGCAGCGGCACTCTCATCATTCGCCTCGCCCGAGCGTCCGAAACACGAGATGGCGCCGGAGTGGCATGCGGGGCCGCGCGGCTCGACGAGCACGACGAGGGCGTCGGCGTCGCAGTCGAGCCGCACCTCGACGACGCGCTGCGTGTTGCCGGAGGTCGCGCCCTTGTGCCAAAGCTCGGAGCGCGAGCGCGACCAGAACCACGTCTCGCCGTCGGCGAGCGTGCGCCGCAGACTCTCCTCGTTCATGTAGGCGAGCGTCAAGACCTCACGCGTGCGCGCGTCCTGCACGACCGCGGGGACGAGCCCGCGCTCGTCGAAGCGTACGTCCTCCGGCCTCACACTCATCTCACCACGACTCCTCTCTCGCGCAGGTAGGCTTTCACGTCGCCGATGGTGAACTCGCCGAAGTGGAAGAGCGACGCGGCGAGCACGGCGCTCGCGCCGCCGTCGGTCAGAGCCTCGTAGAAGTGTTCGAGCCTCCCGGCCCCGCCCGACGCGATGACCGGGATGGAGACCGCGTCCGAGACCGCGCGCGTCAGCTCGATGTCGTAGCCGTCGCGCGTCCCGTCACAGTCCATGCTCGTCAAAAGAATCTCGCCCGCGCCCAGCCCCTCGGCGCGCACGGCCCACTCGACCGCGTCCCAGCCGACGTTAACCCTCCCGCCCTTCGTGTACACGTCCCAGCCCGCGGCTTTGCCGTCCAGCGTCTTCCGCCTCCGCGCGTCGATGGCGACGACCATGCATTGGCTGCCGAAGACGTTCGCGCCCTCCGTAATCAGTTCCGGCCGTTCGACGGCCGCCGTGTTGAGCGAGACCTTGTCGGCTCCGGCGCGCAGGAGGGCGCGCACGTCTTCGATGGAGCCCAGCCCGCCGCCGACGGTGAGCGGGATGAAGACCTCGTCGGCCACGCGGCGGACGAGTTCGGCGACGATGGCGCGCTTGTCGGAGGAGGCCGTGATGTCGAGAAACGTCAACTCGTCCGCGCCTTCGAGGTCGTAGCGCCGACCCTGCTCGACGGGGTCGCCCGCGTCCACGAGCGAGACGAAGCGGATGCCCTTCACGACGCGACCGCCGTCCACGTCGAGACACGGGATGATGCGTTTAGCCAGCATGAGCGACTCCGGCCTCCGCGAAATTTTTCAGCAGTCGCAGCCCGGCGGCCTGACTCTTCTCCGGGTGGAACTGCACGCCACAGACGCCCGCGCGCGCGACGACGGAAGGGTAGTTGAGCCCGTACTCCGTCTCGCCGACGATTGTCTCGTCGTCGCCGGCGTCGCAGTAGAAGGAGTGGACGAAGTAGAAGAACGGATTGTCGCCGACGCCCGAGGTCAGCGGGTGAGGCTTCTTCCACGCGACCTGATTCCAGCCGACCTGCGGCACGCGCAGGGACGCGGGGAAGCGTCGCACGCTGCCGCGCAGGAAGCCGAGGCCGCGTGTGGTGCCGAACTCCTCCGACTCCTCGAAGAGCATCTGCATGCCGACGCAGACGCCGAGGAGTGGCGTCCCTTCGGCGACGCGCTCGCGCACGAGGCGGTCGAAGCCGCGCGCCGCGAGCGCCTCGATGCACGCGCGGAACGCGCCGACGCCCGGCAGCACCAGACGCCCGGCCGCGCGCAGCACGCCTTCGTCGGCGCTGACGACAGCCTCAACCCCGCCCGCGCGGAAAGCCTTCTCCACCGAGCGGAGGTTGCCGACGCCGTAGTCTATGATTGCGACGCTTGCCAACTTACTTCTCCACTTCCATGAAACTCACAGCACGCCCTTCGTGCTCGGCACGCCCGAGACGCGCGGGTCGCGCTCGCACGCCTGTCGCAGCGCGCGCGCCGTGGCCTTGAAGGTGCCTTCGAGAATGTGGTGCGTGTTGCGGCCGCGCAGGCAGTCGATGTGCAGGTTGCAGCGTGCCGCCTCCGCGAGCGAGCGCCAGAAGTGCTCGGCCAGCTCGACCGAGAAGCTGCCGATAGTCTGCCGCCGCGTCTCGACCGCGTAGACGAGATAGAAGCGCCCCGAGAGGTCTACGACCGCGCGGCACAGCGCCTCGTCCATCGGGACGTAGGCCGAGCCGTAGCGCGCGACGCCGGCCTTGTCGCCCAGAGCCTCGGCGAACGCCTGCCCCAGAGTTATCGCCACGTCCTCGACCGAGTGGTGGTCGTCGATGTGCAGGTCGCCGCGGCACTCGACTTCGAGGTCGAAGAGTCCGTGCCGTGCGAACAGCTCAAGCATGTGGTCGAGGAACGCGACGCCGGTCGAGACCTGCGAACGCCCCGTCCCGTCAAGCCCGAGGCGGACGCGCACGTCCGTCTCCTTCGTCGTGCGCCGCACCTCGGCCGTGCGCGCGGCCGTCTGAAGCTCGGTCGCCATCAGTCAGTCCCCTCCCCTTCAAAAATGTCGCGCAGCCCCGCGAGCAGCCGCTCGTTCTCCGCGGGCGTGCCGACGCTGACGCGGAAATAGTTCTTGAGCATCGGGTAGCCGCTCACGTCGCGGACGAGCACGTCGTGTCGCGCCAGCAGTTCGTCGTAGACGCGGCGCGGCTCAAGCGCGGAGCGCACGACCATGAAGTTCGCGCACGAGCCGACGGGCGCGAGCCCTTCGATGTTTTGCAGCTCCGTAAAAAGTCGCCCGCGCTCGGCGACGACGCGCTCGACCGTCGGGCGCAGCTCCGAGTCGTACAGTTCGACCGACACCTCGGCGGCGGTCTGCGAGAAGGCGTTGAGGTTGTAGGGCAGCACCGCCTTCGAGACTTCGCGCGCAAGCTCGGGCGCGGCCAGCAGGTAGCCGACGCGGAGACCCGCGAGCGCCATCGCCTTCGAGAAGGTGCGGAAGACCGCGAGGTTCGCGTGTCGCCTGAGGAGCGGCGCGACCGTGCGCCCCGAAAACTCGAAGTATGCTTCGTCGACGACGACGATGCCCCCCGTCTTCGTCAACAACCTTTCAAGCTCGTCCTCCTCGATGCGGCAGCCGGTCGGGTTGTTCGGCGAGCACAGAATAGTCACGTCGGGCTCGTCGCGCTCTACCGCTCCGAGCAGCGCGTCCACGTCGAAGCCGAGCGCGTCGTTCAGCGGGACGCTCAAGACCTCGCCGCCGAGCACCGTGGCGACCTGACGGTAGAGCGCGAAGGTCGGCTCGGAGATGAGCACGCGCTTGCCTTCGCCGACCGTGACCATCAGCGTCGCCTGTATCAGCTCGTTCGAGCCGTTGCCGGCGACGACGCCGTCCGCGCGCCAGCCGGCGAACGCGGCCAGCTTCTCGTGCAGCGCGGCCGGCACGAAGTCCGGGTAACGCGCCCACTCGCGCCGCTCCATCCGGCGCAGCGTCTCGGCGCGCACGGCCTCGGGCACGCCCCACGGGTTCTCGTTCTGGTTGAGCTTGACCGCGCCGCGGTCGGGCTTCAGCGTGTAAGCCTTCAGCGCGCGGACGCGCGGCTTGATTTTGTCGAGCGGGTTCGACATGTTAACGCCTCAGTCCTTCAGACGAATCATGGCCGAGCGCGCGTGCGCGTCGAGGCCCTCGGCCTCGGCGAGCGCGGCGATGAGCGGCGCGGTGTGCCGCAACTCCTCGCGCGTGTAGCGGACGACGCTCGTGCGCCGCAGGAAGTGCGCGACGCCGAGCGCCGACGAGAAGCGCGCCGCGCCGCCCGTCGGCAGGACGTGGTTCGGGCCGGCGAAGTAGTCGCCGACGGCCTCGGGCGTGTGCTCGCCGAAGAAGATCGCGCCCGCGTGCCGGACGAGCGCGGCGGCCGACTCCGCCTCGCGCATCATGATTTCGAGATGTTCGGGGGCGAGCCTGTTAACAATCGCGCAAGCCTCTTCGAGCGTGCCGACGACGAAGACCGCGCCGAAGTCTGCGAGCGAACGCTCGACCACTGCGCGGCGGGAAAGCGTCTCGGCCTGTCGCGCGACCTCCGCGGCGACGCGCACGGCGAGCCCCGCGTCGGTCGTGACGAGGACGGCCGAAGCGTCCTCGCCGTGCTCGGCCTGCGCGAGCAAATCGGCGGCAATGAAGTCGGCGCGCGCCGTCGCGTCGGCGAGCACGACGACCTCGGACGGGCCGGCGACCGAGTCGATTCCGACCGCGCCGTAGACGAGCCGCTTCGCCGCGGCGACGTACTTGTTGCCCGGCCCCGTGACGACATCGACGCGCGGCACTGTCTCCGTGCCGTAGGCGAGCGCGGCGATGGATTGCGCGCCGCCCACCTGATAAATCTCCGTCACGCCAAGCTCGACCAGCGCGGCGGCGACGGCCGGCGTCTCCCGGAGCGTGCGCGGCGGCGTGACGACGGCGATTCTCTCGACGCCCGCCACCTGCGCGGGCACGACGTTCATCACGACCGACGAAGGGTAGCTCGCCGTGCCGCCCGGGACGTAGAGTCCCGCGGCCTCGACGGGGCTGACGCGCTGGCCGAGACGAACGCCGCGGCCGGTCTCTACCTCCCAACTCTCCGCGCGCTCGTGCTCGTGAAAGGCGCGGACGTTTCGGATGGACGCGCGCAGGGCTTCGAGCACGCGCGCGTCCACGCGCGCGGCCGACTCGCGCAGCGCAGACTCTTCGACGCGGAACTCCGCCGGCCGGAGGCGCACGCCGTCGAAACGCTCTGTGTAGTCCGCGAGCGCCGCGTCGCCGCGCCGGCGCACGTCTTCGACAATCCCGGCGACGGCGGCCGTCAGCGCGGCGTCGCCCGCGACGCTGCGGCCGAGTATCGCCGCGAGCTTCCGCTGCCGCCCGCCTTCGTCCTGAATAATCTCGATCAAGCGCCACCCTCCCCGTGCGCGCGCGCCACCTCTCCGTTCTCGCTCAAGACGCGGCTCAGTTCCCGCACCAGACGCCCGACCTCGCTCGCCTTCAGTTGGTAGCTCGCGCGGTTGACGACGAAGCGGCCGGTGGACTCCGTGATGGTCTCGACGACGCGCAGGCCGTTCTCGGCGAGCGTGCGGCCGGTCTCGACGAGGTCGACGATGCAATCGGAGAGGCCGAGCACGGCGGCCAGCTCGACCGAGCCCGACAGCTCGATGATCTCGACGGGGACCCCGCGCGCGCCGAAGTGCGCAGCCGCCACGCGCGGGTACTTCGTCGCCACGTGGAGCACGCC
>JBEVKV010000228.1:0-4194 GCA_040509515.1 Pyrinomonadaceae bacterium | reverse complement strand
CGGGGTTGCGGCGCAGGTAGCCGTAGTACTGCATGAGCACGAACGCGCGGTTCGACTCGGCGGTCTGGAGGCTCGCGTTCTCCGCGACTTTGCGGAGCACGGAGGCGCGGCCGGCGGTCGTGTTGTTCGCGCTCAACTCCGCGACGAGTTGATCCCTCTCGGCCTGCGTGAGCGCCGCGCCCGTGTTCGTGCGGAGCTTGTCCACGAACTGCGCCGGCGTCAGCGACGCGGGGAAGGCCGCGAGGAAGCGCGCGCGCTGCGCGAACTCAAGCGCGTACGCCTGCTTGTTGGCTTCGAGCTGCGCCTGCCAGTTACCCTGATTGACGATGACGCCCCGCCCGATGCGCTGCGTGTCGGGGAGGAACTCGTCGAGCCGTATGACGGGCACCGTCCCCGCCACGCCGGGCGAGGTCGCGTCGCCGTACGCGGCCTTGTAGAAGCGGTAGACGAGGTAGCCCGTGTTCTGAAACTCGATGGAGAGGAAGAAGGCCGCGCTGACGTTTATCCTCTTCACATCCCTGCACGCGACGTCCGCGCCGCACTGCGTAATCTCGCCCGTCCAGAAGGCGAGCCCCGAGTCGTCGGCCTCGCGGTTGAGGAAGTCCACGTAGTGCTGCCGGACGAAGAAGTCCGCGTTAAAGGCTGCGTCGCCGACGGGGTTGACGCCGTTCGTCGCGTCGTCACTCGTGATGGTCACCGTAGCCGAGGACGGCGAGCCGAGCGTAGCGCCCGCCGCGTTCGAGAGCGTGAACGAGAAGGTCTCGGCCGACTCCGCGAACACGTCGTTGGTGACGAAGACGGTGACCGTCTTCGTCGTCTCGCCCGGCGCGAAGTCGAGCGTGCCGAGCGTCTGTGTGTAGTCCCTCAGCCTGCTCGCCGTCCCGTCCGAAGTCGCGTAGTTGACCGAGGCGGCGGCCGCGGTGTTGCCCGTCCGCGTCACGTTGACGAGCACCTTCCGCGCCGACTCGTTCACGCCGACGGTCGCCGCGGAGAGCTGGACGGACGAGGCGGTGCTGGCCGCCTGATTCGCCGTGAACGTCAGACCCGCGACGGTCAGCGTCCCGGAGCGCGTCGAAGTGCTCGCGTTGGCGGCGACCGTGTAGCCGACCGTGCCGTTGCCCGAACCGCTCGCGCCCGAGTTGACCGTCATGAACGAGGAGCCGCTCGTGGCCGTCCACGCGCAGCCGGCCGGCGCGGTGACGGCGACGCTCCCCGTCCCGCCGCCGGACGCGAAGCTCTGCGAGGTCGGCGAGATGGAGTAGGTGCAGACGGACTGCAACGTCAGCGCGTAGGGGCCGGTGACGCCCGACGTGAAAGAGGTCGCCTCGATGGTGTAGGTGCCGGTGGCGGGGAGCGTGAAGGCGCCGCTCACGGCCGGGATGCGCGAGTTCGTGTTGCCGCCCCCGTCGTCGTCGGAGGCCGCGAGGGTGCCGTTCGGGGCGTACAGGTAGAGGTAGGTGTCGTACGCGGCGGAGGAGAGCGAGATGACGATCTGCTGCCCGGCCGTCCCGCCGAAGGTGTAGCGGTCGGCGTAGCTGCCGCTCTGGTTGACGGCCCGGCAGTCGGTCGTGCTGAGCGTGCCGTTCGCCGTCTGGCCGAAGCTGATCGGGGACGAAGACGCGCAGACGCCCGCCGCCTGCGTGACGGTGAACGTCTGGTCGGCGACGGTCAGCGTGCCCGTCCGCGAGAGGTTGACGGTGTTGGCGGCGACCGTGTAGCCGACCGTGCCGCTCCCCGTGCCCGTCGCGCCCGACGTGACGCTGAGCCACGGGACGTTTGACGACGCGCTCCAGGCGCAGCCCGCGCCCGTCGTCACGCTCACGCTCCCGCTCGCGGCCGCCGCGCCGACCGAGTTGCTCGCGGGCGAGATCGAGTAGTTGCAGGCCACGCCCCCGAACTGCACCTGCCCGACCCACGTCCCCCAGTCCCAGATTGAGTCCGCGCCGGGGGTGTTGGCCGCCCACTCGCCGTAGACCCAGACCTTCGAGCCGTCGGCCGGGTCGATGGACGCGCCCTGATAGTCGCCGAACCGGTCGCCGTTCAGGCACTGGACGCCGGCCTTGAGTTCGGCGCTGCCCTGCGTGGTCGTGTCGGTCGCCAGCCGCCCCGTGTAGCGGATACTGGCGTACTCGCCCGTGCCCGTGCACGCGAAGGCGAGCACGATGTTGTCGGCGTTGTCGGTGGCGATGGCGGGGAAGGAGTAGTTCAGACCGTCCGCGCCGTAGGTCTGGTTAAGCTCGGCCGTGTTCGACGAGGTGTTGATTTTCAGGAAGCGCACGGCCGCGACCGTCCCGCCGCCCCCGCCCCAGTCGTGCGCCTCCGTGAAGGCGGCGTAGAGCCGGTTGTTGCGCCAGACCGCGTTGTACATGCGGTTGTCGCCCGTGTCGAGCGTCGCGGTGCAGCCGGGCTGGCGCGCGTTGGGCGGCACCGCGTAGGCGCCGATGTTGATCGTCGTCTGGAGCGTCATGTTCACGTCGGCGGGCGGGTAGGTGGGCGCGATGCGCCAGACGGAGACGTAGGAGCCGGCGTTGCGCGTGTTGATGAGGTACTCGAAGCCCGGGTTCCCGTAGGTCTTCGCCGCGCGCATGGTGAAGGCTTGCGAGCCGTCGGCGTTGCGGCGGTCGAAGGCGCGCCAGAAGCTGAGCGAGCCGCCCGAGTAGAGCGACGACTTGGGCAGGATGAGAATCATCGAGGTGCGGAACGAATTCGAGCCGAAGGTGAACTGGTTGGTGGAGACGTAGACGGCTCCGCCCGAGGCGGCCGGGATGCCGTCGAAGCTCAAATCAGGGTAGTCGGCCCAGGTGGATTCGCTGTTGAAGTTAAGGACGCCGTTGAGCGAGTAGTTCCACCACGCGCCCGTCGGGTCTGACGTCTGCGAGACGGAGAGGAGAATCCTGCTCGTGACCGTGGCGTTGTCCTGCTCGAGCGCGAGCACGAGCCAGCGGTTGGCGGTCGTGTCGTAGGTGACGCGCGGGTCGAAGGGGCTACAGCCGGCGCAGACGTTGCTGAAGCGCGAGGCGAGGCTGTTCGACTGCAACGGCGTGCCCGTCTTGCTGTAGGCGACGATCATCGAGTTGACGACCGTGACGACGTGGTTCGGCCCGGCCGCCATGTCGGTATCGGGCGGCCGGTGCAGCGAGCCGTCCAACTGGTCGTCGCTGTCGGGACCGGTGAAGCTCCGCAACTGCGTCGGCGCCAGCGACCGGGGCGTCTCTTCGTTCGAGGGCCGCGCCGCGCTGTCCTCCTGCGTCGTGTGCGAAGGCGGGGCGGCGGCGGCGGCGTAGGGTTGCAGCTTGAGCCGCTTGAGCGTCGCCGGGTCGAGGTCGGAGGTGAGCATCTCCTCCTCGATTTCGGTCTCGGTGAGGAGCGCCGTGGGGCGCGTCTCCTTCGGCAGACGCGCGGGGTCGAGCGTCGCGCCCGGCGCGGCCGTCTCGGCCTCCGCGCCCTGACCCGGGGCGGACTGTCGCGCACGCGCGGGGCGCGGCGCGGCGGGCGCGCTCGGCGGCGCGGCCGTCCGAGACCTCTTCCCGGTTCGGAAGGCTTTTTGCGCCGCGGCCGAGGGGAGGAGAAGCAACAGAGGAAGGAAGATGCAGAGGGCTAAAAGAGACTTTTTCATGGACGTGGCTCCGCGTTCTCGCTCGGTGAGGTGTCGCGCTCATCCGGCAGTCTGTTCGTTGGGACACGGGGGAGCAGTGGCGTTGAAAGCGGGACGGCGTACAGGGGCCGGGCCGTGAGACGTTCCTACTGCTCAGAAGGTGTCGTAGAGGTTTAGAGACGTAGGCGGTGAAGGCTTTGGCGCGAGAGAAGTGAGCTAAACCGCCCGGAGCTAAAACGGCGCGCAGAATGTACACTCTCACCCCACGGGTGTCAACGAAAAGATTTCGGCGCGCGCGCCGTACGCGGGGCCGCCGTTACGTGTGAGTCATGAGACTTTTTGAATTTCTACGCAAGCTGTTCGCGCCGCGCGGGCGACGCGAATGGGACTCCGCGCCTCTCAAGGGAGACGGGGGCGCGGCCTCGGACGGCGAAGAGGTTGACCCGTTCGACCCTTTCCCCGAGCCGGTGCGGCTGGAAATAAAGGACGTGTTCGATCTTCACTCGATCCCGCCGCGCGAGGTGCGCGCCGTGGTCGAAGAGTATCTGCGCGAGGCGCACGAACGTGGCTACCGGCGCGTGCGCATCATCCACGGCAAG
>JBEVKV010000227.1:0-5034 GCA_040509515.1 Pyrinomonadaceae bacterium | reverse complement strand
GGCGGCGCTTGCGCTTCGGAAGTTGTGCTTCAATGAGCTTCCACTGCTTATCCGTCACTGCTCGCCAAGTCATAGACTTGGTAAGCTACGGAACTTAAATCAGTTGTCAACCGGTTTAGGGATAGCTTCTAGTTTCTTCTCCCTTTCTCCGGTACTTGTCGAACCAGGCGCGGAGGAAGAGCATTTGCGCGACGCGGTTGGAGGGGTGGCGCAGGGAGAAGTCGCCGTTGAAGCCGTGGTACTCGTCGGCGAGGCGCACCATGGCGGTCGGCACCTTTCGCATCTTGAGCGCGCGGTAGTACTGCTCGGTCTGCTCAAGCGGCGTGCGCAAATCGAGGTCGCCGGTGAGGATCATCGTCGGCGTCTTGACGTTGCCGACGTAGGTGATGGGCGAGCGGCGCATGTGCTCCTCGGCGTCCTCCCACGGGAGCCGCTTGAAGTTGTAGTACCAGTCTGCGCCGTCGGTCGTGCCGACGAAAGAGTACCAGTTGACGACGGGCTTCATCGCCACGGCCGCCGCGAAGCGGTCGGTGTGGCCGACGATCCAGGTGGTGAGCACGCCCCCGCCCGACCCGCCCGTCACGAAGAGGTTGCGCTCGTCTACGTAGCCGCGCCTGACCACCTCGTCCACGCCGCGCATCAGGTCGTCGTAGTCCTGCCCCGGGTACGCGTTGTTGATGGCGTTGCCGAACGCCTGCCCGTAGCCGGTCGAGCCGCGCGGGTTGGTGTAGAGCACGACGTAGCCCTCGGCCGCGTGGTTCTGGAACTCGAAGTTGAAGCCGACGTTGTACATCGAGTGCGGCCCGCCGTGGATGTAGAGCAGCAGCGGGTACTTCTTCGACGGGTCGAAGTCGGGCGGCTTCACAATCCAGCCCTGCACGCGCGTCTTCGAGCAGTCGGTCGGCTTCGGCTCGACGGGCGAGGCGTCGGCGGCCGTGCAGACCTCTTTGCCCCCGAGCCCGACCGAGTCGTACCAAATCTCCTCCACCTCGCCGAGCTTCCGCCCTTCGAGCAGGTCGCGGTTAACGTCGGTCAACTGCGCGCCGCTCTTCACGTTGAGGCGGTAGCCGCGCACGTCCTTGTCGCGCACCGAGGCCAAGACGTACACCTCCGCCGGCTGACTGGAAGTGGAGCGCGTGCCGACCAGCGCGACGCCGCCGGTGCGGGGCATGCGCGCGACCGAAGAGATGTTAAGAATCTGCCGCTCGTTCGTGATCTGCCGCGGCGCGCCGCCCGCCGCGGGGACGAACCACAGGTTTTGCGAGCCGCGGTCTTCCGCCGTGAAGAAGAGGCCGCTGTTGTCCTCGTCCCAGAAGACGTTCGACGGCGAGCGGTCGAAGAGCGGGGTGAGCGGGCGGCGGTTCGTCCCGTCCGAGTTCATCACGTAGAGGCGCGACACGTCGTAGGTGTTCTCGGTCTGGTCGGAGCCCGTGTAGGCGATGAGCTTGCCGTCGGGCGAGACGCGCGGGTTGTTGTCCGCCCCTTTGCGGTCGGTCAACTGTCGTATCGCGCCGCCGCTCAAGGCCACGGCGTAAATCTCCGAATCGCCGCGCAGGTACTCGGCCTCGGACTTGCGCACGCCGCTGAAGAGAATCGAGCGCGAGTCGGCCGTCCACTCGGGCGCGCCGTGCTGGTAGTCGCCGTCGGTCAACTGTCGCGCCGCGCCGCCCTCGTCCGAGATGACGAAGACGTGCGTGAAGCCGTCGGGCCGCCAGCCCGAGCCGTCGCTGCGGTAGTTGAGCCGGTCGACGACGCGCGGCGCGTCGACCCACTTCGCGCCGGCCGGGCGCGCGGGCATCTTCACGGAGAGGCCGGGGTTGCCGGGGACGAGCATGTTGAAGGCGAGGTGCCGCCCGTCGGGCGACCACGCGAGGTTCGAGGGCGCGCGCTCAAGCCGCGTGAGCTGCGTCTCGCCCGGCGCGTCCACCCAACGGACGAAGACCTGCGCGCCCGCGGGCTGCCCCTGCGCGACGTAGGCGATGCGCCCCGAGTCGGGCGACCACGCGGCCTGCGAGCCCTTGACGAGGAAGCGGTTGCGCCCGCCGTCGATGTCCATAATCCAGACCTCGTCCTCGTACTTGTCGTTGACCTTGTCGGCCCACCGCCGCGTGTAGACGATCTGCTTCCCGTCCGGCGAGACCCGCGGCGCGGCGACCATCTCCCACTCCAGAAACAGGTCGACCGTCAGACGGTCTTTCGGTTGCGACTGCGCCCGCGCGCCCGTGTACGGCGCGAGCGTGAAGGCGAACAGCGCGGCGGCGCAAAGGACGATGCTCCTCACTCTCATCTCTTCAACTCTCCGTTCTTCTGTTGTTAAGGGCGTCGGCGGAAAGCCTGCGCGGATACCTGCTCGGTGAACTGTGCGGAGATGATAAAGGAAAAGGTCGCAGGTTGAAAGTAATGCTCTCGGGCGGCGAAAGGGCGCGGCGCGTCCCGCCGCGCGCGGAGTCTAATGCGGGGCGGGGGATTTGTCCCAGAGGCGGCGTGTGAGGAGCCAGAGCAGGCCGGGGAGGGCGAAGAGGATGCCGATGGCGACGGTGACGGGGCGGGGGGAGATTTGGAAGCGGTCGAGCGCCTGGCCGGTCGCGTAGTTCGAGGCGGCCATGGCGAGCGTCATCAGCATCAGCTCGGCGGCGAAGACGCGCCCGCGGAACTCGTCCTCGACGGTCGATTGCAGGAGCACGGTCGAGAAGACCCAGAGGACGCTGCCGCCCATGTGCGCGACGGCGAGCCAGAGGAGCGCGAGCGGGAAGCTCTCCGCGAGGCCGAACAGGACGTAGAACGCGCCCGAGACGACGAACGAGACGCCGATGGTGCGCTGCATCTGCTCGCGCGTCTCGCCGTAGAAGCGCCGCATCAGCACCGGCCCGATGGCCGTCCCCACGCCGCGCGCCGCGTAGAGCACGCTCATCCCGAGCGCCGCCCCTCCCACGGCTCCGCCCAAAGAGAGCCGAAATATCTTCTCGCCGAAGACCGGGAGCAGCGTGAGAATCCCGCCGCCCAGACCCCACGCGGGCTTGACCAGCAGCAGCGCCATCACGCGCGGACGCCTGCGCACGTAGCGCAAGCCTTCGAGCGTGTCGGTGACGCCGAGCGCCTTCGCCAGCGTGAGCTTCCGCTTGGGGCGCGGCTCGCGTCGCGGCAGCCGCACGCTCCAGACGAGCGCGGCCGAAAGCAGGTAAGTGAGCGAGTCGATGACGAAGGCCGAGTCGGTGCCGAACCACTCGGTGACGGGGCCGCCGACCGCCGCGCCGAGCGTGAGCATCGCCGACCATGTGACCGAAGAGATGGCGTTGGCCGCGACGAGGTCGCGCGGCGCGACGACCGAGGGGAGCGCGGCCGAGCGCGCCGGCTCGAAGAAGGCCGAGAAGGCGAGCTGGAGGACGGTCAGCACGTAGACGAGCCAGACCTGCTCGGGGCTACGTATGAAGAGGAAGCCGAGGACGACGACGGCGCGCGCCACGTCGCTCGCGATCATGATGCGGCGCCGGTCGAAGCGGTCGGCGAGGACTCCCGAGAGCGGCCCCAAGACGACGCTCGGCAGGAAGCGCGCGACCATCACGAGCGAGACCGCGCCCCCGGAGCCGGTGAGCCGCAGCACCAGCGCGAAGAGCGCGATGGTGTCGAACCAGTCGCCGAGCTGGCTGACGACCTGCCCGAGCCAGAGCTGCCGGAAGTCGCGGTTGTCGCGCAGCAGCGCGAAGTATCCGCCCCCCGTCCCCGCGGTCGCCTCCGCCCCCGACGCACCCCGCTCGCTCTCCCTCTCTTCCAATGTTTACCGCCGCGCCCTCTTAAACGTTGGCGACGAGAGTGCCCGCGCCGCGCGCGCCTTGTCAAACGGCGGCTCGCGGAGGACGTGCGCCGTTCCGACGCATGCCGCCTTCGTCCGGCAGATAATTGACAGCCCCGGCGGGCGGGTATATCCTCGGCCGCGCTGACGGACTCACTTTAACTCTCACATCCACCCCGGAAGGACTCAGCCTATGGACGCAACCCTACAAATGGACGCGACCTTACAAAACTACAAACTCCTCGTCGAGGTTTTTAAGGGTTATCTCGACACCGCCGTGACGGTTCACACTTCGTACTACGCCTTCACGGGGGCCCTCACGGCCTATTATTTAGCCCACCGCAAGGAGCATCCTTTCATCAAACATTCCCTCTTCATCCCCCTGTTTCTCGGGCTCGCACTCTATTACGTCTGCTACACGGGCTTGGATCAGGCGTTGGCCCTCCAAAGTATAGTTAACAAGGTGATGGACGACCTGAAGGGGATGAAAGACCTGTCGGTACAGGGGGCCCCGCCGGTGGACATCCTGAGGCAGAGCTTGGTTGTACTGGGGCTGCTCGACGTGATTATCTGCCTCTGCCTCAGTCTTCTCATCTTCCGGCCGCTTTGGATATTCGGCAACAAGGTCAGGCGCTGGCCGCCGCGGCGTCTGCGAACTTAAGCTCGCGCGGACTGACCGACAACAACCTCACGCCCGACTGGTAAGACACGCCGGCCGCGCTCCGTCCACTCAACAACGCACGTCCCTTTCATTCTGCCTTACACACTTCAACCTGACGCGTCACGTTGACTTCGGCCAGCCTGCGTCCGCGCGCCGGTGGAATGAATCGCAGTTTTCGCGGCAGAAAACGACTTCTTGTCCGTTCGGGTCGTGCGGCACGCGGGTTGTTAATAGTGTCGGCGCGGCTTACGGGAGCGCAGCACGCGCGCCCCGCGGACTCACCGCACGGAGGACGCAGAGCCGCACCAGTTCTCGGGCGCGTTTAAAGCGTGTCCGCTTTGAAAGAGGAGGCGTCGAGAGTCGAGGTCACAGCCGACGCCTCCCAAATTTCTCACCCAGCCCGGCGGGGCAGTGCCACTGTTCGACCCGCCGTTTTGCCCCCCAAGCCCGTCGCCGGAGGCGAGTGCCGATTTGCTCCCGGCCCTCGCTCCCGGCGACGGACAGTTTTGAAGAGGTGATGAGTGACGAGTGACGAGTGATAAGAAAGAACGGCCACCCTCTTTCTTATCACTCATCACTCATC
>JBEVKV010000226.1:0-13734 GCA_040509515.1 Pyrinomonadaceae bacterium | reverse complement strand
TACCTGACCTGGAATTGCGTCGTGTAGACGTGCGGGTCGTTGCCGACGGCGAAATGGAGCTTGTACGTCCCGGGGGCGTAACCCGTCGTCTTGAGGTTGAAGATGTAGCCGCCCGTCTCGCCCAGACTGGGGTCGAAGCGGAAGCCGCCGTCGGGGTTGGCGTTCCCGGCGTCGGCCACCGGCCCGTACGTCTCGGCCGAGACGAGCGAGACGCCGAGCGCGCGCACGGGCAGAGCCGACGACGAAAGATTCGCTCCCGCCGCGTCGAGCAGTTGCAGCTTGACGGGGACGGTGCTGCCGGCCTTGTGAACCTTCCCGACTTCGTAGAGCGGCGCGAGTTGGTAGCCGACCGTGTAGGCGATTGTTTTCGTCGTCAGGTTGCCCGCCGCGTCCGTCGTCGTGACCGTGAAGGTCTTGGCCCCGGCCGTGGCGGTGTCGATGGCACTCGCGCCCGCGACGGTGCCGTCGCAAGTGGCGTTGCCCGAGAGGTTGTCGGCGCAGGCGAAGTCCGCGAGCACCTGCCGGCCGACCGCGTAGAAGGCGTTTTCGCCGGGGCGGACGATGGAGACGGTCGGCGCGGTCTTGTCGATGTTCACGCCGCCCACGGTCGCGCTCGCGGTGTTGCCCGCAAGGTCTTCGACCGTGAAGGTGTGCGACTGACCCGCGCCCTCGCCCGTGAAGGTGACGGTGCCGGCGTCGGTCTGACCCGAGACGAAGCCGGAGCCGCCGTCGGTGGCCGTGTATTGAACGTTCACGTCCGTGTTGTTCCAGCCGTTGGCGTTCGCGGGCGTGCGCGTCGAGTCGCCGAAGACGGGCGCGGTCTTGTCGAGCTTGACCGTGACTGTTCTGGCGACCTCCGTGTTGCCGGCCCGGTCTTTGGCGTAGAAGACGACGGTCGTCGTGCCCTCCGTCGTGACGGGGATAGATACGCTCGCGCCGTCGGCACGCGCGAACGCGCCGTTGACGCTGTAGACCAGCTCGCGCAGGCCGGAGCCGCCGTCGTTGTCCGCGGCCGAGAGCGTGAGCGTCACGTCGGCGTTGTGCCAGCCGTTCGCGTTGGGCTCCTGCGAGAGCGCGGGGCTGGTGACGGGTGGCGCGGCGTCCGCCGACGGGTCGACGCCCGGCGTCGGCACGAGGTCGTTCAGGTAGAGTTCGAGGTTGGTGTAGCCGCCCGCGCCGACCGCGCGGCCGTCCGCGCCGTCAATCGGGTTGAGGCCGTGATTCGTCTCCCACTCGTCGGGGATGCCGTCGCCGTCCGCGTCGTTAAGAGCCGGCCCGGGGTTGAGCACGGGGAAGCCGCCGACCTCGTTCTGCGAGTTGATGTGGTGCCCGCCCCCGTCCTTCACCTCGCCCGCGACGCGCGCGTCGACGGCGTCGCGCCTGAGCGAGCTGCCGGCCGTCGCGAGCACGCGCTCGTAGGCGGTCGGCGCGTCGTGCGTCGTGACCTGCGCGAAGTCGAAGCGCGCCGGCTCGCGCCGCGTGTACGAGCCGGCGAACATCGTCCAGCCGTTGTCCGAGCCGTCGCGCGCGCCGTCGCGGTCGCCGTCGAGGAAGTTGTTCGACTGGTAGATTTGCGTGTTGAGGCTTCCGCCGTTAAAGGCGCGGAGCTTGGAGTTGGTCGTCTGCGGGCCGGCGACGAGGTAGTTGCCGACGTAGTTGAGCCGCGTCGTCCCCTCCTCGGCCGGGCCGCTGTAGCCCGACTCGCCGCCCCAGTTGTAGATGACGTTGTTGACGAAATCGAGCCCGATGTCGTCGCCCACGCGCGGGTTGCGGCTGTCGTGGTGCGCGTAGAGATTGTGGTGGTACGTGACGACGCCCGCGCTGAAGCGGATGAGCGAGCCGTAGCCGTGCGCACCCTTCTCGTGGCAGGAGTTCTTCATGCTCTCGGTGATGAACGACCACTGGACGGTGACGTTGCTCGACTCCGTCACAGACAGCGTCTCGTCCACGCTCCACGAGGCCGAGACGTGGTCGAGGATGACCTCGGAGGCGCCGTTGACCCAGAGCGCGTCGTCCTGAATGACGGGGCAGTTGCCGTCGCCGACGCGGAAGCGCACGTAGCGTATGACGACGTTGTTGCCGCTGATGACCGTCGAATGGCCGGCGACCGTGACGCCGTCGCCCGGCGCGGTCTGCCCCGCGATGGTCAGGAACGACTTGTTGATGTTCAGACGCGTGACGAGGTTGATGGTGCCCGCCACGTCGAAGACGATGGTGCGCGGCCCCGTCGCGGTGCGGACGCCCTCGCGCAAGCTACCCGCGCCGGAGTCGTTGAGGTTGGTGACGTGGTACACGTCGCCGCCGCGGCCGCCCCGGGCGCTTGCGCCCGCGCCCTCCGCGCCGGGGAACGCGCGGACGGGCTGCGTGCCCGGCGCGTAGATGGTCATCGTGGCCGAGGTGCCGCCGCGGTAGTTCGGGTCGTTGATGGTGGCGACGACGCTGTAGGTGCCGACCGCCGTGGGCGGCGCGGCCGAGCCGTTGTAGGTGACGCTGACGAGCGGGCCGGCCGGGTTGCTGCTCACCGTCGCGGACTTCGGCGAGCCGTCGTAGGTGTGCTCAAGGTTCGAGAGCGTCACGGCGACCGGCGTGCGGTCGATGACGAGCGTGCCCGTGGCCGTCCCCTGATAGGTCGCGTCGTTGACGGTGGCGACGACCGTGTAGCTGCCGATGGCCGAGGGCGGCGCGGGGCTGCCGTTGTAGGTGACGTTGACGGGGAGTCCGGCCGGCTCGGTCGTGACGGTCGCGGACGCGGGCGAGCCGTTGTAGCTCTGCGTCAGGTTCGAGAGTCCGACGGCGGCCGTCAACTTTGTCTGCGGCGTCCAGCCGCCGAGCACGAACGTGGGGTCGCTCCACTGCGCGGCCTCGGCCGCGGTGAGCTGTCGCGAGATGGGGTGGCGCTGGCTCACGTCAACCGGGTTGCCGCCGAGGTCGCGGCTGTTGTACTCCCACATCCGTATGTTCGGGTAGTTGGCGGCCGTGACCGCGTTGGTCGGGCTGTCGAACTGCCAGGGGTCGGGGCGGATGTGCGCGTCCATCGCCGTGTCGATGAGCACCATCTGGCTGTAGGGGAATTCGTCCGGGTCGATGCGGTGCAGTTGCGTGTTCGTCACGCTCGAATTGGAGCGGGTGAAGCGGCAGTTGGCGAAGACGTAGCCGTTCCTCCCCTGCGGGTTGCGGAACTGCGCGTAGACGCCGGCGCTGTTGTTCTGCCTGAGCATCATTTTCAGCTCGGTGTTCTTGAAGAAGACTGCGCCCGAGCCCCAGACGAAGTCAACGTCGCCCTCGATGTAGCTGTCGGTGACGAAGCCGCCCTGATTCGACTGACCCTGCAGGAGCAGCGTGTCCTGAAAGCTGTAGAGGCTCACTCTGTTGAGGACGATGCGGTTGTTGTTGCCGCGAAACGCCTCGGCCTGCGAGCCGCCCTGCGGCGTCGTGTTGCGCAGCGTGATGTTCTCAAGCGTGAAGTCGGCGGCGTCCACGCCGAACATCGTGCGGTGCGTGGTCGAGGTCGGGTTGAAGGCGTTGCTGTTCGCGTACTGGATGACGCTCTCGTTGCGGTCTTCGCCGCGCACCGTGATGAAGGGCTTGTTGGAGTTGACGTAGACGATCTCGGTGTAAGTCCCCTTCCTGACGAGGATGACGACGCGCCTCGTGTTGTTCGCGGGGACGAAATCGACTGCGCCCTGCACGGTGGCGAAGTCGCCCGAGCCGTCGGCGGCGACCGTCAGCGTGGCCGCGCCCGCGGCCGGGGCGCTCGTCTTCGTCGAGAAGTTCCACAGGAACGCCGTCTCGAAGCCGACGAAGGGCGCGCCGTTCGCGTCCTTAACAACGCCCGGCTCCATCGTCACGTAGTAGCTCTGGTTATAAGCGAGCTTCTGGTGCAGGTAGACGGCCGCCGTGTTGCCGTTGACGATGACCGGGCGGTAGTTGAACGAGACGGTGCCGTTCAGGCGCGTCTGCGTGGCGGCGCTCATGTCGATGGTGTCGACGAGCGTGCCGTCCTCGCGGTAGACGCGCAGGCGTCCCGTGCTGCCGGCCGACGGCGTCTGGTTGAACGTGATGTAGAGCGGCGAGTCAACGTCGACGTTCGACGCGAAGTTGGCCGGCGCGAACCCCGTGGCCTGCATCGTCGAGACGACGAGCAGCTTTGCGTTCGTGCTGGTGACGCTCCCGCTGGCGTTGCTGACAACGACGGTGTAGTCGGCCGAGTCGCCGACCTGCGCCGACGCGAAGTTGAGCGACGCGCCGGTCGCGCCGGGGATGAGCGCACCGTTCTTGAACCACTGGTAGAAGAGATTGTCGCCCGTCGCCGTGACCGAAAGGCTCGCGGGGCTCCCGGCGGGCACTTTGGTGTCGGCGGGCTGGGTTGTGATGGCGGGCGGCGGCGGCACCGGGTTGACGCTGACGTTGAGCGTGACGGGCTGGCTCGCGACGCCGCCGCTGGCGTTGCTGACGAGCGCGGTGTAGCTGCCCGCGTCCGAGAGCTGCACGTTCGTCAGGTTGAGCGTCGGCGTCGTGGCAGAGGTGTTGCCGGCGACGGCCACGCCGTCCCTGCGCCACTGGTACGTCAGCGCGTTCCCCGTCGCCGCCACCGACATCGTGACGTTGCTGCCGACCTGCACCGTCAGGTTCGACGGCTGCGGCTGCGACGTGATGACCGGCAGCGCCGGCGTGTGCTCGACCGTCCAGTTCGTGAAGGCTATCTTCTGCGCGAAGCCGTTGCCGCCGATGCGGAAGCCGAAGTAGTCGAACGCAGTGTTCGGCGTCGTGCTCGACTCGACCGCGGTGAAGTTGAGGTTGCTGAGCGCGCCGCCCGTCACCGAGACCGTGATGCGCGTGTCGTTCGCTGTCAGTCGCTCGATGGTGTAGACGAGCGTGTAGGGCGTCGCGTTCGCGAGCGACTGCCGCGCGGTCGCGCCCGTGCCGGGGATGACGCTGAAGTCGGCCGCGCTGTTGAAGGGGTTGTTGCCCGTGACGACCGCGCGCCGCCAGATGGCGAACGGCGAGCCGCTTCCGCTCGGGAAGAAGTCGAGCGCGTAGCCGGGGTCGTTTGCGAAGCTGGCGTCGTTCATGCCGCCGGTCAGGTCGCCCGCGTTGCGCGTGCCGAGGCTGTTGAGCACGCCGAAGCGTACGTCCTGCCCGCCGCCGACAAAGCCCGTCAGCGAGAACGTCCCCGAGACCGAGAGCTTGTCGCCCACGCCGAGATTGACCGGCGAGCCCGAGTTGGTGAAGAAGCCCCAGAAGCCTTCGGCCGACGTGCCGGTCGCGGTCATGTCGAAGGTGACGGAACCGGCGGCGTCGTTGCGCACGGTGGGCGTGCGGCCTTTGAACAGCCTGACCGAATTCGGGAGCGCCTGATTGATGCTGCTGGCGTCGGCGAAAGAGTCGTTGAGGAGCGTGTTGCCGGCCGCCCCGGCGACGAAAGGAAAGACCAATGCGGCGACGCCGGCGAGGGCGGCGCACAGAAGGAGAGTCCTGAAAACTTTCATCGTCAATATCCTGTCGGAGGTTGGGAATTAATGCCGGACTTCGCGCTCGTCTGAGGGCAGGACGACCGGGTCGAAAGCTAAGCGTCTCGGGAATTGGGCAACCAGATTTAGAAAGGCTCGGCGCAATGGTAAAAACCAATTCGCCGGAACGTATAACACGCCCGAAAAGTCGAAGTCAAGAAAGATTTCTGCGGCCGGACAGTGAAAATGCGGGAATCAGATGATTTCGGAGGTTTGTGAGTTTGCCCGGCCGGGCGGCCCGGAAAGTTTTTTGCTCACTTGCCGAATTTTCGGCGGAAGCGGGAAAGGTCTGACCAACTAATAATTTTCTAAAATATAGGCGAGTCCATAGCCCGCCCACGGCCTTTCTGCTATCATCGGCTCACCCCGAACCATTCAGGTCTTCAAAACAGAGGTGAATACTGCGATGCGACGTGTGCTCAGCCCCTTTGCCGCCGCCGTCCTGCTCCTCGGCGTCTTCCAGTCTTTCGCCCCGGCCAAAGCGTCAGCCGCCTCGCAGTCGCGCATGAGGCAGAGGGCGCGGGCGGGCGGCCGAGCAGTGACGGGCTGGGACGCCGTCCCCGCGATCCTCGCGCGCATACGGCCGCCGCGTTTTCCAGCGCGCGACTTTCCCGTCACGGACTTCGGCGCGCGCCCGGGCGGTGAGTTCGACAACACGGAGGCGATACGCAAGGCCATCGACGCCTGCAACCGGGCCGGCGGCGGTCGCGTCGTCGTCCCGCGTGGCACTTTTCTGACGGGGGCGATTCACCTGAAGAGCAACGTCAACCTGCACGTCTCCGAAGGCGCGACGCTCAGGTTCAGCACAGACCCGGCGAAGTACCTCCCCGTCGTCTTCACACGCTACGAGGGGACGGAGGTGATGAACTACTCGCCGCTCATCTACGCCTTCGAGCAGCGCAACATCGCCGTCACGGGCAAGGGCACGCTCGACGGCGGCGCGTCGGACGAGAACTGGTGGGCTTGGGCGCGCAGGCGCGGGTCTGAGCCTTCGCGCCAGTCCCCCGACGTGCGCCGCCTGCGCGAGATGGCCGACCGCGGAGTGCCGGTCGCGCAGCGCGTCTTCGGCGAGGGCTCGCACCTCCGCCCTCTCTTCATACAGCCGTACCGCAGCCGGAACATCCTTATTGAAGATGTCACCATCATCCGCTCGCCGTTCTGGGAGATTCACCCCGTGCTCTCCGAGAACGTCACGGTGCGCAGAGTCAAGGTCAACACGCACGGGCCGAACAACGACGGCTGCGACCCGGAGTCGTCGCGCGACGTGCTCATCGAGGACTGCGTCTTCGACACGGGCGACGACTGCATCGCCATCAAGTCCGGCCGCGACGAAGACGGGCGGCGCGTTGGCGTCCCCTCCGAAAACATCATCGTCCGCCGCAGCACGATGAAGGACGGTCACGGCGGCGTCGTCATCGGCAGCGAGATTTCGGGCGACGTGCGCAACGTCTTCGTAGAGGACTGCAAGATGGACAGCCCGAACCTCGACCGCGCGCTGCGCTTCAAATCGAACGCGCGGCGCGGCGGCGTGATGGAGAACGTCTTCATGCGCAACGTCGAGGTCGGCCGCGTCGCCGAGGCCGTGCTGACCATCGACCTCCTCTACGCGGGCGAACAGGGGCCGCACAGACCCGTCGTGCGCAACGTCGTGCTGGAGAACGTTACAAGTCGTTCGAGCCCGCGCGTTCTGTACGTGGTCGGCTTCCCCGGCGTCACCATCGATGACATACGCTTCCGCGACTGCACGTTCCGGGGCGTCGAAACTTCGGAAGTCCTGAACCACGCCGGCTCGTTCAGTTTCGAGAACGTCACCATCGAGCCGGTCAAAAAGGGGCGCAGCCTCAACTCGCCGCAGGCCACCACGGCGCAGTGATGAAAGCTATGACGACTGACAAGCATACGAGCGAATTGAAAGTAAACGTCGCGCTGCTCGCGCTCGTCCTCCTCGCCGCCGGCGCGTGTGAGGCGAAGGCCGCGCCGGTCGAGCTGGTCGTGGCGGCGGACGGGAGCGCGAAGTACAGGACGGTGCAGGAGGCCGTGATGGCCGTGCCGGCGGGGACGGCCGAGAGTCCCGTCGTCATACGCATCAGGCCGGGGACGTATAAAGAACTCGTCTACATCCAGCGCGAGAAACGCTTCTTCCGGCTGGTGGGCGAGGACGCCGAGAAGACCGTCATCACCTACGACCTGAACGCGAATCTCAAGGGGCTCGACGGCAAGCCCATCGGGACTTTCCGCACGCCCACCGTGCAGATCGACGCGGACGACTTCACGGCCGAGAACGTGACGTTCGAGAACTCGGCCGGCCCCGTCGGGCAGGCTCTGGCGGTGCGCGTGGACGGCGACCGCGTAGTCTTCCGCAACTGCCGCTTCCTCGGCTGGCAGGACACGATCCTGCTCAACCGCGGGCGGCAGTATTTCGAGAACTGCTACGTCGCCGGCCACGTCGATTTCATCTTCGGCGCGGCGACGGCCTTCTTCGAGCGCTGTCACATCCACGCGCTGAGGGACGGCTATCTGACCGCCGCCTCGACGCCCGACAACGTACCCTTCGGCTTCGTCTTCCGTCGCTGCCAGGTGTCGTCTGCGAAACCCGCGGTCAAGGTCTACCTCGGCCGCCCGTGGCGCGCCTACTCGGCCGTGACGTTCATCGAGACCGAGATGTCGATGGCCATCCGCCCCGAAGGCTGGCACAACTGGAACTTCCCCGAACGCGAGAAGACCGTCCGTTACGCCGAATACGGAAACACGGGGCCGGGCGCGAATCCGGCGGCGCGCGTCGCGTGGTCGCGCCGTCTGACGAAGTCGGAAGTTAAGAACATCACGCCCGAAAAGGTTCTCGCCGGCTCGGACGGCTGGAACCCTTTGACGGGCAGGACTCGCACGCGTTGAAGATGTTGAGAAGAATCTTGTTAGCCGTCTGTCTGCTCGCGGCGCTGGCGGCGGGCGTCAACGCGAAAGAGCCGATTACTATCCACCTCGCGGGAGATTCCACGATGGCCGAGAAGACGGCCGAGAGGCGTCCCGAGACGGGCTGGGGCGAGGCGCTTCCCCGTTTCTTCCGCGCGGATCGCGTGCGCGTGAAGAACCACGCGAAGAACGGCCGGAGCACGCGCCTCTTCATCGAGCAGAAGCACTGGCAGACGTTGCTCGACTCGCTCAAGAGGGGCGACTACGTCTTCATCCAGTTCGGGCACAACGACAGCGCGAAGGACAGACCCGACCGCTACACGCCGCCCGAAGATTACCGCGCCAACCTCGTCCGCTTCGTCCGCGAGGTGCGCGAGCGGAAGGCGACGCCCGTCCTGTTCACGCCCGTCATGCGCCGGCGCTTCACGAAAGAGGGAGTCTTTCAGGACGTGCACGGCGTCTATCCCGACATCGTCCGCGAGGTCGCGGCCGAGCTGAAAGCGCCGCTCATCGACATGCACCGCACGAGCGAGCGTGTGCTCGTCCGTCTCGGGCCGGAGGAGTCGCGGAAACTCTTCCTGCAGCTCAAGCCCGGCGAGAACCCCAACTACCCCGCGGGCGTCGAAGACAACACGCACTTCAACCCGCGCGGCGCGGAGGAGATGGCCGCGCTCGCCGTCGGCGGCATCCGCGAGCGCAGGCTCGGGCTGGCAAAGTATCTTTTAAAAACACGGAGGGAGAGATGAGAAACAGACACGCGGCGACGCTCGCCCTTTGCGCTTCCCTGCTCTGCGGCGCGGCCTTTGCGCCGACTCAGACGGCCGCGCAGTCGCAAGGGGCGGGCGAGACTTATACGGCGGTCGTCAAAGACTCGGAGGCGCGCTTCACGCTGCCCGTCCCGCAGCGGCCCGAGTGGCGGTGGCGCAGGAGCGTGACGAAAGAGCGCGGGCGCGAGTACGCGTTGAGCGTCAAGGTCTTGAACGAGGGGCGGGAGTTTTCGTTCGGCTTCTACCTCTGGAAGTTCCCGGGCTCGAAAGAGCAGCGCGGGAGCTTCACGTCGCTCATCGACGCCGGACAGAAGAGTCTGTTCGAGCGCACGCCCGCCGGGATGATGACGATGATTCGCGACGGCGGCGTGAGGGTGAAGCAGGACGGCCAGCGTCTCGTCATCACCGTCGGCGGGCGCAAGAACGTGGCGCGTCTCTTCTCGGGACGCCCCGCCGAGGTCAAGATAGAGACGGCCATCCTCGACGAGCCGCCGACCTCGCAGACCGTCCCCATCGTCTACGAGAACTGAAGCGCCGCGCGCTTAGGGCCGGGGCTTCGGACGCTGGTCGGGCGGGACGTTCTCGTAGACGGCTTCGAGCTTCTGGTAGTCGTCCTTGACGACCGTCTCGACGATGTTGTTCTTGTCCACGACGACGGGCTCAAGGAGTATCGAGGGCACGTCCACGCGGCCGTTGTTGATGGCGGAAGTGGTCGGCACCTTCTCGCCGCGCGCGAGCGAAACGGCGGCCTCGGCCGCGCGGCGCGCGAGCAGGTGGACGGGTTTGTAGACGGTCATCGACTGCGTGCCGGCGACGATGCGCTGGAGCGCAGCGAGGTCTGCGTCCTGACCCGAGACGAGAACCTTGCCCGCCAGCTTCTGCACTTCGAGCGCGGAGATGGCGCCGCCCGCCGTGGCGTCGTTCGACGCGACGACGGCCGTCACCTGATTGCCCGACTTCGTCAGCGCGTCCTCCGTGATGCGCAGCGCCTCGCTCGCCAGCCAATCCTTCGCCCACTGGTCTGAGACGATTTTCACGTCGCCGCCGTCGACGGCCGGCTTTAAGACGTTCATCTGACCCTTGCGAAAGAGGAGCGCGTTGTTGTCCGTGGGCGCGCCGCCGACGAGCACGTAGTTGCCCTTCGGCGCGCGCTCAAGCAGGTAGCGCGCCTGCAACTCGCCGACCTTCTCGTTGTCGAACGAGATGTAGAGCGCGGGCTCGCTGCTGCGTATCAGACGGTCGTAGGAGATGACGGGAACATTCCGCGCCTTCGCCGACTCGACGATGGTGGCGGCGATCTCGCCGTTGTGCGGGATGACGACGAGCACGTCCACGCCCTGCGTCAGCAGGTTGTCGGCCTGCTGCACCTGCACGCGGTCGTCGCCGTTGGCCGACTGGACGAGCACCTCCGCGCCAAGCTCGCGCGCGCGCGCCATGAAGAGGTCGCGGTCGCGCTGCCAACGCTCCTCCTTGAGCGTGTCCATCGAGAGCCCGATGCGAATCGTCCCCTTCTTCGGCCCGGCTTCGTCGGCCTGCTGCTGCGGCTGTTCGACACAGGCAGCGAGTAAAGCGAAGAGGAGAAGGACGGCCGCGGCCGTCGCCGAGCGGCGCGAGGGTTTAAGTTTCTTCATGGTCATAAGTGTGTAGATTTGAAATTTCAAATCTCCCGGGGGCTTACTCGAAACGGAACCAGTCGAAGTCGGCGTAACCGTTCTCGCGTGTGCGGCCGACGCGCGAGGCGAAGACGCCGACCTTCGCGCCTATCCAGCGCCCGGGCCGCGCGGTGAAGGGCTCGCCCACGGGCTTGAACGTCTTGCCGTCCTCGCTGAAGCTGAAGTTGCAGACGGCATTCGCGGAGACTTTGACGCGCAGGTAGACGGTGCCGCTCTTGAGCGGGACGCCCGCGCCCTCGCGCTCCGCGCCCTGCTTGTCGGCGTCCTTGCAGACGACCTGCGAGACGAAAAGCCCCTCCGGCCTCTTCTTCACAGACAGGTACGCGTAGTCAAGACCCATCACGAGCAGCCCGGTCTTCTCGTCGTCGGTGCGCGGCGTGAAGGTGAGTTTGGTCGTCGCCGTGAACTCCGGCGCGGGGAACTTCTGCAAGAGCAGCGCGGGCACGTCCCAGAGGTTTTTGTGACCTTCGGGGAGCGGCACGTTGACCACGCGCAGGTAGCCGAGCGGCCCCGAGGGGAACGCCCAGTTCGGCTGCGGGTTGGCGTGCCACTGCCACTGGAGCCCGAGCGACGGGCGGTCGAACTCGTCCGAGTCGGGCGGCGTCGCGGGCAGCCACGCGCGGCCGACGTTCGGCTTCTTGAACTTGAGCACCGGCTCGCCCGTGCCGTCGCCGTCGGCGTCCGCGCCCATCACGGGCCAGTCGCCGACCCAGCGCATCGGCTGTAGATGTACGACGCGGCCGTACGGCCCCTTGTCCTGAAAGTGCAGGAACCAGTGCTCGCCGGTCTGCGTCTCGACCCACGCGCCCTGATGCGGGCCGTTGACCGTGGTCTTGCCCTGCGCGAGCACAATTTTTTCCTCGTAAGGGCCGAAGACGTTGCGCGAGCGCAGCGCGAGTTGCCAGCCGGTCTCGACGCCGCCCGCCGGGGCGAGGATGTAGTAGTAGCCGTTGCGCTTGTGGAACTTCGGCCCCTCGACCGTCGGGTGCTTGTCGTGCCCGTCGAAGACGATGACGCCGTCGTCTAAGAGGCGTGTGCCGTCGGCGCTCATCCGGCTGACGACGAGGATGCTCTTGACGCCCGAGCGGCTGGCGGCGACGCCCGTGACGAGGTACGCGCGGCCGTCTTCGTCCCACAGCGGGCACGGGTCGATCCAGCCCTTCGCCTCTTTGACGAGGACGGGCTCCGACCACGGCCCGGCCGCGTCCTTCGCCTTGACGAGATAGATGCCGCGGTCGGGGTCGGGGTAGTAGATGTAGAACTCGCCGGCGTGGTAGCGGATGGCGGGAGCCCAGACGCCGTTCCCGTGCTGCGGCCTGTCGAAGACCTCGAAGGGCGGCTGACGCCTGAGCGCGTAGCCGACGACAGACCAGTTGACGAGGTCTTTCGAGTGCAGCACTGGCAGCCCCGGCGCGGCGTTAAAACTCGACGCCGTCATGTAAAAGTCGTCGCCGACGCGCACGGCGTCCGGGTCTGAGAAGTCCGCGTGGATGACGGGGTTCTTGTACGTCCCGTCGCCGTTGTCGGCGACCCAGACCTTCGAGACCTCTTGCGCCCGGGAGATTGAGGCGAGCGCGAGGAGCGTGACCAGAACGGCGACGATGTTGAGAAAAGCCTTGCGGAGATTCATTCAGAAGTAATCAACCACGGAGACGCGGAGTCTCTAATCTCAAATTTGAGATTTCAAATCTCAGTCCTTGACGGCTTCGAGGCCGGAGCCGCCGGCGGCGAACTCGGGCTGGACGTTGACGACGCCGTACTTGCGGTCTTCGCCCTCGCGCACGGCCGCCATCATCCACATGAAGTTGATCTGGCCGCCGGGCGCGGCGACGTTCGGGTGATAGCCACGCGGCATCAGCACCACGTCGCCCTCGCGCACGACCTGCACAAGCTCCGGGTTCGCCGGGTCTGTGTAGACGAGTTGGATGCCGAACGCGGGCTCGGGCATGTCTATGTAGAGGTAAGCCTCTTCGAGCATCAACGAGTGCTCGTGCGGCGGCCACGAAGTCCAGTTGCCGGGGCGCGAGAAGGTGACGCCGGTCAGGATGCGGCCGGCGCGGATGTTGCTCCCGATAAGCACGTTCATGTCGCGCTGGTTGGGCGGCTCGCCCGCGATGATGTGGAGCTTCGGGTTCTCGCGCACCTCCGCGAAGCGCACGAACTGGACGGGATAGTTGCCCTCGACCGGCGCGGACAACTCCGCGAGGTCGCAAGCCCCGCGCACTTCGACGCGCGAGTCGCGCGGGACGTAAAGCGCGTCGTATTGGCCGAGCCGGTACGTCTCGCCGCCGGTCGAAATCTCCGCCTCGCCCTTCAGACAGACGAGCGCCGTCTCGTGCGTGCCCGTCTCGAACGTCAGCGCCTCGTCGCCCGCGTCGAGCGTGATGCGGCCGTAGTGAAGGTTGCGCATCGGCGTCTCGCCCGGCGCGACCGCCGTCCGCCGCCCCTTGCCCTTGTGCGTGGCGGGCACGAAACAGTTCTCTCTCGAAATCTCTGTGCGACTCAACTCTGGCTGCATGATGTGAAAAACCCCCTTCGATTTTCAGACAAGTCCCGCCGTCAGGAAGCCTTCGGCGGCGACTTCGAGCGCGCCTCCGAGCCCCGCGCCCGTGGCCTCGCCCGGCTCGACCGACCAGCCCGAAAGTCTTCCCGCCATGCTCTGCGCCACGGCGCTGTGGAGCGGCTCGCGCAAAAACTTCCAGCCGTAGACCAGACGGCCGCTCACGATAACTCTCGTCACCCCGAGCCCCGTGATGACGTTGGCGATGCCGATGCCGAGGTACTCGCCGACCCGCTCAAGCGTCCGCTGCGCTCGCAGCTCGCCGCCCTCCGCGCGCCCCACGATCTCGACGAAGCGCGGCGCCGCCTGCCCGC
>JBEVKV010000225.1:0-4346 GCA_040509515.1 Pyrinomonadaceae bacterium | reverse complement strand
ACCGCGGCCACAAACTCGCGTGCCTTGAACTTCATGATGACCTCCTTAAACCTGTCGGCCATAGTCTTCCGCCACTCACATTTTCTTCGGTGAAGTGTCTCTCCCCTTCCGATACGTGGGCTCTTTCTCCCTCTCCTTTATATTCCGAACCAGCAACTCGGTAGTCCCTTCGGTGATGGAAGTCCGGGCCGGCAAGGTCGGAAAAACCGCGGGCTCCTTCAAGGTGTCTGCCCGCGGCGCTCCGGCCGGGAGCGTCGTGTGTCGGGACGAGGCAGGGTTGAGCGTCCGGGTCAGGCGGCGCGCGCCCACGAACAACACAAGCAGTCCCGCGACGACCTGAGTCAGCAGGAACGCCACGGCCCACCCCGCCGGCTTATTACTTAAAAGGATGAGCGGCAGCAGGAACAGCGAACTCACGGCCGCCCACGCGGCCCCCATAATGATGAGGTGCTGTCCGGCGCGCGCGCCGGCCGTCAGACGTAAAACTTCAATCTCGGCGGGGGCCCCGCCCGCGTTCGGCGCGCCGCAGACGCGACAAAACCGCGCGTCGTCGGTCTGCGCCGTCCCGCACGCCGCGCAGACCGACGTGGCCGTGCCGGACGCGGCGAGGGCGATGATTGCCTCCGCCTCGCGCCTGAGCGTGTGCTGGTCGCCTTTGAAAGAGACCGAGCCGAAATGCTCGACCGTGTAGTCGAAGGTGGCGAGCGTGGCGCTGAGGCTCAACCGCTTGAGTCCGATTGTCAGCTTGATGGGGTACTCAAGAATGTCCGCCGAACAGTAGTAGGCCGCCCTCCCGCGCGCCGCGCGCCGCGCGTAGAGTGGCTCTTCGGAGATGACTTTGTACCCCATCCTCTCCAACGCCTGTGTGAGACGCCGGCGCACGCTCTCGATGTCGTCGTTGAGCACGCTTCTCAAGGCGTGTTCGGTGCGCGACATCCCGCGGCTCCCGTCCACCTCTTCAACCAAGTCTGCCATTTAAAGCCTCCGCGAATGGGCGGTGAGATCGTAGCTTCGCCACGTATTACGCGCCGACGCCCGCTCTTGTTTTAAATGATGAAAGGGGAGCCCGCGTTTGTGCGCCGCGCGGGCGGCCGTTAGAATGTGCCGTTCCCAACTCTGACCCGCGGGTCGCTCCTTCCACGCCGCGGAAGAAACTCTTAAGCAGGTGGCCGACCGATGATCATCAAAAGCGTTCGCACGTTCACGTCGGTGTTGGCGGGGTTGGCGGCCCTGCTGTCGCTGACTCCCGCGCCCGCGACGGCGCAGACCTCCACGGCGCAGGCTCCCGCGACCTTGCAGAGCGAGACGCCGTCGAAGTTCGAGCCCACTTACCACGGCTTCGATTACGTCAGGCGCGACGTGATGATCCCGATGCGCGACGGGGTGAGGCTCCACACGGTCGTCCTCGTGCCGAAGGGCGCGAAGGGCGCGCCCATCCTGCTGACGCGCACGCCCTACGACGCCAGCGCGCTGACGAGCAACGCCGAAAGCTCGCACCTCGGGTCGGCGCTCTACGGCTACGACAACGCGACGGACGTGATCGTCGAGGGCGGCTACATCCGCGCCGTGCAGGACGTGCGCGGCAAGTACGGCTCGGAGGGCGACTACGTGATGAACCGCCCGCTGCGCGGGCCGCTCAACCCGACCGCGGTCGACCACGCCACGGACACCTACGACACCATCGAGTGGCTGGTGAAGAACACGCCCGAGTCGAACGGGCGCGTCGGCATCCTCGGCATCTCCTACGACGGGTTTCTGCCGCTGATGGCTTTGGTCAACCCGCACCCGGCGCTCAAGGTGTCGGTGCCGATGAACCCGATGGTGGACGGCTGGGTGGGCGACGACTGGTTCCACAACGGCGCCTTCCGCCAGCAGGGCATGTCGTACATCTACGATCAGGAGGCGACGCGCGCCAACGACCTCAAGTGGTGGACGAGCCACTTCGACCCCTACGACATGTTCATGGAGGCGGGCTCGGCCGGCGAGTTGGGGCGGCGGCGCGGGTTAGAGCAGGTCGGCTTCTGGCGCAAGCTTCTCGAACATCCGGCCTACGACGCGTGGTGGCGCGAACAGGCGGTGGACAAGATTCTCGCCGCGCAGCCCTTGAAGGTGCCGGTGATGCTCGTCCACAGCCTCTGGGATCAGGAAGACATCTACGGCGACATCGCCGTCTACAAAGCCATCGAGCCGAAGGACACGGGGAACGACAAGGTCTTCCTCGTCATGGGGCCGTGGTATCACGGGCAGATGATTCGGGAGGGCAGCTCTCTCGGCGCGATCAAGTTCAACAGCGATACCTCGCTCACCTTCCGCCGCGAGGTCTTGCGCCCCTTCCTCGACCAGTACCTCAAGGACGGCGCGGCGAAGGCCGACATCGCGCCCGTCACCGCGTTCGAGACGGGGACGAACGCCTGGCGGCGTCTTACGTCGTGGCCCTCGGGTTGCGCGTCGGGCTGCGCCGTGCGGCCGACGCCGCTCTATCTCGCGCCGGGGCTGAAACTGAGTCTCAACGCGCCCGCGGCCGGCGCGGCCTTCGACGAATACGTCTCTGACCCGGCGAAGCCCGTCCCCTATCGCGCGCGCCCCATCGACGACACCACCTGGCGTCAGTGGCTCGTGGACGACCAGCGCGAAGCCTCGGGACGCCCCGACGTGCTGGCCTTCGTCTCCGACGTGCTGACCTCTCCGATGAAGATCAGCGGCGAGCCCATCGCCAACCTCGTCGCCTCGACTTCGGGAACCGACTCCGACTGGGTGGTCAAGGTCATCGACCTCTACCCGGACGAGGTCGCCGGGCAGCCCGCGATGGGCGGCTACCAGTTGATGATCTCGGCCGACATCTTCCGCGGCCGCTACCGCGAGAGCCTTGAGACGCCGAAGCCCGTCGAGGCCGACAAGCCGCTGCTCTACCGCTTCGCGCTCCCGACCGCGAACCACGTCTTCCTGCCGGGGCACCGCGTCATGGTGCAGGTGCAGTCGAGCTGGTTCCCGCTCTACGACCGTAACCCGCAGACCTTCGTCCCCAACATCTTCTGGGCCAAGCCCTCCGACTACCGCAAGGCCACGCAGCGCGTCTACCACGCCCCCGGCCGCGCAAGCTTCGTCGAGTTGCCGCTCGTCTCGTCGCGCTGACTTGCGACCCAAAAGAGAAAGGGCTTAGGAGAGATTTCAACTCTCCTAAGCCGCCCGCCCTCCGAAGCGGTCTTCCGCGCTAGTTGACGCCCCAACCGGCGGTCGTGGCGAGCGCGCCCTCGTGCTGCTGCGTGCGGCGCTCGCGCTCGGCGAGGCGGAGGTCGCTCTCGACCATGACGCGGACGAGCTCCTTGAAACTCACCTTCGGCTCCCAGCCGAGGATGGTGCGCGCCTTCGTCGCGTCGCCGAGCAGGAGGTCTACCTCCGCGGGCCGGAAGTAGCGCGGGTCTATTTCGACGTGCTCGCGCCAGTCGAGGTCGAGCAGGCCGAAAGCCTCTTCGAGAAACTCTTTGACCGAGCGCGCCTCGCCGGTCGCGATGACGTAGTCGTCCGGCTCCTCGGCCTGCATCATCAGCCACATCGCCTCGACGTAGTCGCGCGCGTGGCCCCAGTCGCGCTGGGCGTCGATGTTGCCCATGTAGAGCTTCTGCTGAAGGCCGAGCTTGATGCGCGTGGCGGCGCGCGTGATCTTGCGCGAGACGAAGGTCTCGCCGCGCCGCTCGGACTCGTGGTTGAAGAGGATGCCGTTGCAGGCGAACATCCCGTAGGACTCGCGGTAGTTGACCGTGATCCAGTAGGCGTAAGCCTTGGCGCAGGCGTAAGGGCTGCGCGGGTAGAAGGGCGTCGTCTCGCGCTGCGGCGTCTCGACCACCTTGCCGTACAGCTCCGACGACGAAGCCTGATAGAACTTCGGCTTGATGCCCGCCTCGCGGATGGCTTCGAGCAGCCGGACGGTGCCGATGCCGGTGACCTCGCCCGTGTACTCGGGCACGTCGAAGCTGACGCGGACGTGGCTTTGCGCGCCGAGGTTGTAAATCTCGTCGGGGCGAATCTGCCGGATGAGCGTGTTGAGCGAGCTGGAATCGTTGAGGTCGCCGTAGACCAGACGCAGCCGCGTCCCCGGCTCGTGCGGGTCTTGGTAGAGGTGGTCGATACGGTCGGTGTTGAATGATGAGGAGCGGCGGATGATGCCGTAGACCTCGTAGCCCTTCTCCAACAGCAGCTCGGTCAGGAACGAGCCGTCCTGCCCCGTGATGCCCGTGATGAGTGCGCGCTTCTCCATTAACTGCCTCTTGCTAGTGGGATGGTTTCTAACAGGACTTGTCCGTGCGTCCGTGTGAATCTACCACACAAAAGCCCGCGCGGCCGACCCG
>JBEVKV010000224.1:0-9071 GCA_040509515.1 Pyrinomonadaceae bacterium | reverse complement strand
CGCTTTTTGTGTTTGAAGCTGTCGGGCGGTCAGTGAGCTTCCGCGGAGACGACGCGGCGCGCGTCGAGCCAGCCGGCGACCGCTTCCGGGTCGAGCGGGCGGGCGAAGAGGAAACCTTGCGCGTACTCGCAGCCGAGTTCGCCGAGCATCTCGGCCTGCCGCGCGGTCTCGACGCCCTCGGCGACGACGCCCATCCCGAGGTTCGAGGCGAGCGTCAGGATGGTGCGGACGATCTCGCCGTTCTCGTCGGGCTGTCCCATGCGGCTGACGAACGAGCGGTCGATCTTCAGGGTGTCCACGGGGAAGCGGTGGAGGTAGGAGAGCGAAGAGTAGCCGGTGCCGAAGTCGTCGATGCTGACGCCGATGCCGAGCGCGCGCAAAGCGCCGAGCGTCGAGCAGGCCGCCTCGGCGTTCGCCATGACGACGCTCTCGGTTATCTCAAGTCGCAGGCAGCGCGGGTCGAGCCCCGTCTCGGCGAGCGCCCCGGCGACCGACGCGGCGAGGCCGGCCTGCGCGAACTGCTTGCCCGAGAGGTTGACGCTGACGTGGAGCGACGCGGGGACGAGCCCGCGCCCCTGCCACTCGCGCAGGCGTCGGCACGACTCGAAGAGCACGCGCCGTCCTATCTCCACGATGAGCCCGGTCTCCTCCGCGACGGGGATGAACTCCGAGGGCGGGACGACGCCGCGCTCCGGGTGCTGCCAGCGCACGAGCGCCTCGAAGCCCGCGACCTCGGCGGTAGGGAGCGAAAGGATGGGCTGGTAGACGACGCGGAACTCGTCGCGCTCGACGGCGCGGCGCAGGTCGGTCTCGGTGCGGAGCAGCGCGACGGCGCGCGCGTGCATCGCCTCGTCGAACAGCTCGTGGCGCGCCTTGCCGTTGGCCTTCGCGCGGTACATCACGGTGTCCGCGTCGCGCAGGATGGCCTCGGGCTCCTGATAGCCGGTGGCGCTCAGCGTGATGCCGATGGAGGCGGACGTGTAGACCTCGTGGCCGCCGAGGTGGAAGGGGAGCGAAAGCTCTTCCTGTATCCGCTCGGCCACGCGCGCGGCGTCGGCGTAATCTTCGATGTCGCTCAGGAGGAGCGCGAACTCGTCGCCGCCGAGCCGCGCGACCGTGTCGGTGCTGCGTATGCACTCTTCGAGGCGGCGCGCGAGCTGGACGAGGAGCTGGTCGCCCGCGACGTGGCCTAAGCTGTCGTTGATGACCTTGAAGCGGTCGAGGTCGAGGAAGAGCACGGCGAAGAGGTAGCCGGGCCGCCGCTTGGCGTGCTCGACGGCGAGCTTGAGGTGGCTCATCAAGAGCGCGCGGTTCGGCAGCCCCGTCAGCGCGTCGTGGAGCGCGGCGTTGCGGAAGTGCTCGCGGCTCTCTTCCAGCTCGCGGCTGATGCGCTCCTGCTCGGCGAGGTAGCGGTTCAACTCCTGCACATGGCTCTCGGCCATCGCGGCCTGCGCGTCGGCCGCCTCGACGCTCTTCAGATAAGTCTGGTAGGTCAGGTAGACGATGGCGACCACCGGCGCGGCCGCCGCTACGGGGTAGAAGCCGTACGTGACGACGAGCCGCGCCAGCACCCCCGCGGCCGCCGCGCCCGCGAAGTACGTGAGCGAAGCCCAGAGGTAGAACTCGCGCCACGTCCGCACGAACCCCCGCCTAAGCTTGAGCGCCTTGTCGAAGGCGACGAGCCCCGCGTTAAAGACGTACTGCGCGAGCCCCATCAAGCAGACCATCGTGACGAGCGCCGAGGCGCGCCCCACCACCAGCGCCTCTTCGGCCGGGCCGCACGCGAGGCGCAAAACCCACGCGGTGGCGTAGGTCGAGCAGCCCATCACCGCGGCGTTGAAAAGGACGGTGAGCGCCTTGCGGCTGATGCGCAGAGACGAGCAGACGCCCTCGGCTGCCGCGAGCAGCGCCGCGGCCTCGCCGCCGTAAAGCAAAAGCGTCAGGAGGATGAAGGTGTCGGCGACGGTGATGCGACCCGTCGTGTGCGGAATCCTGACGGCGACGCGCGAGCTGACCGCGACCGTCAGAAGCGCGAGCAGCACGAAGCCCACGTCGAGCCGCTCGACGGGCAGAAGCCACGCGACCGGGGCCGCCGCGACCGCGCCGAGCGCGATGACCGCCAGCCGGAACGCCAGACGGCCGGGGTCGCACGCGGCCGCCTCGGCGTCGCCCGCGCCGGTTCGTTCGGGGAGCTTCATTGTGTCAGCCGTCGTGTGGTACGGGTGCGGTAGAGATTCGACGGGCGCGCGCCCGCCGCTCAAAAGTTCCTGCCGCCGTCGCCCGGCGCTTCCATCGAGCCGGTGTCGTCGCCGCGCACAAGAGTGTCGCCGGTGATGACTCCGTCGCCAGTTATCACGCCGTCGCCCGTAATGACCCCGTCGCCGAAGACACGGCCGGCAGCGACGCCCCCGCCGCCGTCGGCGAAGAGCACCCCCGCCGCGCAGAACGGGTCGCCGTCGCCCGCGATGACGCCCGCGCTCGTCATGACGTGGTCGCCCGTGATGACGCCGTCGGACAGAAACCTCGCGTCGCCAGTTATCACGCCGTCGCCCGTGATGACCCCGTCGCCGAAGAAGATGCCGAGGCCGTAGACCTTCTGATATTTGACGACGAGGTCTGAGCCGACCGCGTACGTGTAGTCGAAGAGCACCCCGCGCGACCACATGAAGGTGTGGAAGGCGACGGTCGTGCGCGGCTCGGGCGGCGCGGCGACGAGCAGCGGCGCGCCGACGGGCGTCGAGTTCGAGAGGTCTGTGCGGACGAGCTTCGCTAAGCGCACCGCGCCCTCGACGTTGAGCTGCCCCATGCCTTGCTCGAAGTAGTTGAAGCCGGCGAGCGGCTGCGCCGTGTACATCAGAATCATCTTGACCATGTTCGGCGTCAGCTTCGGGTTGGCCTGAAGCATCAGCGCCGCCGCGCCCGCCACCGCCGGCGTCGCCATCGACGTTCCGCTCAGGCGCATCATCCTGCGCGACTCGGCGGAACTCACGCCCGCGTCCAGCTCAGGGTGCGTTGTGACGAGGAGGTTGCCGGGCGACTCGGCCGCGACGAGCTTGTTGCCCGGCGCGACCAGCTCGGGCTTGACGAGGTTGTCGTAGTGGCGCGCGCCGAAGGCGTCCACGCGGAAGCCGCGCGTCGGCCCGCGCGAGCTGTAGGTCGTCACCGCGTCGTCCGAGCGCGCGTCGGTGCCGAAGGTGTTCGACGCCCCGACCGTGATCACCGAGGGCTCGATGCCGGGCGAGTGGACGCGGCCGTAGACCTTCTGCCCCGCGGCGTCCTTGCCCTCGTTGCCGGCGGCGGCGACGACCACCACACCAGCGTCCACAAGTTTGCGCGCGGCCCTGCACAGAGGGTCGTCGCGGTACGAGTCGACGGCGGCCGTGCCTAAACTCAGGTTGACGACGCGTATGTTGTGGGCGGCGCGGTTGGTCAGAACCCAGTCGAGCGCGGCGAGCAGCCCCGAGGCCGTGCCCGCGCCGCGCGAATCGAGCGCGCGCAGGTTGATGACGTTCGCGTTCGGCGCGACGCCGGTGTAAGCGCCGTTCGAGACGCGCGCGTTGCCGGCCGCGAGCGCCGCGACGTGCGAGCCGTGCCCGTACGGGTCGTCGGTGCGATTCTCGCCCGTGAAGTCCTTACTGAGCGTGACGCGCACGCGGTTCGACTTGTCGAGGAACGAGCGGTGCCCCGCGTAGACGCCCGAGTCGATGACGGCGACGCCGACGCCGCTGCCGTCGAGCGTCGAGAAGGAGGTTCCGGCGGTCGCACGCGCGGCGTCCGCGCCGGTCGTGGCCGAGAGGTGGCCGAGCAGACGCACGGGCCGGTCGGTCGAGACGAAGGAGATGAGCGTGCTCGCGGCGAGCGTGAGGACGTTGCCCGCGGGGATGTCCACCGCGCGCGCGTTGAAGTTGCGGTAGACGTGTGTCGTGCGCGCGCCGAGCGCGAGCAAGAGCAGGTCGAGCGTGAGCCCCCACACGCCGCCCGACTGAACCAGCACGCGCACGCGCCGTCCCGCGGGCGCGCCCGCGATGAGCTGGAGGAGGTCGGGCGAGAGCTTGACGAGCTGCGTCACGCCCTGTGTGGTCTGCGTGAGCGTCCGGGTCGTCGTCCGCGTGAGCCCCGAGAGGAGCTGCGCGCGCGCCGGGCGCACTCCCGCGGAGCCCATGCAGAGCGCGAGGAGAAGCGCGAGCGAGACGAATCGCGTCGTCGCGGGGTGGCGATTGATGCCCATCGAAAAACTCCCGTCGCGTATGCGAAAGAACGCGCCGCAGCGCCGACCTGACTTGTGAGAGAGGCAGCTTCGCACTGGCAACGCCCGTGCCGGCCGCCGCGCCACGCGCCGGCTCGCAATTTCCGGGGAAAATCGAGTCGCGCGGCGCGGGCGGTCGGGCGAATCGGTCAACGCTCAGGTCAGGTTGAGAGAGTTCTGTCAGTCAGATTGAGAGAGTCGCCAGCCGGCGGGTTGTGCGAGGCGCAGACGGGTTGTAAAGTCTCGCCCGTCGTCTTCCGAAACCTTCCCACGAACGGAGCCCGAAAGCTCGATGCGTAAAGCTCAAATCTTATTCGTCATCCTCCTCGGATTGATTGTCGCGGGCGGCGCGGCGGCGCAGAGGCGGGGCGCGAGGCCGCGCCCGGCGGCCGTCTGCGGCGACCCGACCGTGCGCTGTCGCACGACCGTCGAGTTCCAGCCGTACCAGTTGCCGTTCGTCGTGCCGACCAACGGTGTCATCTGGGAGTCCGAGCAGTTCTACGCCGTCATCCTCAAGAGCGTGCGCGACGCGTCGAAGGGCGAAGACTGCAACGTCTTCGTCCCCGAGTCGGAGCGCGAGGCGGCGCAGGCGCTCTTCCCGCGCAACAAGGTCTTCGCCTCGCGCTGCTTCGAGCCGGGCGACCTCTTCTACATGGGCGTCGCCGAAGACACGCAGTTCATGGCCGTCTACGCCGGGCGCACGCGCGCCGAGGCGCAGGCGACGCTCGCGAAGGTCAAGGCCGCGGGGCAGTTCCCCGGCGCGAACCTGCGCCGCCTGCGCACTGGCTTTAACGGCACTTGAGGCGGAGAAGGACTTGGGGCGGGGGCGTGACTCGAACCGCGTCGCGCGCGTTTGCCAACCCGCGCGCGCCGGGTTAAAGTCTAAGACGAAAGGTTGGCGGCTGACAGCTGACAGCTAACGGCCAACGGCCAACAGCTATTTCCCAACTTATCAGGCTTCGGGCTCCGCACAACGCTTGCCCCGCGAACCCCGCCAGGCCGGGAACGGAGCAACGGTAGTGGCGGCGGCGTGTGTTGCGGGTCGGTCCGGAGCCTGGCCACATCTGAAAAGAGTTGCCGCGGGCAGAAGGCTTGCCGAACCGCGCCGCGTTGGAGCACAATTCCAGCGTCGCCGCACGGTTCGGACGAAAGCCACCCGCGGCAACTCTTTTTCTCTTTGGAGTCCCCGCCCGCACGTAATGAAGAACCCTTTTCACGGCCCGAAGCTGTTGCTGCTGACGCTGCCCGTCGTCTCGGCGCTCGCCTTCGGCGCGCAGTTACCGCGCCCCGTCTCGGGCGCGCGCGAGCCGCACCCGCTCGACGCGCTCGACCGCGCCGTCCAGAAACGCTTCCACAACGTCATCGGCTTCGGCATGGCGCGCATCGCCTCCGAGAGGCATTTCGAGCCCACGACCGAAGAGGAGAAGGCGGCCGTCGCCGCGCTCAAGCGCGAGGGCTACCGCGTCGGGCTCTACCTCGCGGGGCGCGGCGTCCTCTACGATGAGCCGGTCGAGAACCGCGTCGCGTGGAACCGCTTCGGCGGCGGGGCGGGGCGCGCCATCAGCGGCCCCATCTACGTCAGCTCTTCGTCCGTGAAGAGTCTGCCCGGCGCCGTCCCACTCTGGGACGAGACGCGCCGCGCGCTGGAGTCTTTCGCCGCGGGCCGCGAGCGCCACGAGTTCACCGCCGGCCTGTGGCGGGTCGAGGCGCGGGCGGTGCGCGCGAGCGCCGAGTCGTGTCTTGAGTGCCACCGCACCCGCGCGGAGTTCGAGCCGAAACTACTGCCGACGGCGACGAAGGCCGCCGACCTCAAGGTCGGCGACCCGCTCGGCGTGCTACTCTACGCGTACCGGAAGGGGCGCTGAAGACGCGTGCGGAGCGCGAGAACGATGAAGGTGATTTTCAAGAGGTTCGACCACGTACAGGTCTGCATCCCGCGCGGGGCGGACGCGCAGGCGCGCGAGTTCTACGGCCGCCTGCTCGGGCTCGAAGAGATCGAGAAGCCCGAAGTGCTGAAGAAGAACGGCGGCATGTGGTACAACGTCGCCGGCGTCCAACTCCACGTCGGCGTCGAGGACGTGGTCGCGCCGTCGAAGCGTCACCCGGCCTTCGAGGTCGAGGACGCGGCCGGCGTCAGAGCCTATCTCGAACAGCGCGGCGTGCGGACGAAGGACGAGCCCGACATTCCCGGCGTCGTCCACCGCTTCTCGCTCTTCGACCCCTTCGGCAACCGCATCGAGCTTTTAGAGAAGACGAACGGCTAACGGCGAAACTGCTTCCCCATGTCCTACCAAGTCATCGCACGCAAGTGGCGCCCGCAGACCTTCGAGGAGGTCACGGGGCAGGAGCACATCACGCGGACGCTCCGCAACGCGGTCGAGCACGAGCGGCTGCACCACGCCTATCTCTTCTCGGGCGCGCGCGGCGTGGGGAAGACGACGACGGCGCGGCTGCTGGCAAAAGCCGTCAACTGCCACAAGTCCGACCGGCCGACGCCGACGCCCTGTCGCACGACCGACCCGGACGCCTGCCCCTCCTGCCGCGAGATAGCCGAGTCGCGCTCAATCGACGTGCTCGAAATCGACGCCGCCTCGAACACGCAGGTCGAGAAGACGCGCGAAGTCATCATCAACAACATCGGCATCGCGCCCTCGCGCGACCGCTACAAGGTCTTCATCGTGGACGAAGTCCACATGCTCTCCACCTCGTCCTTCAACGCGCTGCTGAAGACTTTGGAGGAGCCGCCGCCGCGCGTCCTCTTCATCATGGCGACGACGCACCCGCACAAGTTGCCTGAGACCATCCTCTCGCGCAGCCAGCAGTTCGAGTTCCGCACCATCGCCGCGTCGAAGATAGCCGACCGGCTGCGCCTCATCGCCGACGCCGAGAAGATAAAGGTGAGCGAAGAGGCGCTGCGCGAGGTGGCGCGCGCCGGCGAGGGCTCGATGCGCGACGCGCAGTCGGCCTTCGATCAGGTCATCTCTTTCAGCGGCGGCAAGATCGAGGCGTCGGACGTTGAAGCGGCGCTCGGCATCGCGGGCAGGGAACTGCTCGCGCGCGTGATGCGCGCCGTGGCCGCGCAGCAGCCGGCCGACGCGCTCGCGGTCGTGGACGAGCTGACGACGCGCGGCCACGAGTTGCGCAACTTCTGCCGCGACCTTCTGGCGCACCTGCGCGACCTGCTCATCGCGAAGGTGGGCGGCGACGCGGCGCTGGCCGGCGCGACCGAGGCCGAGCGGAAAGAGTTGCTCGAAGAGGCGCGCGACTTCTCGGAGTCCGACCTCGTGCGCTTCTTCCACAGCCTGACCGAGACCGAGGCGCGTCTGGGCGGGGGCGCGCACCCGCGCTATCAGTTGGAGGTCGGGCTGGTGAAGCTGGTCGAGATGCGCCGGCTCGCGCCGCTCGGCCAGATTGTCGAGCGTCTGAACGCGCTCGAAGAGGCACTGCGGACGGGGCGCGCGCCCGCCGGCGGCGCGGGTACTCCGCCGGCTCCGACAGCGCCGCCTTCATCGTCGACGCCGCCGCGGCGAGGCGCGGCCGGCGGGAGCGGCGGCGCGTCCTTCTCCGCGCCCGAGCCTCCGGCGGCGGTCGCCGCGCCCGCCGCGCCTGTCCCGCCCGAGCGCCCGGCGCCGAGCCCGGCCGAAACCAACGGGGCGGCGTCACACGCGCACGCGCCGGCCGCCGCGCCGCCGCGCGCAACGCCTGCCGCGACGCCCGCCGCGCCGCCTGCTCAGCCGTCGCCGGGGCTGAAGCTCGTCCCGCCGCCCGTCCAGTCGGGCGGGGCGGCCTCCTTCGCGTCGGGTGCGGCCACGCGCGCCGCCGAAGCGCCTTTCCCCGTCGCGGACGGCGCGCAGTCGAACGGGCTCTTCGACCAGCCGCGCCCGTTCGTAGAGGGAGCGCGCGCGGGCGAAGACCGCGTCGGCGCGCCCGTCTCGCTCGTCACGCCGCCGCGGCCGGACGCCGCCGTCGCCGCGCAGCCCGCTGCACAGACTCCCGCGCCCGACTTAATCGGCAGGGAAGTCGGCGGCATGGGCTTCGGCCCCGAGGACGACGCGTCGCGCTTCAAGCGTGGGCTCGAAGGGCGCGGCAAGCCTCTGCTCGCCGTGGCGCTCGACGGCGCGCGGCGCGTGTGGGTCGAGGGCGAAGAGGTGCGCGTCGAGTTCGCGCCCGAGTCAAAACATCTGTACGAGGCGCTGAGAAAGGCGGAGAGTCAGAAGCTGCTTCACGAGGTCTGCTGCGAGGCGCTGGGGCGCGGCGTCGGCATCAACATTAAGTTGAGAGCGCCGGGCGAGGAGGAGGACGAGCGGCTCACGGCCGAGGACGAGTCGCGGCGCGAGCAGCGCCTCCTGCGCGAGCAGGCCGAGAGTCACCCGGTAGTCCAGCACGCGCTCAAGACCTTCCGCGCCGAGATCGTAGAAGTGCGCCGCACAGACGCCGCGCAGCCCCCGCCACAGCCGACGCAGTGATGCCGCGCCCGCCCCTTCGGCCGAACAAACGCACGGGGCCGGGCGTATAGGAGCGCGGAGGTAAATCGAACGATGCGCGACCCTTTGATTGCTGGCTTCCTCAGTCTACTCGTCCCCGGGCTCGGCCAGATTTACAACGGCCAGGTGCTGTGGGGCATTCTCTGGCTCATCCTGACGGGCTTCTCATGGATCGGCACCGCCGGCCTGCTCGGCTGGGTCTCGCACCTGCTCGCGGCCTACTTCGCCTACACCTACGCCAAAGAGCACCCGGTGCGTTACTAAGGCCGGCGCGCCGCCGGTAAAAACAGCAGAGCCCCGGAGGGGCGGCGGACGTTTGAACGGCACGACTCTCGTGCTCG
>JBEVKV010000223.1:0-17177 GCA_040509515.1 Pyrinomonadaceae bacterium | reverse complement strand
GTCGGCGCTGATGCGCGGCGAGCGGGCGGGCGGGATGGTCGCGACACTCCCCTGCAAGACCTGCCGCTCGCTGACGAGCGTGGTCGTGCCGGCGGCGAAGTCGCGCGCGTAGATGGACGGGAAGAGCGGGAAGGTGAAGCCCGGGCTCGGCGGCGGGTTGGGCACGAGGTCGGTGGCGACACTCTCGAAGGCGACGACCTGCCCGTCGTCGCTCATCACGCCGTTGTCGGAGGCGGCGCTGCCGCTGCCCGTGCCGGAACTGTTGACCGAGGCGAGCGCGGTCGTGCCCGTCTGCAAGTCGCGGCGGAAGATGTCCGACGCGGTGCCGTTCGTGTCGTTGGCGACGATGTCGGAGGCCAGACTCCTGAAGAGGACGAAGCGGCCGTCCGGGGTGACGCCCTCCGCGGTCGAGGCCGCGTTGCCGCCGTTCGTCCCGGCGGCGTTGACGCTGACGCAGACGGTCGCGCCCGTCTGTAAGTCGCGCCGGAAGACGTTGACGATCTGGTTGCCGCCGACGCCCGCGACGAGGTCGCCGGCCGCGCTCGTGAAGACGGCGTAGCGACCGTCGGGCGTGAAGAAGCCGGGTTGCGAGTCGGCGTCGGCCGAGCCGGTGCCCGCGCTGTTGACGCTGACGAGCGTCGTCGTGTCCAGTTGGAGGTCGCGGACGAAAACGTCCGCCTTGCCGTTGGCGTCATTCGCGACGAGGTCGTCGGCTTCGCTCTGGAAGATGACAAAGCGGCCGTCGGGCGTCAGCGACGCCAGCCGGGACGGGCCGTTACCCGAGCCGGTGCCCGCGGCGTTGACGCTGACGAGCCGGGTCGTGTCGGTCTGTAGGTCGCGGACGAAAACGTCGGTCTCGCCGTTGGCGTCGTCCGCGACGAGGTCGCTGGCGTCGCTCGTGAAGACGACGAAGCGGCCGTCGGCGCTCGTCTGCGGGAGGGTCGAGTGGTTGTTGCCCGCGCCGGTGCCGGCGGCGTTGGCGCTTACCAACTCGACGAACTCGGTGGTCTGCGCGGCGGCCGTCGCCGGGACGCACAGGGCGGCCAGCAACAGCGCGCAGGCGCGCGTCAGTCCCGCCAGAGTTGAACGCGAACTAATGACATCGGCGTTGAGAGATTTCATCTCGCGTCTCCTGAGATTTTATGGACGGAGTCGTGAGGACAGCATGCGTGCTGATCCCGAATGAGTGCCGGGCGCGCGGGAGGGAGAGTCGCGCCGCCGACCGAAGCTGAGTTACACGGGCGGTATACGCCTATTCCCGGCGGCTGTCAATATTTACCCCGCGCCGCAAAGAGGGCGGGCGCGAGCCGCGCGGCGCACAGGCCGAGGCCGACGAGCGCGACGGGGACGAGCGAGACGGCGAGCGCGTTGAGCGAGAAGAAGAGGACGACGGCCACGCCGACGAAGGCCGCCCAGAAGTTCGGCCGGCCGCGCGCGCCGAGGACGGGGCACGCGACGAGCGCCGTCACGAACCAACCGGCGAAGTTTGAGAAGGGGATGCCGTAGTACGCGCCGCCTTGCGCCCATCTCCAGTAGCCGAGGCGGTTGGCGGCGAGCGGGTCGATGACGAGGTCGGTGGCGGTCGTCAGAAGCGCCGCGCACAAGACCGCGACCCACGGCGCGAGCCGCAGACGCCACGCGAAGTCGCAGGCGAACGCGACGAGCGTCATCCACGCGAAGCCCATCACGACGGGGACGCCAAACAACTGCGGCCGCAGCACGCCCGTGTACGCGTACTCGCCGAACGGGAGCCCGAAGCGCACGCCCGCCGCCTCGACCGCGAAGCCCGTCAGCACGACCGCCGCGAGTCTCGACACGCCCGCCGTCGTCCTCTCGCCGAGCAGCACGATCAGAGCCGCGTTCAGAAGAAAGAGCGACGCGAGCCAGCCTTCGTCGTCGCGCGCCGCCCCAGTCCAACGGCTCAGGACGCCGCCCGTCCACAGCAACGCGAAGAGGGAGACGGCGGCCGCCAGCGCCGCGCGACGCAGACGCGACAGACGCGGCACAGCGCCGGCGAACGACTCGGTCGCAGGCTCGCTCGCGGGCTCTGCCGTCGGGGTGGTCGCGCTCAAGTTTCGTGTCTCCCGATGAGTTCGGCGGTGATGCGCGCGGAGAGCAGGACGGTGGGCGTGCCGCCGCCGGGGTGGCTGCTGCCGCCGACCTGATAGAGCCCGCCGACGCGCGCGTGACGGTTGGGCGGTCGCAGGAACGCGCGCCGCCAGCCGTGCGAGTGCGTGCCGTAAATCGCGCCGCCGGGGCAGAGGTACGCGCCCGCGAAACGCTCGGGCGTCCACACGTCCGAGACGACCACGTCTGACGCCGCGCCCTGAAATCCGCCCTTCGCCAGTCGCGCGAAGACGCTCGCGCGCGCCGACTCGATGCGCCGCTCGTCCCACGCGCCGCCGTCGGCCGGGGCGTTCGCCATGACGAAGAGCGTCTCGCCGCCCTCCGGGGCGAGACTCGCGTCGGTGCGGCTCGGCGCGCAGACGTAGACGGTCGGGTCTTCGGGGAAGCGACGCGCGCCGAAGAGCTGCGAGAACTCCGCGCGGTAGTCGGACGAGAAGTAGACCGTGTGGTGCGCGAGCCCTTCGAGCCTGCGTTTGAGTCCGAGCAGCATGACGAAGCCGGAGAGCGAACGCTCCGAGGCGCTTTGAGGTTCACCGCTTCCGTCTCTGACTTCGACTTCGCCTTCGACGACGCGGCCTTCGACGTTGTGACCTTCGAGAAGCGCGCCCGTCGTCGCCGCGTCGCCGTTCATGACGACCACGTCCGCATCGAGTCGCGTCCCGTCGGCTAGCCGGACGCCGCACGCGCGCGTGCCGTCGCGCTCGATGCGCGCGACGCGCGCGTTCGCGTGGAGCCGCACGCCCATGTTTCGCGCGAGCGCGACGAGGCTCTCGACGATGCGGTAGAGCCCGCCCTCGACGTGCCAGCCGCCGTGCGCGTACTCGATGAAGGGGATAACGGCGAGTGTCGCGGGCGAGTCGTAGGGCGACGAGCCGACGTAGGTCGGATAGCGGTCGAACATCTGGCGCAGGTGCGGGCTGCGGAAGTGAGCCTTGACCGCCGAGTGATAGTTGCCCCACGCGCGACGCAGCGGGAGATGTCTGAGCGATTTGAGCACGCGCAGGTCGGGCGGCGCGAGCGGCGGCCGGCGCAGAAACGTCTCGCGCGAGAGCGCGAACAGACGCGCTCCCAGACGCATGAAGCGCAGGAAGCCTTCGGCGTCGCGCGGCTCAAGCCGCCGCACGGCGGCGAGCCATTCGGGGAGCCGCGACGTGTAAGTGAAGCGCGTCCCGTCGTCGAAGACGTAGTCGGCGAGTGTGTGGACGGGCGCGAGCGTGACGTGCTCCGAGAGCTTCGAGCCGGCCGCCGCGAACAGCTCCTCGAAGACCCACGGCATCGTGATGAGCGAAGGCCCCGTGTCGAAGCGGAAGCCCTCGCGCTCGAAAGTGTTCATCTTGCCGCCGAAGCGCGGGCCGCTTTCGCAGACCTCGACCTGCCAGCCGGCGGCGGCGAGCCGCACGGCGGTCGCAAGCCCCCCGAGCCCGCCGCCGATGACGACGGCGCGCCGCTTCTTTCTCGACTTCAACGGCTCCAACTGTAGACGTTCCTCTCGAAGAACCCTTCGTCGCCGTCGCGGCGCACCTCCTTGCGGACGGAGAAGCTGGAAGCGCCGATGAGGTAGGTGTAACGGAAGAGGGCGGCCCTGTCGTCGTCGGTGCCGCGCTTCTCCGTGACGACGCGGAGCTGTCCGCCTTCGAGTTCCGAACGCTCGACGACAGTCTCGCCGTCGAGCGTCGCGCCGTCGCGCGCGAGCGTCACCGACTGTTTCCCGGTAGCTTTCGGCTCCTTCGGGTACTCGTACTCGAAGACCCACGAAGTCGCGTCGCGCTCGGTCACAGACAGGTTCGACGATATCGTGACGCGCTTGTTCGACGAGTAGTCGGTGTAGGTGAGCGTGCCCGTCCAGCGCGCGCCCGTCAGCCGGCGCAAATCTTCGGGGCGCACCCTCGCGGTCTGCGGCCACGCGAGCGTCGCGAGCAGAGACGCCGACAGCACGGCGGAAAAGATAACGTTCATTTCTGAACTCCTTCGGTCTGAATCGGCGCGGGCGTTCGCGCGCCCGCCAGATAGCTTCGGCCCTTCCACACGACGCCGCGCCCCGTCCGGCACCTCAGCCACGAAGAGACGCCGAGCGCGAGCAGGACGGCCTCGCCCAGCGGGTGCAGGAGCGGCGACCACAAAGGCTGTCCGAATCTGAGCGCCAGCGCGAATCGCGCCGCGAGGACGCAGGCGGCCGCCGCCGACAGGAACATGCCGCCGGTCGTCTTTGCGGCGAGAGGCAGGAACGCGAACGGCGCGAGGAAGACAAGGAAGTGAAGCGCCATGAAAGCCCCGAAGCTTCGCGCGCTGCGGAAGGCGGGGAAGAAGTTCTTCTGAAAGCCCCACCAGATTTCCGCGAGCGAGCTGTACATGCGCACGCGGACGACCGCGCGGCCGTCTAAACAAAGACTCGGACGCCCGGCCGCGCGCCACGCCTGCGCCAGCCGCACGTCCTCGAACAACTCGCCGCGCACAATCGCGTGACCGCCGACCGACTCGTAGTGGTCGCGCCGCGCCAGCAGGCACGAGCCGTGCGCGAGCCCGAGCGAAGCGTCGCTGCGGCGCAGCGCGAGCGGCGCGGGGTAGAGCGTGAAGACGACGAAGTTGAGGAGCGGCATCAGCGCGCCCTCCCAAAAACCGCGCGTCTCAAGCCGGGGCCAGCACGAGAGCAGCGTGACGCCGCGCGCCGACGCCTCTCGGACGATGAGCGCCGCCGCGGACGCGCTCAAACGCGCGTCCGCGTCGAGAAAGAGAAGCCAGCCGGCGCTCGCCTCGGCGGCCAGACGCGCGCACGCGAAAGTCTTCCCGCACCAGCCCGAAGGGAGCGGCGCGGGCGCGACGAGTCGCACGCGCGCGTCGCGCCGGGCGTACTCTTCGACGACGCGCGCCGTGCCGTCGCGCGAGTGGTCGTCGTAGACGAGCACCTCGCCCACCACTTCGCCTTGCGCGAGCGCCGCGTCGAGACAGCCGGCGATGTTCCGCTCCTCGTCGCGCGCCGGAATCAGAATCGACACGCGGCCGCGCGTCATGCTTTCAACGCCCGGCGCGTCACCGACACGCGGCCACGCGAGCGCGTTCCACAACGCCACGCAGAGCGTCGCGAGCGCGGCGGCCAGAATCGAGAGTGAAAGGAGCGTCACGAAAATCATCTGCGCGTCGGCTTTATGTGGCGGCGGCGGCCTCGAAGGCGGGCGAGCGTTCCGGCGACGCGCGCTCCTCGCGCGACTCGCCGAGGACGAAGTGGGCCGCGTCGGAGAGGAGCATCACCTCGTCGCGCGTGCCGAACTGCTCGCGGAGCCGCGCGACGCCGCGCGCGACGAGCTTCCGCGCGAAGTCGCGCGCGCCTTCGTGGCCGAGGGTTGTGACGGCGCTCGCGCGCCTGTGTCGCGCGTCCTGCCCCGCGGGCTTGCCCGTCAACTCGGGCGGACGCGTCTCGTCCGACACGTCGTCGCAGAGTTGATAGGCGCGCCCCAGACACTCGCCGAAATCCGAGAGCGCGCGCGTGTCCGCTGCGCGAGCGCCGCAGGCCAGCCCGCCGGCCGTCATCATCAGGCGCATCAGCGCGACCGTCTTCTGCTCGCGGCAGAAGAGGGCGTCGGGGTCTGCCTCGCCCGCGCGCGCCAAAAGGTCGACGGCCTGCCCGCCGACCATCCCGTCCGCGCCGATGGCGCGCGCGGCCTCGCGGACGAGAGTGCCGCAGGCGTCCGTCCCGCACGCCGCCTCCGCGAACAGCGCGTAAGACTGGTTGAGCAGCGCGACCGAGACGAGCACCGCGACGCCTTCGCCGTAGACGAGGTGGAGCGCGGGTCGATTGCGTCGCAACTCGGCGTCGTCCATTGAGGGCAGGTCGTCGAGGACGAGAGAGCTGCAATGGAGAAACTCGACGGCGCACGCCACCGCCGACGCCTGTTCGCGCGAAGCGCCGGCCAGCCCGGAGGCGAGCAGCGCGAGCGCGGGGCGAAAGCGCTTGCCGCCGGGGAAGACCGCGTAGACGAGCGCCTCGTTGAGCCGCCCGGCGTGCGGGAGCGTGCTGAAGGGGAGCCGGCGTCGCAGCGCCTCTTCGACGGCGCCGCGACTCGACGCGACGAAGCTGGTCAGTTGCTCGCTCAAACGTTCACTCACTTTCCCTCGCCGGCGGCGCGCGCCGCCGCTGCCGGCGACGCCGTACCGAAGATGACTTCGGCGACCTCGGCGGTCGCCTCCTCAAGCGGGAGATGCCCCGCGCCCTTCAACTCGCGCACGAGCGCACGGGGCAGCACCTCGCGCCAGAGCGCCAGCGAACGCTTCACCGCGCCGAACGTCTTCTCGCCGTAAGCGATTTCGACCGGCGTCTCGACGCCGCGAAAGATTTCGACGCCGCCGACTTCGTCGAAGAGCGCGAGGTAGCGGCGCGCGACCTCATGGTCGGCTTCGGCGAAAGTCGCCGTCATGTCGCCCGCGCCTTCGCGCCCCGAGCCGAGCGCCTGATTCGTCAGCCAGCGCCCGAGCGGCGACGCGAAGGTCGCCTCGTACGCGCGCCGCCCGAACTCGCCGGCGAGGAACAGTCGGAAGTATCGCGGCAGGTACGCGAACGGGTCGATCATCGTCACGCGCACGCAGTCGCGCCCCAACTCCTTCGCCGCCAGCAGCGCGAAGACCGCGCCGCCGCAACTGCCGACCAGATTCACACGCCCCGGCGCGACGTAACGCGCGAGGCCGACGACTTCTTCGACGACCGACGCGACCGACCACTCGCGCGGCGGAGCCGAGCGGCCGCAGCCCGGGAGGTCTGCCGTGTAGAGGCTCGCGTGCTCGGGGACGAAGCCCGCCAGCGGCGCGAACGCGCGCCGGTCGCCGCCCCACCCGTGCAGCGCGAGGAAGACTTCGCCGCCCCAACCCTGTCGCTCAACGAACACGTCCCGTAATCCTCTCCGCGACGAGCCGTCCCGAGAGCACGACCATCGGCATGCCCGTCCCCGGCGTCGTGCTCGCGCCGACGTAGTAAAGCCCCTCGAACTCTTGCGAGTAATTCCGGCGGCGGAACGGCCCGACCTGCCCCAGCGTGTGCGCCGCGCCGAACGCCGAGCCGTCGTAGAGCCCGAAGCGACGCCGCCAGTCCTGCGGCGTGTAGACCTCCTCGAAGACGACGCGCGCGGGGTCGATCCGCACGCCGTGTCGCGCGAGCGTCTCGGTCACGCTCCGCTTTATCTTCCGCGTCTCTTCGCGCCAGTCCGCGCCCGGCATCTGGCTGAGCGTGGGCGTCGGCGCGAGTACGAAGACGGCCGAGCAGCCCTCGGGCGCGAGCGCCGGGTCGGTCGCCGAAGGGACGCTCACGTAGAAGGGAAGCTCCGCGGGCACGCGCCCGCGCTTGAACAGTTGGTCGAAGGCCGCGCGCGCGTCTTCGGGCAGAAAGATGGTGTGGTGTCCCAAGCCTTCGACCCCGCCGCGCACGCCCCAGTAGAAGGTGACGACGCCCGGCGTCATGCGTGTGCGGGCGGCCCGCGCGTGCGCGCGGTCGGCAAAGCCGTGCTCGCTCTCGACAAGCTCGGTGTCGGTCGTCGGCACGTCAACGTTCGAGACGACGGTCGCCGCCTCGACGCGCTCGCCGCCTTCCAGTTCGACCGCGCGGACGCGCCCGGCGCGGCAGACGATGCGCGTCACGCGCGCCCGCGTGCGGACTTCGACACCCAACTCGCGCGCGAGTTTTTCGACGCCCTCGACCAGAGCGTAGACCCCGCCCACGGGGAGCCAGAGTCCGTAGGCCAGCTCGCCGTAAGGCAGGATTGTGAACATGCCGGGCAGCTCGTAGGGCGAGCCGCCGAGGTACATCGCGTAGGAGCCGAGCGCCTCGCGCACGCGTGCGTTCTTGAAGTGGCGGCGCAACTCGCCGTCGAGCGAGCGCCAGAGCCCCGTCCCCAAAAGCTCCCCGGGTGTGAGCGCGGCGAGCCAGCGCGCGGGGTTGTCGACGTTGCGGCTGACGAGCTTGTCGAAGGCGACGCCGAACTTCGCGCCAGCGTCGCGCAGGAAGTCGAAGACTTCGGGCGAGCATCCCGGCTCAAGCCGCTCGCACTCGGCGAGGAACTTTCGCACGTCCGACGAGAGCGTGAAGTGCTCTCCGCCGGCCCAGCGGAACGTAATGGAAGGGTCGACGGGGAGCAGCCGCACGTAATCTTGAAAGCGACGCCCGGCCGCCTCGAACAACTGCTCGAAGACCCACGGGTAGTTGAGCAGCGACGGGCCCGTGTCGAAGCGGAAGCCGTCGTGCTCGATGACGTTGGCGCGGCCGCCCACGCGCTCGCAGGCTTCGAGCAGCGTCACACGAAAGCCCGCGAGGCGCAGGTGTATCGCGGCGCTCAGACCCCCGAGGCCGCCACCGACTATCAGAACTTTTCTGTCTGCGCTCGCGCTCATCTCGTCAGGTACGCGAGCGGGATGCGCCAGTATTTGCTCGCGGGCAGCACCTCGAACTTCTCGCGGAGCGGCACGCTCTCGCGCCGCGTGATGCTTTCGGCGCTCAGCGCGACGCGCTCGTTCAGGCGTCCGTAGACCTCTATGCAGGCGCGCACCGCCGTCCGGCAGTCGGGCGAGAAGGCGTCGAGGTCGGCGCGCGCGCGCTCGTAAAAGTCCGCGGCGACGGCCGCCAGCCGTCGCCGCACCCGAGCCAGCGGCTCGTGCTGGCTCGGGTCTCGCGCGTCGAGCACACGAATGCCCTCGGCGCGCAGAGAGTCTGCGGGAAGATAGACGCGACCGCGCCGCTGGTCTTCGGCCACGTCGCGCAGGAAGTTGGTCAGTTGGAGCGCGACGCCGAGGTCGCGCGCCGCCCCGAGCGCACGGCCGAAGCTCGCCGCGTCGCGCGCGCCGTAGACGTGCGCGAGGAAGTAGCCGACGACGACGGCGCTGCCGTAGACGTACGTGTGAATCAGTTCGTCGAGCGTCTGGAACGGGCGCGGGTCGATGTCCTGCCGCATCGCGCCGAGGAAGGCGCGGTAGTGCTCGTGCGGGATGGCGCGCTCGCGCACGACGCGCGCGAAGCCCGCGAGGTGTGCGGGCACTCCGAGTTCGAGCGAATCCCGCACAGACCTTGAGGAGAGCGCCGTCTCGTACGCGTCGCCCCACTCTTCGAGCAGCCGCCGCTTCGAGTCGTCGTCGAGCCGGAAAGTGTCGACGACCTCGTCCGGGTAGCGCACGGCGGCGTAGACGGTCTCGACCTCGTCACGCTTTTCGCGCGGCAGAAAGCGGCTGACGACGAAGAAGCTGGTCGTGAAAGAGCGCATCACCGCGCGCGACTCTCGCACCAGCACGCGCCACGCCCCGCGTTCCTTGCGCGAACGCAGCGCGCGCTCGCGCGTGACCCTCTCGCGCTCGCGCCACACGGCGTCGTCCCACGCGGCCCCGCCCGCGTCGACGCGCGCCGCGCCCGCGTGCGAACCGAACGTTAAAACATTGAAGCTCCGTTCCACGCGCTTAACCCCCTCAGTCACCCGCGTGCGACTTGTGGAGAATCTGGCGGCCGAGCCCGCCCGCGTCGAAGTAGGCGCGGAAGCGTGTGATCTGCCCGCCGTCGATTTCGAGGATGCTCACGCCGTCGTACTCGACGGGCGAGCCGTCGGCCGCCGTCCCCACGGTCTTCCATTCGAGCGCCGCGCGGTCGTCGGTGGCGAAGACGTTTCTGAAGGTCGACTCGACCTCGCCGAAGGTGTCGCGGTACTTCGCGCCCCAGAACTCGCGCGCGCCCTCGCGCCCGTGAAACTTCTCGGGCGAGGTGACGTTGCCGACCTCGCACTCTTCGGCGAAGAGCGCGGTGATGGCTTCCACGTCGCGCCCGGACTCAAGCCGCCCGAGCGCCTCGATAAACTTTCTCGCCAGTTGCTCTGACATCTTTAAAATCCTCCCTGTGTGTTCGTTCAGAGGAGCGCGGCGTGCTCCTCAAGTTGTGAAAACGTGGCGGCGTGGAGGTCGGCCGGGAACCTGTGCCGCGCGCCCCCGACGCCGAACCCCGCCCCGCCCAGCACCACCGACGCGCCCGCGCGCTCAGCCGCACTCTTGAACTCTCCGTACTCGCGCGCCGCGCGGTCGGGGTGGTTGAAGACCGTCGAGGCGACACAGACCAGTCGCGGGGCGAAGCGCCCGATTGCCTCGGCGAGCGCGTAGAAGGGCGTGCTCGTCCCGAGGTTGACGACGCCCCACCCGAGCCCCTCAAGCGTCAGCGCCGCGAGGTGGACGGGAAGCTCGTGAAAGTCGTCCTCGACGGCGCAGCAGATTGCCGCGCGGTCGTCCACGTTCAAACTCAAGTCGTCCCTTAAAACCTGTACGGCCGTGAGCGCGGTTCGCGTCGCCAGGTGCTCTTCGGCGACTGAAAGCTCGCCCGCGTGCCAGAGGTCGCCGACCCTGCGCAGCGCCGGGCAGAGCACCGCGTCCGCGATGCGCGCGACCGAGTGGCCGCGGCGTCGGAGCCCGACGAGCGCCTCGGCCGCCGACTCCGCGTAACCGGCGAGGAGCGTCTCAAACATCAAGCGGGACAAGTCTTCGTCGAGGGCGACGCCGTCCGTCTCCGACGCCTCTCCGTTGGCGGCCGGGCCGGGCGTCTCACCTCTCTTCAAAACGCGCGCGGCGTCGCGCGCCCCGCGTCCGCGCCGGAAGGCGGCCACGTCCTCCGGGCGGAAGCGCCTGTGCCCGCCGACGGTGCGCATGGACGGCAGCAGCCCGCCGTCGGCCCAGCGCTTCACGGACGCCTCGCTCGCGCCGAGCAGCCGCGCGGCCTGCCGGCTGGTCAGATTTTTTCGCCCTTCGTAGCTCCTCATAAGCGCGCTGCCAATCTAACAAAGAGCCGGACGGATGTAAATACAAAAATCGCTCAATCCGTTCAAGAGGATAATACGTATAATAAATTCACAACGGATTTTCTTCTTGACTTTATCTTTGGATTGATTTAAATCGTTCAAATCGTTCAAGTGGGGAGCCGTGAACAAGGGTTGGAGACGGCTCTGACGCCGCGCGGGACGCGGGGAGGGCTCCGGTCGTCTACAATGTGGGCGGGAGGAGGCCGGGGGGCCGAAACGTCGATGCCGACTGACGAGAGTGTGATTCTGGTTGACGAGCGCGACCGAGAACTGGGCGCGGCGGGGAAGCTGCGCGCGCACATTGACGGCGCGCTCCACAGGGCCTTCTCGGTCTTCATCTTCGACGGCGCGGGGCGTCTGCTCCTGCAAAGGCGCGCGCGGGGGAAGTACCACTCGGGCGGGCTCTGGTCGAACACGGCCTGCGGCCACCCGCGCCCGGGCGAGCCGACGGCCGAGGCCGCGCGGCGTCGGCTGCGCGAGGAGATGAGTCTCGACTGCGAGCTGCGCGAGGCGTTCGAGTTCGTCTACCGCGCGGAGCTGGACGGCGCGCTGGTCGAGCACGAGTACGACCACGTTTTCGTCGGCACGCACGACGCCGAGCCCGCGCCCGACCCGACGGAGGTCGAGGAGTGGCGCTGGGTGAGCATGAACGAGTTGCGACGCGGTTTGAGGGACGAGCCGGAGAGCTACAGCTACTGGCTCAAGGTCGCGGTCGAGGGCGAGCACTGGACGAAGCTCGAAGCGCTCGGCGTCGGCGACGACAGTCGGCGCGCCTGAGAGGGCGTGTCGAGAGTTAAGACAAGGAGGAGACGGGGATGAGCAAGGCTGTGACGAAGGACGAGAAGCTCGGGAAGCTGCGCGAGATAGTCAAGGCGGTGGACATCTGCATGCTGACGACCGTGGACGAGGGCGGAGAGTTGCACAGCCGCCCGATGTCGAACAACCGCGACGTGGATTTCGACGGCGACCTCTGGTTCTTCACCTACGGCTCGTCGCACAAGGTTGACGAGGTGGGACGCGTGCCGAAGGTCAACGCGAGCTTCGCGGACGTGGACGCGCAGCTCTACGCGTCGATCTCGGGGCGCGCGGAGGTCGTGCGCGACCGCGCGAAGATTGAGGAGCTTTGGAAGCCGCAACTGCGCGCGTGGTTCCCCGAAGGCGTGGACACGCCCGACATCGCGCTGCTCAAGGTGACGGCCGAGCGCGCGGAATACTGGGACGGCTCGCAGTCGCTCGTCGCGCACGCCGTCGGCCTCGTCACGTCGCTCGTCAAAGGCGAGCCGGCGCAGATGGGCGAGAACGAAAAGATTGATTTGAAGTGAAGCGGCATGAAGTTCGACTACGCGCTCGACTTTAAACGGACGGACTTCCGCAAACACCCGGAGCTGTACAGGGTCGGGCGCGGCGAGCAGGGCGTGCTCCTCGTCGAGCCGTACAAGGGCGAACTGCTCCCGCACTGGCGCTTCCGCACGCCGAAGGTGGCGCGCGAGTCGGCCGCGAAAATCTTCGAGTTGTACGAGGCGTACAGGGCGGCTGAAGACTTCGTCGGGATGGACATGGCGCGCAAGTTCCTGCAGATGGGCTGGACGCGCTCGATGCGCTACGCCAACCACCGGACGGGGAAGAAGTACGTCGGGGCGGTGCCGCGCGAGATGCGTGGGCGGAGCGGCGCGCACGGCCGACGCGTCGCGCCGAAGGAGCACGACGCCGAGAAGCTGAAGAGCGCAAAGATTTTCAGGGAGAGGCTCGACGCGGTGCTCGCAGACCCGGCCTACGTCTCGATGCGCGAGGAGCACCGGAGGCTTTACGAGTCTCCCACAGTGAAGGCCACGGCTTGACCGTCACGGCTTGACCTTCACTGCTTAACCTTCTCCGTGGGCGTCTCGCGCGGAAGCTCGACGGTAAAAGTCGTGCCCTCGCCGGGCGTCGAGCGGACGCGGATTTCGCCGCCGTGCGCGCGCGCGAGGTGCTTGACGATGGCGAGCCCGAGCCCCGTCCCGCCCATTTCGCGCGAGCGCGCGCGGTCGACGCGGTAGAAGCGCTCGAAGATGCGCGTGAGGTGTTCGGGCGGGATGCCGTCGCCCGTGTCAGAGACTTCGACGAGGTCGCGCGCGCCCACCGCGTGCGCGACCGTCACCGTCCCGCCCCGCCGGTTAAACTTGACGGCGTTGTCCACCAGATTCAAAAGCATCTGTTCGAGCCGGCGCGGGTCGGCGCGGACAGTCGCCTCAACGTTCACTTCGTTAGCCAGCGTGACGCCGCAAGCATCGGCCTTAGCGTTGAGCGCGGCGAACGTCTCCTGAACGGCCGTGTGGAGCGGCACCTCTCGCGCCTCGACGCGCGCCCCGCCCGACTCAATCGACGAAAGCTCCGTGATGTCTTCGATGAGGGCGCGCATGCGCTCCGCGTTGCGGCGGATGATGGCGAGGAAGCCGCGCGCCGTCTCGGCGTCTTCGAGCGCGCCGTCTTCGAGCGTCTCGGCGAAGGCGAGGATGGAGGTCAGCGGCGTGCGCAGTTCGTGGCTGACGTTCGAGAGAAACTCCTGCCGGACGAGTTCGAGCCGTTCGATGCGCGTGATGTCGATGAGGACGCCGATGGCGCCGCGCACGTCGCTGCCGTAGATGGCCTCGCGCTCGCGCAGGGGGGCGACGTGCAGGTCGTAGACGCGGCGGCCGTCCGCGCCATCTGTCTCGACCTTGACCTCTGCGCGGACGCCGCGCGCGACCGCGCCGGCGAAGGCCGAGTAAACCGTGGGGTTGCGCGTCAGGTCGCTCAGGCGTCGCGGGCTGAGCGCGTCCGAGCCGCCCGAGCGGAAGGTGGCGCGCGCGGGGTTGTTGAGCGCCACGACGCGCATCCCGCTGTCGATGACGACGACGCCCTCGCGCATGCTGTCCATCGTCGCCTTGAGCAGCGCGGCGGCCGGCACCTCGCCGGGCGCGACCGACCCGTGCGCGTCCGCCTCGCCTTCAAAATCACCGGCGGGGAACACGTCCGGCTCCGCGCGCGCGCCGAGCGCCGGGGCGAACAACAGCGCGACGGCGGCGCCGACGGCGGCGGCCGCGATGGCGACCCACGCGGCGTAGGCGTCCGTCTTGTAGAGCGCGAACCACGCGGCCAGCAGTGCCGCGACGGTTGCGAGCGCGAGTGCCAGGCGCAGGGGCATAAGTGGCGCGTTACTTTTCGCCGCCGGCCGCGCCCACGAAGCGGTAGCCGACGCCGATGACCGTCTCGATGGAGTCGCCGCACGCGCCGAGCTTCGAGCGCAGGCGGCGGATGTGCACGTCGAGCGTGCGCGTGTCGCCGTAGTACTGCTGCCCCCAGACTTCGTCGAGGAGTTGCGTGCGCGTCGCGACGCGGCCGGGGCGGCGCGCGAGCGCGGTGAGGAGCCCGAACTCCTTGCGCGTGAGCTTGACCTCCGCGCCGTCACAGGCCACGTAGATGTCGTCGAAGCGGACGAGCAGCCGCCCGTCCTCGTAGGAGGCCGTGGCCGACTCCTCGGAGCGGCGGAGCACGGCGCGGACGCGCGCGATCAGCTCGCGCACGGAGAAGGGCTTGGTGACGTAGTCGTCCGCGCCGAGTTCGAGCCCGGCCACGCGCTCGGCCTCCGACCCGCGCGCCGTGAGGATGATGACGGGCGTCCGGCGCGTCTGCGGCTCGCGCCGGAGGCGACGGCACAGCTCGGTGCCGGACATCCCGGGCAGCATCAGGTCGAGCAGGATGAGCGCCGGCGGGTTCTTCGCGTCGAGCGCCGCCGCCAGCCCCTTCTCGCCCGTCTCCGCCACCACGGTGCGCAAGCCCTCGCGCTCAAGGTTGTAGCGCAACCCCTCGGCGATGTCGGGCTCGTCCTCGACGATGAGCACTGGCCTGTTCACGTCTCCTCCCGTCTTACCCGTCAACCGCGGCCCCGGTCATGATAACAAAAAGCTCGTGGCCAAAGTCCAATGTACAATGTGGGAATGACGAAGGACGGCGCGGGTGCGGGAGACGAGTTGAGGGTCGGGTTAATCGGCTTCGGGCTGGCGGGCGCGGTGTTTCACGCGCCGCTCATCTCGGCGACGCGTGGGATGAGGCTGACGGCCGTCGTCACGTCGAACCCGGAACGCGCCGAGCGGGTGAGACGCGAATACACGGACGCCCTCGTCCTCGAAACGCCGGAACAACTCTGGGAACGTGCGCGCGAGCTTGACCTCGTCGTCGTCGCCTCGCCCAACCGCACGCACGCGCCGCTGGCGCACGCCGCGCTCGAAGCGGGGCTGGCCGTCGTCGTCGACAAGCCGCTCGCCGCGTCGGCCGCCGAAGGGCGTGCGCTCGTCGAAGAGGCGCGGCGGCGCGGGCTGCTGCTGACGGTCTTTCAGAACCGGCGTTGGGACGGCGACTTTCTGACGCTGCGGCTGTTGGTTGACCGCGGCGCGCTCGGGCGCGTGCTGCGCTTCGAGTCGCGTTTCGAGCGTTGGCGGCCGCACGCGAAACCCGGCTGGCGGCAGAGCGGCGCGCCTGAGGACGCGGGCGGGCTGCTCTACGACCTCGGGAGCCATTTGATAGATCAGGCGCTTGTGCTCTTCGGGCCGGCGCGACGCGTCTACGCCGAACTCGGCAAGCCTTACCCGGGCGTCGAGACGGACAACGACACCTTCGTCGCGCTCGAACACGCGGGCGGCGTCCGCTCGCATCTCTGGATGAGCACCGTCGCCGCGCAACCCGCCCCGCGCCTTCGCGCGCTCGGCGACGCGGCCGCTTACACGAAGTTCGGGCTCGACGTTCAGGAAGAGGCTTTGAAGGAGGGCGGCCGCCCCGGCTCAGAAGGGTGGGGCGAGGAGCCGGAGAGCCAGTGGGGTCTGTTCGGCGCGGGCGACGACCTGCGTCCTCTGCGGACAGAGCCGGGCTGCTACCAGCGTTTCTATCAGCAGCTCGCGGCGGCGTTGCGCGAAGGAGCCCCGCCGCCGGTTGACCCCGCAGAGTCGGTCGCCGTGCTCGAAGTCGTCGAGGCCGCCAGACGTTCGCACGACGAAGGCCGGATAGTCCATAGCGGTCAGAACCGCCCGCGGTAACGGGCGGTTCTGACCTGTCTCGCCTCAGAACGCGGGGTGCTGCGGGTTGAAGCGTGCGACGCTCGACGCGTAGGGGATGCGGCCGGCGGCCGGCTCGACGACCTTCCAGTTCTCGAAGACCAGCTCGCGCGAGATTTTCCCGCCGCGCATCTCGAAGACGTGCAGGAGCCTTATCTCGACCTTCGACCCGACGGGCGCGGGCGCGTTCTCGACGCCGTCGCCGACGATGCGCACCGTGGCGACGCTGTCGTCGATGACGCGATCCTCGGTCGCGAAGCGTTGCAGGCAGTGAAACTCTTCGACCTTGAACGAGTCGAACATCCGCCGGTAGTTCTCGCCGGTCGCCTCCTTGCCCCGGAAGACGAGGTCGCGCGCGGGCGATTCCCACACGATGTCGTCGGTGTAAAGCTCAAGCGCCTTCTCGACCTCGTTCGCGGCCTCGCTGTGAAAATGCGCCTCGACCGCGGCCAGGTTGGCGGCAATCAGTTCGTCTGTCATCTCACTCGTTACCTCCGATGTATCCGGCGATGTGTAGCGGGCTCCCTTCCAGCCCGCTACACATCACGCGCAGCGCGAGTGGAAAAAGGATCACCCGCCGAGCGCCGCGGCGAGTGAGTCGAACGACGGCTCCAACTCCTCGAAGTGCTCGGGGCGGTGGAGGAGTTCGGCGAGGCACGGCGGGACATCGACGCCGCGCCCGACGAGCGGTTCGACGACCGACTCGAACTTCGCGGGGTGCGCGGTCGAGACGACGACCCAGTGCGGCGACTCGATGCGCGAGCGCGCGAGGACGGCGGTCGCCGTGTGCGGCTCCCAGACCTCGGGCGGCTGGCGTGCGGCCGCTTCGCGAATCGTGCGCTCAATCTCGTCGTCCGTGATTGAGAAGGCGCGGGCGACGCTTCGCAGTTCTTCAAAGTCCGGGTGGAGGTCGAAGAGCCTTTCGACGTTGGAAGGGTTGCCCACGTCCATCGCGTTCGCGAGCGTCGCGACCGTGGGGCGCGCGGCCCAAGTGCCCGAGTCGAAGTAGTCGGGCACGGCGCGGTTGGCGTTGGCGGCGAGCGCGACCTCGCGGACGGGCAGCCCCATCCGTCGCGCCCAGAAGGCGGCCACGGCGTTGCCGAGGTTCCCCGAAGGGACGACGAAGCCGGCCGCCGCGCAGCGCCGCCGCGCGTACCAGAGGCTCGACGCGGCATAATAGACGGTC
>JBEVKV010000222.1:0-4189 GCA_040509515.1 Pyrinomonadaceae bacterium | reverse complement strand
CGACGCGTCGCGGGCGGCTCTGGCGCTACGGGCCGGTCGTGGCGTGGGGGTGCTTCGTGCTCTTCGCGTCGTCGGGGAATTTCTCAGCGTCGAACACGTCGCGCATCCTCCGCCCGTTGCTGCTCTGGCTCTTCCCCGACATCTCCGAGGCGTCGATCGCGACGGCGCACTTCTTCGTCCGCAAGGCCGCGCACTTCACCGAGTACGCCCTGCTGGCGCTCCTCGCGGCGCGCGCCTTCCGCACGTCGTCGCGCGCCTCGCTCGCACGACGCTGGTGGCTCGCCTCCTTCGCCCTCGTCGCGTCGGTCGCGCTCGTAGACGAGTACCATCAGAGCTTCGTCGCGACGCGCACGGGCACCGTCTACGACAGTCTGCTCGACATGGCCGGCGGCGCGACGGCGCTCGCCTGCGCCGCCCTCTGGCTCGCGCGCAGGGAGGCGCAGTCAGCCGTCGCGACGCGCGTCGGCCGACCTTAGAAGTTACTGCCACTTTCGACGCGGCGTGTTATCCTACGACGCGTTCCCCAAGCGTGCCCGTCTCCCCTGACAACCCGAGGGCGACTCATCCTATGCTGAAGAATTTGAGGCAGCCGCGCCGCGTCGTCATCACGGGGCTCGGGTGCGTGACTCCGCTCGGCGTCGGGCGCGAGGCGTTCTGGGGCGGGCTGCTGCGCGGCGAGAGCGGCGTCCGCCGCATCGAAGGCTTCGACGTGAGCGGTTCGCCCGTGCGCATCGCGGGGCAGGTGCCCGGCTTCGACTGGGAGGCGGAGCTGAAGCCGAAAGACCGACGCCACGTCGCGCGCACCGTCCCGCTCGCGCTCGCCGCCGCGCGCGAGGCAGTGGAAGACGCGGGGCTTCAACCTTCCGACTTCTCGCCCGAAGAGAGGCGCGGCTTCGGCGTCGTGCTCGGCACGGGCGGCGGCGGCCTCGCCTTCACGGAGGAGCAGTACAAATACCACTACGTCCCCGACGCGTCGGGCACCCCCAGCATCTACACCATTCCCGCTTCGACGCACGGCGGGCTCTCCTCCGAACTCTCGATGGCCTTCGGCCTGCGCGGCCTCTCGCACGTCGTCTCGACCGGCTGCACCTCTTCGACCGACGCCATCGCCTACGCGGCGCAGCACGTCGCGCTCGGCCGTCAGGAGGCGATGCTCGCCGGAGGCTCCGACGCGCCGCTCGCGCCCGGCATCCTCGCCGGCTTCTGTCTGATGAAGGTTCTGACCGAGGATTGGAACGACGAGCCCGGGCGCGCCTCTCGACCGTTCTCGCGCGACCGCTCGGGGATGGTCATAGGAGAGGGCGCGTGGGTCTACGTGCTCGAAGAGTACGAGCGCGCGCGTCGTCGCGGGGCGAGGATTTACGCCGAGGTGACGGGCTACGGCGCAACGTGCGACGCGTACCACCGCGTGCGTTTGGAAGACACGGGCGAGGAGCCCGCGCGCGCGATGCGGCTCGCGCTCGAAGACGCGGGGCGCGCGCCCGAGGAGGTCGATTACGTCAACCTCCACGGCACCTCCACCGTCCTCAACGACCGCATCGAGACGCAGGCGCTCAAGCTCGCGTTCGGCCCCGCGGCCAAAGGCATCCCGATGTCGGGGACGAAGTCGCAGATAGGACACCCGCAGGGCGCGTCGGGCGCGGCGGGGCTGGCGGCGGCTTTGTGCGCGATGACGACGGGGAGCATTCCGCCGACCATCAACCTCGACGAGCCCGCGCCTGAGTGCGACCTCGACTACACGCCCAACCGCGCGCGCGCGCGCGACGTACGCGTCGCGCTCTGCAACTGCATCGGCTTCGGCTCGAAGAACAGCGCGCTCGTCGTCGAGCGCCCGGCGGAGTGAGCGTCGAAAGGTTTGAGCATGAGAGCGCCGCTGTTGTTAATTCTCCTGACCCTGCTCGTGCCGGCGTCGCGTCAGGCGCAGACCGGCGTCGCGCACTTCTCGAAGGAAGGGCTGTCGTTCGATTACCCCGGAGGGTGGGCGCTCGAAGACAAGGGCAAGCCCGAGCTTCAATACCTCGTGCTCAAGCGGCCGGAGACTTCGGCGCTCGTCATGGTCGTCGCGCAGCGCGAGCCGTTCCAGACCGTCTTGCAGATGTTCGAGTCGCGCGAGGCGTTGACGAAGCCTTACGTCGCGAACGTCGCGCGGCTGCTGGGGGCGGAGGTGCCCGCCGCAAAAGACTCGCAGTGCATCACGCTCGGCGAGCGCGTCGCGGTCGGCTTTCGCGTGACGGGGCGGGTTGACGGCGAGCAGGGCACGGGCGAGGTCTACGCCGTCGCGATGGGGCAGCGGCTCGTCCACCTCGTCCGGATTCGCGCCGACAAGGACGAGGCGTCGAGCGCCGAAGGGTGGAAGTCCGTGCTCGACACGCTGAAGGTCGAGCCGCCCGCCGAGCCTTCGCCCGAGGCTCCGCTGATGGAGCAGGCCGTGGTGCGCGGGATGCTCAACGCAAAGGCGCTCAACAAGCCGAACCCCGTCTATCCGCCGCAGGCGATGCGCGCGGGAGCCACCGGCCCCGTCTCCGTGCACATCGTCGTGGACGAGGAGGGGAGCGTCATCTCGGCGCACGCCCTCTCGGGTCACTCGATGCTGCGCCCCGCGGGCGAGGCGGCGGCGCGGCGCGCAAAGTTCTCGCCGACGATACTCTGCGATAAGCCCGTGAAGGTGACGGGCGTCGTCACCTACAACTTCGTTTTGACGAGGTGAGCGTCCCTTAGTGGCGCGCGGCATGTTCGAGCGTTTCCGCGAGCGGAGCCATGAGCTTGAGCACCTCGACAAGGGCGACTACACGCCCGAGGAGTACGAGGGGTGTCTCCGAGAGTTGCGTCGGGTCAACCGCTGGCTCGGCGACTCGCGCGCGCTCAAGCGGTCGGTGCTCCCCGAACTGGCGCGCGGTGCGCCGCGCGGGTTCTCGCTGCTCGACGTGGGCGCGGGCTCGGGCGAGCTTCTGCGCGAGGTCGCGCAGTGGGCGCGGCTGTCTGGGAGACGCGCGCGGCTGGTCGGGCTTGAGCTGAACGCGCGCGCGGCCGAGGGGCTGGCGGAAGAGTCGCGCGACTTCTGGGAGATCGAGTCCGTGCGCGGCGACGCGCTCCGCCTGCCGTTCGCCGACGGCGCATTCGACTACGTGATGTGCTCTCTCTTCACGCACCACTTCCGCGACGACGCGTGCGCCCGCGTGCTCGCCGAGATGGCGCGCGTCGCACGGCGGCGCGTCTACTGCATAGACCTGCACAGACACCCCATCGCCTACTACTTCTACACGACGGCCGGACGCCTCTTCCTACACAACCGACTCGTGCGCGAGGACGGCGCGCTCTCCATCCTCCGCAGCTTCCGCCCGCGCGAGCTGCGAACGTTGGCCGCGCGCGCCGGGCTCTCGGACGTGCGCGTCGAGCGGCGCTTTCCCTATCGTCTGATCTTGAGCGCGGCCGCGTGATGGAAGACTTCGACGCCATCATCGTGGGCGGCGGGCCGGCCGGCGCGTGCGCCGCCGTCGAGCTGGCGTCGGCGGGCGCGCGCGTGCTGCTGGCCGAGCGCGAGAAGTTCCCGCGCGAGAAGCTGTGCGGCGAGTTCATCTCGCCCGAATGTCTGGGGCACTTCGCGCGGCTCGGCGTCCTCGAACGGATGAAGGAGGGCGGCGCGAGCGTCTCGGAGACGATCTTCTATGCGCCTTCCGGCCGCGGCGTCTCCGTGCCGAGCGCGTGGTTCGGCGGCGGCGGCGAGGCGCTCGGACTGAGCCGCGCGGAGATGGACGCGCGCCTCCTCGCGCGCGCGCGTGAGGCCGGCGCGGTCGTGCTCGAAGAGGCGTCGCTCGCGGGCGTCTTGATGGAAGGCGCGCGCGTCTCCGGCGTGCGCCTGCACACGGATGGTGCGACGCGCGAGTTTCGAGCGCGCGTCACGCTCGACGCGACGGGGCGGCACCGCGCGGTCGTGCGCCGCGCCGAACGCGAGTCGAGCGTCGAAGCGAAGACGGCCGGGCGAGGGGGCGTCGGCGCGCCCGAGCCGAGCGTCGCGGCCGAGAAACATCGCGCGCCGCTCGTCGCCTTCAAGGCTCATCTCGAAGGCGCGCGCGGCGCGCCGGGCGTCTGCGAGATTTACTTCTACCCCGGCGGCTACGGCGGCCTGAGCCCGGTCGAAGGCGGACTGAGCAACCTCTGCTTCATCGCCCGCGCGCGCGACGTGCGCGAG
>JBEVKV010000221.1:0-6340 GCA_040509515.1 Pyrinomonadaceae bacterium | reverse complement strand
TCGACTCCGAGCGCCACGCCCCTTTCTCTTTACCCCGACGCCCGCCCTAAAAGTCGAACTTGACGGCCAACTGCAACTGGCGCGGGGTGGCGAAGGTGGTCGTGCCCGAGGCCGGCGACGAGAAGGTGCGCGGCGTGCCGAAGGCCGACACGAAGGCGACGGAGTCGAGCCGGCCCGTGGGGACGTTGTTCACCGTCAGCGCCGTGAAGTTGTAGATGGTGTTGTTGACCGTCGCCACGTTGGCGCGGTTGAAGAGGTTGAAGGCTTCGAGGATGAGCCGCAGGCGCACCGACTCTGTGAAGTTGATGTTGCGCGTGACGCGCGCGTCGAACTGGTAGACCGCGGGGCTGGTGAACTGGTTGCGGCTGGTGCCGGGCAGGCGGTCGTTGGCGCGGTTGCCGTCGCGGTTCGGGTCGTTGCCGACCAGCGCCGAGTAGGGCGCGCCCGACTGCATCTGCACGATGCCGGAGAGCGTGTAGTCGCTCAAGAGTGTCCGCAGGAACGAGTTGTCGCTCCACTTGATCCGCCCGATCTCGTAGACCGGGCTGAAGACGAAGCGGTGGCGCAGGTCTGTGTCCGAGCGCGCGTAGTCCGCGCCGGGGTTGATCTGGTTCTCAACTATCTTGGCGTCGTCCGCGCCGACGACGACCGTCGTCTGGTCGGGGCGGTCGTCCAACGCCTTCGAGAAGGTGTAGGCGGCGATGAACTGGAAGCCGCGCGCGAAGCGCTGCGTGGCCTGGACGGCGAGCCCGTTGTAGAGCGAGCGCGAGGCGCTCTCGAAGACGGTGATGCGGTTGTAGGACTGCCCCGTGGCGCGCGAGATGGGGCGCGCCGTGGGGAAGCGCAGGAAGGTGAACGTCTGCGAGCCGTCCTGCGTCGGGAAGGTCTGCGCGACGGGCGCGAAGAGGTTGAGGTCGCGCGCGCGCGTGAGGTGGACGCCCTTGTAAAAGAGGTAGGTCGCCGACACGCTCAGGCCCCGCGCCAGCTCGCGCTCGAAGCCGAGCCGCCCCTGCTCGACGTAGGGGCTCTCGTAGTCGGGCGCGAAGAAGAAGAGGCTCGGGTTCGCGCCGCCGATGGCCGGCGGGGCCGTCAGGATGTTCGGGTAGACGAGCCCGAGCGTGTTCAGTTGCGACGCCGAGAGCGTGACGCCGGTGACGTTGATGCCGTTCTGCGAATGCGCGGTGCCGAGCACGATGGCCGGCGTGCGCGCGTAGAAGAGGCCGAAGCCGCCGCGCACGACCGTCTTCTCGTCGAACGCGTAGGAGAAGCCGGCGCGCGGCGCGAGGTTGTTCTTGTCGCGGGGGCAATTGCCGGTGTCCACCCCGTTGTTGAGCAAGAGCGGGTCGGGGTTCGTCACCGGCGGGCACGCGAGCTTCTGATAGTCGTAGCGCAGGCCGAGGTTGAGCGTGAGCTTCGGCGTGACCCGCACGTCGTCCTGCGCGTAGAAGGCGTATTCGGAGAGGTTCGGCTCGGTCGTCCCGCCGCTCGTGCCGACGCCGGGGAAGTTCTGCGTGAACGAGACGGGGAGGTTGCGCGCGAACGCCTGATAGCCGTTGAGATTCGTCAGGGGCGCGAGCGGGTCGGCGATGGTCGAGAAGGTGTAGGAGCCGTTGAAGAGGCCGGGGAAGAAGTTGAGCACGCGGTCGAAGTTGAAGTCGAGGCCGAACTTGTAGTTGCTCCGGCCGGAGACGAGCGAAACGTTGTCGATGAGCTGGAAGCGCTTGATGGTCGTCTCGCGCGGGCTGAAGTTATTGCGGCCGATGTTGAAGTTGCCGACGCCCGTGTTGATGACGGCCTCGGGCTGGTCGGAGTTGGCCTGTCCCGGCTCCTTGTCGCGCGCGAGCTGGAAGCGGAACTCGTTGACGACCGTCTTGGTCAAGACCGAAGTCAGGTTGCCGCTGAAGGTGTCGCTCGTGACGAGGCTGTCGCCCGAGTGCTCCTCGGCCGAGAGCGTCCCGTTGTTCTCGTTGTTCTGGCCGGTGAAGCCCTGATGGTTGTAGCGCAGCGAGAGCTGGTTCGACGTGTTGAGCGAGATGTCCGTCTTGCCGAGGAAAACGTCTTGATTGCGGCCGACCTGATAGGTGGCGAGCTTCGGCAGGAGAATCGCCTGCGCGGCGGCGGGCGCGGTGCCGATGTTCGACACGTCGAGCACCTGCGGGATGTCCGAGCGCTGGCCGTCGTAGGAGAAGAAGAAGAACGCGCGGTTCCTGACGACGGGGCCGCCGAGGCGTCCGCCGAACTGGTTGATGCGCGAGGGCGGACGCTTGTTGGGGCGACCCGTCCGCGCCTGATTGGCCTTCGTCCCGGGGTCGTTGGCGTTCAGAGACTCGTCGCGCAGGTACTCGAAGAGCCCGCCGTGGAAGGCGTTGGTGCCGGACTTGGTGACGACGTTGATGACCGCGCCGCCCGCGCGCCCGAACTCGGCCGAGAAGCCGTTCTGGTTGACCTGAAACTCCTGCACCGACTCTTCGGAGAACTGGTAGGGCGGGCGCACGCCGCCGCGTCCGAGCGCCTGCCCGAAGAAGGTGTTGTTGTTGTCGACGCCGTCGACCTGAAGACTGTTGAGCGTGCCGCGCTGGCCGCCGACCGAGAGGTCGCCGCCGCGCGGGTCGCGTATGACGCCGGGCGAGAGCGTGGCGAAGTCCTGAAAGTTGCGCCCGTTGATGGGGAGGTTCTGGATGGCGCGCTCGTTGATGGTCGTCGCCACCGAGGTGCGCGTCGTCTCGACCGCCTGCCCCTGCGCGAAAACGTCTATGTTCACGTACTCACCGCCCGCGACCGAGAGCGGCACGTCCACGGGCGTCTTGCCGCCCACGGTCACGACGGCGTTCTGGCCCACCCACTCGCGGAAGCCCGGCGAGTTGACCTTCACGGTGTAAGAGCCGGGCGGGAGTTGGACGATGCGGTAGATGCCTTCGCCGTCGGTGTTGACGGTGCGTTCGAGGCCGGTCGCCTGATTCCGCGCGGTGACCGTCGCGCCGGGGATGACCGCGCCGTTGGGGTCGAGCACGCGCCCCTCGATGTCGCCGGTCGTCGCCTGCGACTGCGCGGGCGCGTCGAAGGGCGTCAGGACGAGACACAGGCAGAGCACGGCCAGCCGCGCGAGAACAGGGGGAATTCTCTTCGACATGGAGTTCCTTTCGGGGTCGGTCTGTTTGCAGGACTTAGTGAAGCGAACAACCTCGCGGGTGCGAAGCCGAGATACTACGGCGACGCGGCGGCGGCGGTCAAGCAAAAGGGCTTCCGCTTACCTTCTCCCGAGCGCGGGCGGGCGCAACGCGGCGAGCCAGCGGCGCAGGCCCGAGGTCTGGACGAGACTCATCACGCCCATGTAGCCGTAGCCGAAGCAGAAAAGCGAGAGGAACGGGATGGTGCCCCACATCCCCATGTGCGCCGCGTAGGCGATGGCGAGCACGAAGTAGAGCGCGAACGAGAGTTCAAAAGCGGGGAGCCAGCCACGGCCGCGCCGGTACTTCTTGCGCTTCCACGTCGCGTCGCCCCCGCCCTCGACGCTGTACTTGGGCGTGCGCACGAACTCGGTCTTGATTCGCAGCAGCGCTTCCAGAACCGCGCGCGCGTTCGAGAACGCGAGCCCGATGCCTAAGCCCATCACGAGCGGCAGGTGCATGAGCCGGCGACGCGCGCGCGGCCGGTCGAGGTACCAGATGGCCGAGCCGTAGAAGAGCACGACCGACGCGGTCGAGAAGAAGAGCAGCGGCAAGTCCAGCAGCATCAGGTGCTGAAAGCCCTGATTGTAGCGGACGAGGAGCAGCGGGAACTGCAAGAGGCTCGTCAGAATCATCAGAGGGTAGCTGACGTTGCCCGTCAGGCGGAAGAACATCTCAAGCTTGACGCGCGCGGGCAGCGGCGAGCGCAGGATGCGCGGGTAGAGCTTGAGCGCGACCTCGGTGACGCCCTTCGCCCAGCGGCGCTGCTGCGCCTTGAAGGCGTTGATCTCGACGGGCACCTCCGACGGCGCGTCCTCGTCGAGCAGGTAGACGAAGCGCCAGCCCATCAACTGCGCGCGGAAACTCAAGTCCGTGTCCTCGGTCAGCGTGTCGTGCTGCCAGCCGCCCGAAAGCTCGATGGCGCGCCGCCGCCAGAGGCCGGCCGTCCCGTTGAAGTTGAAGAAGCCGCCCGTGCGGTTCCTCACCGTCTGCTCGATGACGAAGTGTCCGTCGAGGAGGATGGTCTGCAACCGCGTCAGGAGGTTGTAAGAGCCGTTGATGTGCGACCAGCGCATCTGCGCGCAGCCCACGAGCGGGTCGCTGAAGAAGTGGACGAGCTTGCGCAGGCAGTCCGGGCGCGGGACGAAGTCCGCGTCGAAGATGGCGACCAGCTCGCCCTTCGCGGTCTTCATCCCGTTCTCAAGCGCGCCCGCCTTGAAGCCCGTCCGGTCGTCGCGGTGTATGTACGTGAGGTCGAAGCCCGCGGCGCGGTAGCGCGCGACGGCGCGCTCGGCGGTCTCGCGCGTCTCGTCGGTCGAGTCGTCGAGCACCTGAATCTCCAGCAGCTCGCGCGGGTAGTCCACGGCCGTCACGGCCGCGAGCAGGCGCTCGACCACGTAGACCTCGTTGAAGAGCGGGAGTTGGACGGTGACGCGCGGGAGTTCCCCCTCGGCGTAAATGCGCTTGGGTTGAGGCCCGATGCTGCGGTAGCGCCAGAAGTCCACGACCTGCTTGATGCGGTACGCGCCGTAGAGCGAGAGCAGGACGAGGACGGCGAAGTAGACAACGAGCACCACCCAGTCGAAGGCGTCGAGCCGGTAGAGCGGGCTGATGTTGGCGGCCGTCTTCGCCACCGCCTCGTCGATGTACTTCTGGAAGAGCGAGTCGGGGGCGAGCAGCGGGCGGGCGTTCTGTGCGGCGAAAAGCATCTTCTGAAATCTCGGCGGCGACCGCCGCGGGCGGCCCGGCGCGGCCCGCGCCGCCGGCGTGGGCCGCAAAAAAGAACGAACGGCGCGTCGGTAGAACGCCGCGCCGCCCGCTTTGATGCGTGAATTGTATCCGAAGGGATGCTCGGGGGAAAGAAAGGTGAAAGGGCAAAGGGTTGAGGGGAAGGGTTCAGAAAGCCCTTCCCCCTTCCCCTCGACCCTTGACCCTTTGCCTTAGACTCCCTGCCCGAAGCCGCCGCCGGGGCCGGGGCCGGGGCCGCCGAAGCCGCCGCCGGGCGTGCCCGCGCCGCCGAAGCCGCCGGCCGGGGGAGACGGAGGAGCGCCCGCGCCGCCCTTGCGCTTCTCGAACAGCGCGACGCCGAGCAGGCCGCCGACCGCCGCGAAGATGACGACGAGCACGGCCCAGATCAGCGCGTGGATAAGAGCGCTGCCGAACGAGATGCCCGAGGCCATCATCTCGCGCATCTGCGCCGCCTGCTCCGGGTTGGCGCTCTGCATGACGCCCTGCATCATCGACATCAGCGCCGTGCCCACGATGAGCTGGAGCGGGATGCCGAGGACGATGACCAGCACCGCGCCGATGCCGCCGGCGATGGCGCCGAGCACCGCGCCGTCGGCGGGCTGAACCGGCGTCGGCGAATTCTTGATGTAGATGTTCGCGGCGATGATCCCGCCGATGACGGCCCAGATGCAGCAGCAGTAGTCCACCGCCGGGATCGCCGAAAGGATGCCCAGGATAACGCCGCCGATCAAGGCCGGCTTAAGTTTGTCATTCATCGTCTACACCTTCACTTGGGAGAAGATTGGAAAACTTCCGATCAGGGTTTCGTGCGCGCGAGCCCGGCCTCACCCCTCGCGGGAGAGGCGCGGGCCGAAGAGATGCCGCCGGGGCGTGAGGCTCAAGTCCACCAGCCCCGGCACGATGTAGAAGGCCGTGACGACGCCCAGCAGCGCCGCCGTCAGGAAACGCGAGGCGTGCGTGTTCTCCCACACGCCGAAAAAGCCGAGCGCGAAATCGACCGAGGTCGGCAGCGCCGCCGCCAGCAGCCACGCGCGCGCCGGCAAATCCCTCCGCACGAGCGAGCGCGCCAGCGGGTACGCCGCCACGCCCGCGAGCGCGCCGACGTAGAGCCCGAAGCAGCGCGCGCACACGGCCAGCGGCTCGCCCGCGACGTGGAACGAGCGCCAGCCCATCTGGTGACAGACCGCGCCGAAGCCGCCGTACAGGGCGTCGGCCGCCGCGCGCGCGCCGCCCGCGCGCAGCAGCGGGGCCGCCACGATCAGCGCTACCAGCGCCGCCGCGCACCCGAGCGCCGCGCCCCACGCTCGACGCGCGAGCCGCGCCCTCCGCGCCGACTCTTCGTCTCGCACGTACACGGGAACGTACTCGGATATCGCTTCGGGCATCGGTCTAAAATCTGATCACGGTGTCGGGGCCGCCCTCGA
>JBEVKV010000220.1:0-9090 GCA_040509515.1 Pyrinomonadaceae bacterium | reverse complement strand
AACGGGTGGCACGAGTGTAGTGGATGGTTCAGGATCGCGCGGGGCGGCCGTGAGACTTCTACCGCCGCCCCGCCGACCCGCTTCAGTAAGAGGTCTTCAGCCAGTTTTCCTTAGGCCAGAGCAGCATCCCTGCGCCCGCGCCCTCCGCGCCCGTGAGGAGCGAAGGAAGTTGACTCGGGTCGTGGGTCGCGTAGGCGTAGGGGAGCGTCACGAACCCGTTCCACGAGAAGGCGATCTCCGGCGCGGGCACCGGCGCGAGCGGGCTGCCCGGCGTGGTGCTGTCGCCGCGGAAGGTGACGCCGCGCAGGCTGTAGAGCGTGTCGAGCGCGAGAATCTTCCCCGTGTACTCCGGCTCCGAGGCGCTCACCTGATTGTTGCGCAGCGGCGAGAGCACGTCTACGAACTGCGACTTCTCAAGCATCACCGCGCCGCCCTCGGTCGAGATCGAGCCGTTGAGCGTCACGTCGAACGAGTAAGTCGCGCTGCTGCCCGTGAGCTTGGCCGCGTTCGTTGAACTCATCGCGGCAACGCGTGCGTTGCGCATGTCCTTCGCGGCCAGTGCCTCGGCGTTGTTCACGTAGACGTTGAAGACGTGTGCGTTGCCGGCGCGCATGCGCGGCAGACGGTCTTGCATGTTGAGGTAGTAGTTGTGGTGGAGCGTGACGCGGTGGTTCGCGTTTATTGTGTCGAACTCGTTCGCGCCGACGAGGTGACCCTTCTTCTGCGAGCGGCTGACGGCGACGATGTCGTCAACGCTGAAGCCGTTCGTGCGCAGGAAGTTGTACATCGGGTAGGCCGTCTTGTTGAGTTCGAGCGCCTCGACCTGCTTGCGGACGAAGCTGTTCGGGCCGCCGTCGTCGCCGAGGAACGAAGACCACGAGATGGTCACGTTCTTCGACCCGCCCTTCACGTCCACTACGCCGTCGTAAGCCTTGGTGAAGGTGCAGTGGTCGATCCAGACGTTGTCGCTCGTCATGTCCACGGTGATGAAGTCCCAGTCCTGCTTGTCGAACTTGCCCTTCGAGGACTCGTCCCATTCCCACAGCTCGTCGAACTTCAGGTTGCGGATGAGAAGGTTGTTGGCGCGCTTCACGTTGAACTCGGCGTGGCGGATCGTCGCGCCGTTGGCCGAGAAGATGGTCAGCCCCGTCTTGTCCTGGATGTCGATGGTGCTGACGCCCGAGGCGATGAGGACGGGGTGTGTGAGTGGCGCGGCGGCCACGCGCAGCGCGCCCGTGCGCGCGGAGGCCGGCACCTCGTTGTAGCCGAGGTCGAGGTCGTTCATGATCTCGATGACCTTCGTCGTCTTGCTGCCGAGCGCGGCGACGAGGTCGTTGGCGTTGTAAACCTTGCGGTAGTTCGGGTCCGTCTCGGGCACCATGCCGGTGCCGGTCGCGGCCTGCGCGAAGCCCTGTAGGTTGTAAATCTGGCCGGGCAGTTGGTCGGTGACGCTGAGCGTGGCGGTGTTGCTCGTGGCCGTGCTCGCGGCGTTGTTGACGACGACGCTGTAGCCGCCCGCGTCCGCATGCTGGACGTTCGAGAGGCTGAGCGACGACGTGGTGGCCCCCGGGATGAGCGAGCCGTCCCTGTACCACTGGTACGAGAGCGGCGCGGTGCCCGTCGCGATGACGCCGAAGAGGGCGCTGCCGCCCGTGACGACCGTCTGCGACGCGGGGTGCGAAGTGATGGCGGGCGCGACCGGCCCGGTCTGGACGTTAAGAACGGCGGTCGTGCTCGCCGCCGAGCCGGCCGCGTTGCTGACGACGGCGCGGTAGCTGCCCGAGTCCGTGCCCTGCACGTTGGTCAGATTAAGCGTCGCGCCCGTAGCGCCGTTGATGGGCGAGCCGTTCTTCTGCCACTGGTAGATGAGCGGAGCCGTGCCCTCTGCGGCGACGGTGAACGAGACGTTCGCGCCCGCCGAGACGGTCTGCGAGACGGGCTGTGTCGTGATGGAGGGCGCGTCGCCCGGGTCGGTACTGCCGCCGAGCGAAACGTCCGCCGACTTGATGACGAGGTTGTAGTTGGCGCTCGCGCTGGCCTTGCTCAGGTAGAAGGCCGCGGTGTCGAACTGCGTGAACGAGCCAGCCGCCTGCGTGGCCGCGTAGTTCATCACCACCGCTCCCGTCGCCGCTTCCTTCAACGTGTAAGTAACGCGGACGCCGCTGCCCGTGTTCTCAAGCGAGAGCGTGCCGCGGTAGTCGGTGTTAACCGTCATGGCCGAAGAGGCCGAGACCGTCCCGCCGGTGGTGAACTGCGTGTAGGGGCTCGTGCTGTTCAGCAGCGAGGTGTTGGCGCCCGTGCGCGCGTAGAGCTTGACGGGCGTGGCGGTGCCGGACTGGCCCGCGTAGGTCATGGCCGCGTAGCCACCGTAGTTGTTAAAGGCGCTGCTGGAGTTGCTGCCGAAGTCGCCGCTCACGCGCGCGTTGGTGTTCGGCGAGCCGACGGGGACGAAGCCCGTGCCGCTGGTGCCGGCCGGGTTGGCTACGGAGCGCAGGAGGGCGACGGAGAAGGTGGTCGAGCCGACCGACGCGCCCGTGTCGAAGCCCGTGAACTGGGCGACGAAGTCGAGCGTGAGCGTCTGTCCGGTGGCGACCGTGACGGGCGCTGCCAACGAATTGGTGAAGTATGTGAGCAGCGTACGACTTGAGCTGACGATCTGCGTCGCCTGCCCCGCGGTCGCCGTGAAGTTGTTGCTGCCCGAGGAGGTGAACCAGTCCGCTGAGGCGGGGAGGTTCTGCGCCGAGCGCGTGCCGTCGGCGAACCGCTCGCGGAGGAACTCGGACGGCGGAACGACGACCGTTAAAGTGGCCGGGTCGCTGGTGGCGACGCCTGCGTCGTTGCTGACCTCGACGCAGTACTCGCCCGCGTTCGAGAGCTGAATGTTCGAGAGCGTCAGGCTGGGGCCGTTCGCGCCCGCGATGTCCGAGCCGTTCTTCTGCCACTGGTAGAAGGGTGCGGTGCCGCCCGCGACGACCGTGAAGACGACGTTAGAGCCAACGTTCGCGGTCTGCGAAGCGGGCTGCGTCGTGATGGTCGGCGGGACGATGTGCGTCACGGTGAGCGCGGCACCCTCGCTCGTGGCCGAGCCGGCCGCGTTCGTCACGAGCACCGTGTAGGTGCCCGCGTCGCCGTCCTGCACGCCCGCGACGGCCAGACTCGGCGACGTAGCGCCGGGGATGTCGGAGCCGTCCCTCCGCCACTGGTAGCCGAGCGGAGCGGTGCCGCCCGCCGAGACGAAGAAGTTCGCGGTCGCGCCCGCGTTGACCGTCTGCGGCTCGGGCTGAAGGCTGATGGAGGGCGGCGTGATGACCGCGAGCGCCGCGCCGACGCTCGTGGCGGCGCCGGCCGCGTTCGAGACGACGACCGTGTACGTGGCCGCGTCGGCGTCCTGCACATTTGAGAGCGAGTGCGTGTCGGAGTTCGCGCCCGCGATGTCGCCGCCGTCCTTCTTCCACTGGTAGTTGAAGGGCGACGTGCCGCTCGCGGCGACCGTGAAGCTGACGTTGGAGCCGAGCGGGGCCGACTGCCCGGCGGGCTGCGTCGTGATCGTCGGCGGCGTGATGACCGTCAGGACAGCTCCGCCGCTCGTGGCCGAACCGGCCGCGTTGGAGACAACGACGGAGTAGGAGACCGCGTCGCCGTCCTGAACGTTCGAGAGCGTCAGGCTCGCGGCCGTTGCGCCCGCGATGTCGCTGCCGTTCTTCTGCCATTGGTAGCTGAAGGGCGCGGTGCCGCTCGCGGCGACGTTGAAGGTCACCGTCTGTCCGGCGTTGACGGTCTGTGAAGCCGGCTGCGTCGTAATCGTCGGAGGCGTGATGACAGTGAGCGCGGCCGGATTGCTCGTCAGGCTGCCGGCGCCGTTCGTCACCGTGACGGTGTAGCCGCCCGCGTCGCCCGCCTGCACGTTAGACAGGCCGAGCGTCGGGGAAGTGGCGCCCGCTAGGGCCGTGCCGTTCTTATACCACTGGTAGCTGAGCGGCGCGGTGCCGCCGGCCGCAACGTTGAAGCTGACGTTGGAGCCCGCGTTGACCGTCTGCGAGGCGGGCTGCGTCGAGATGCTGGGCGGAACCTGAATGAAGTTGGCGTTGACGGACTTGTTGCCGTCCATCGTGAGGGAGACGGGGTTGGACGCGCCCGACACGGCGCCGCCCCAACCGGCGAACTCCCAGCCGGGCGCGGGCACGGCCGTGAGCGTCACCGGCTCACCTTCGTGGAACATGTCGCCGCCGGTGCTCGTCTGAATCGTGCCCGCGCCGGTCGTCGTCTTCGAGAGCTTGAAGACCGGCTTCGCCGCGAACGCCACGGCCGAGGTCGCGAGCGGCGCCGTGTCGGCCTGCTGCCAGGAGAGCGTCGTCGGCCCGCCGAAGGAGGCGGCCTGCGCCGAACCGGCGAGCCCGATCTCTTTCTTCACACGCCCGAAGCGCTCGGTCTGGCCCGCCCCGGCCGTGAAGTCGGCGCCGCTCACGGAACCGACTACGTCCACGACCCACGAATAGGCCGGCGCGTTGATGCTCGTGCTGATCTGACCCAAACCTATGAGGTTGGCATTGGTCGCGACGGCCGCGGGTGCGCCCGATTCGACGCCGAAAAGCGTGACCGCGCCGCCCGCCGCATCGACAACCTTTCCGGTGAAAGCGACTGACACGTCGTACGTGCCGGGCGCGGGGGCCTCCACACCGTTGAGATAGAAAAGCTGCGTGATGGTCTGCACGTTCAGCCCCGAAGAACGGGCCAAAGAGTTTGGCAGCGGGCGCATCGTGACGCCGCCCAGCTTCACCGAAGTAATCTGGTTATTATTGAATAAAAGGTCGTTGAAAGAGACCGCTACCACCACGGCCGCGTTCGCGCCGCCGCTGATGGTGTGTTTCCAACTTATCTCGCTCGTGTTGTGTTTAGCCTTCGAGGCAGTGGCGTTGTCGAACGTGATTGCCGCCGACGCCGAAGAGACCGCAGTCAGTAGGAGTAAGAGAAGGAGCGCGCCCTGAAATCTGAGACTGTGCTGCCAAGATCTGCACGCCACCGCATGAGGCTTCAACGTAGAGAGAGCTGTATTCATCGATAAACCTTTCCGCCAATTTTGGAGGCTTCAAACATGCCGAGATAGTTTTCTGACGCGGGACTTCATGGAAGTCCCATTCGATGCTGTCGGGGTGGATGAGCCCTCTCGTGAGGGTTTGCGGACGTGCGGCGTTCGGACCCGCCGACTGTGCGCCGAAGGCAGTGCCCGCGAAGGTCTGACCTTACAGCTTGAGCCTATTTACCGTTGGGTTTTACTAGCCGAGAAGGGGATCAGATACTCCCCGAGAGGCTTTCCCAAAACCGCGTTGTCGGCGATATTGGTAACACCACTCATGAATTCTGTCAAGAAAAATATTTTGTAATTACAGATTAAACAGGAAAATCGATCAACTAAAAAGGGGGTTGAAAAAAAGTGGTCAAGCCTATTAATCTGTGGAAGATTTTAGGTGTTTATCCTCTTGGGGGATTGCTTCCTACCTTATGGCCTCTGCGTCGGCCCTCATGCTATCAATCCGCACCCACGCTTAGTGCAGGGAAATGCGTCCGCTATCGGCAGTTTATGTAAGCGTGAGGGGACAAACGCCAAGCATCATGCGTCCGCCCACAAGGTTGATGATCACAGCCACGCTGTTGCGGGTCGGTTACATCCTGTTGTCAGGCATGGCCTGATTATCGGAGGCTACCTCGAAACCGTTCGAACGGGTAGGGCATCGGGAGATGGCGAGGCGGATATTCGTGGACATCGAGACCCTTCCCCCCGATAAGGGCAGCCCGGCCGCCTGCGTCCGAGAGGAGATCAGCTCGTGTTCGGACGAGGAGTTTCGCCGCCTCGCGCTCGACGGCGATTTCGGCCGCGTCCTAACAATCGGCGTCATCCTCGAAGAGGGCGGCGAGATAATCCACCGCGGGCTACTCGGGCGCGAGCGCCAGACGATGATGTTCCACCTGGACGAGGCGCGCACGCTGCGCGGCTTCTGGAGACTGCTCAAGGGCTTCAACCCCTCACACGACCTCGTCGTCGGGCATAACGTCTTCGACTTCGACCTGCCCTTCCTCTACAAGCGGAGCGTCATCCGGAGAGTCCGGCCCATGGTCGAGCTGCCCTTCACGCGCTACCGGTCACGGCCCATCTTCGACACGATGCACTAGTGGAATAAGTGGTCGCCACGTAAGTTCGTCTCACTCGACCGCCTGGCCAGGGTCTTGGGGCTCAAAAGTTCTAAGGGGAAGGGGATTGACGGAAGCCTCGTCTACGACCGCTTCTGCGAGGGTTGTCACTCCGAGATCGCTGACTACTGCATGAGGGATGTGGAGCTGGTCCGCGAGATCTACTACCGGATGATTTTCTCCGAGACAGAGTCCGAGGGGCCGCGGCGGTAGTCCAGCCCCTCCGCCCCGGGACGGCGTTGTAAGAAACGGTTTCACAACCTCTAACCGGGAGCTACCTTTGAGGCATGAAGCCGCCGGTGACGAACGAGTCGTGGGAGCCTGTGGAGCCGCGGCCGCCTCGGCGGTAAGTGCTCAGAGGCGGGCGCTTTGCTACCCTACCGCCTTTCCGGTCAGGTCGGCTGTCTTATAAAACGGATTCGGGGTACACGTCAGAGTACACGCCGGCGAAAACGGCACTCGCGGAGGCGGGCTGGTCCAAGCCCCCGCGCTTGGACGGGTGGGGCGTCACTGGCGGAAGTCTTCAGAGTCGTCAATCCCCGGCTCCCACCGCGGCTCGGGCCCGACTTACGCATCCGGGCGATCTGCCGATACTGCTCGGGGGCTTGGGCCGTCACCGGCGCCCGAGGCCCGGGGAGGTAGTGTCGCGGGCCGAACCCGGGGACTCTTCCACACCCACACTCTGCGCCGCCGCGGATAATTCCTCATCTCCCGGGTTGCCCACTTTTTGGGCAACCGTTTCGTTCGCCCTGCTCAGATTCTGGGCAGCCGTCTCTGGCGCATTGCCCAGAAACTGGGCAGCAGTCGCCCGGCCCTCCGGCCCTGGCCGCGCCGACGACTGAGCCCTCGTCCCTCAGTCTCAGGCCTTCGACCGGGGTGATAAACAGGTTCCTGATGGCGCTCGTTATGTCCTCCCGGCTGCCCCTCCTCGGGTGCCCCGCCGCGTGGGTAGGCGGAGCCTGCTGACCCGTCTGCGGCGTGCACGGCTTACAGCAAGTAGCATTGCACAGGGAATCGGTCAGGAATGGTCGAGGGTTAGAAGTCGAGGTCGAAAGAGTCGTCGAGGTCGGGGGGCTGTTGCCGGCTTGCCTGGTCGCGCGCGGAAACCTCGTCGGGCGTGAGGGAAATGAAGGGGTTAGGGGCGGGTGAAATAAAATCTGCCGCGCGGTCGCCTTCCGGGGCTTGTGTTTCAGTCTGAAATTTTTCGTCCGAAAACTCGGCCGGCTGCGCGGCGTCCGGCTGCTCGTTGCCCAAAAAGTGGTCAGTTAGGGATTCGGCGTTGCCCAAATTTTGGGCAGCGGGTGCCGTCGGAAGCGGCGGTTGTGTCGAGTTGGCAGAATGTGGCTGCTGCTCCGGAATCTCAGGCCGGTGGGGTTCCTGAGGTTCTTGAAGCATCATGTGCTCTATGAGGTTTGGGCGAAGGCTAGTGCGTGTCGGCGGGTCGCCCGGCGCCGGCCGTTCCGAGGCTTCGGATGGTGAAGAGGCGGGGGCGCGTGCAGCATCCGTGGTCTGCGGTTCGGGGTTGTCACGCTGATCAGCGGCCGAGGAAGGCCTGTGGTCGCTGCCCACTTTTTGATCTTCGTCCCGACTGCCGATATTTTGGGCAGTTGGTCGCTCGCTGCCGCCCGGAATTTGGGCAGTGCCGGCGTCACGGTTACCGCCGTCGGGTTTTCTCTCGCGGCGGAGGAGGCCGTCGATGGCCTCGGAGAATTCCAGGTTGACGAGGCCTGCGGTGGGGGTGCCTTTTTCGTCCCGGTCGTTGAGCATTTCCCGGGGGAAGCGGGTGATTCTTTTGGCGTCGCCTGTCGATAGGTCTGAGGCCTCTTTATGCAGGATCAGATGGATGTGTGGGTGGGCCGTGTGGCGGTGGACGCCGGCGACCCACTTGACGTTCGAGACGCTCAGGCGCTCGGCTATTTTGGCCATGGCTTGGCGTGTAATGAGCCGGTAGGGCCGTCGCGGTCGGACGTGTCGAAGCGTTCCAAGTCTCTTGCGTCCTCGACGTCGAAAGAGAGGACAAGGTGGTGGAGGTTGGCCGTGCGGGGGCGGGCGGTCGGCTTTCCCGAGAGGTAGCTGTTCGCTGCGTTCCACTTGATCTGGTCGTCGTGCTGGGTGTAGAGCGAGCGCGTGGACGAGTCCTCCAACTTGGGGTTTCGGTCGCGGTCTGTGATGTACCGCGCGGAGCAGGAAGTGGAGTTAGTCTTGGGGCCGGTGACGATTTTGAAGACGACTCTCATAATGCCGGGTCAGAACACATCAAACGTCGTGCCGTTGTGTGGCCGGCTGCGGCCGTGGCTCGGCGGGTGTAGCGTGAGGGCCGACTTGGGGCGGCGCGCCGGCGGACTATCTCTCACCCTCCGTGCTGCCTTTGGAGGTGTCGAGTGCGGTCTCCAGGTCGGTGTCTCTGAGGGGTGTGATGAGGTCGGAGTCGGCCAAGGTCGTGAGCACCGTTTCGCGCTCATCGAGCATGCCCTCCATAATCTTTTCCGAATCGGCGATATACTGCTGGTAGAGCCTGTTGAAGAACGCTTTACGGCGCTCGGCGAGAGCCTTCTGGTCGGCTGGCGGCTCGGTGGCGACGTAGGCTTCGAGGAGGCGCGGCGAGGGGCGTTACCGGCGCGAAAAGCGGCGATGATGGGGGGCGTAACTGAGGCTCGTTTGTATCCTCACCCGGGGTGATAATCCACCGCATCTGCGGCCTGGTTCGGGCACCCAAATCGCCGACAATTTCCGCGCGTGCCGCTCGTCGCCGAAGTAGACTTCAACGCGGCTCCCAGCCGCCAAGTGTGAACCCCGGTATGGGGACTCTCTCGCAGGCCTCAAGGAGGAGGCCGCTCGCGGCCTTGAGCGGGGTACGAACCTCGTCGTGTCGCGCAAATCGGCGGAGCCTTCCCGCGGCGAGCC
>JBEVKV010000219.1:0-15603 GCA_040509515.1 Pyrinomonadaceae bacterium | reverse complement strand
TCAGGGTAGACTTGCCGGCGCCGTTCGGGCCGAGCAGGCCGTACATGCCCTGTGGGATCGTGAGCGTAATCTCCTTCAGGGCTTCGACGCCGTTCGGGTAGGTCTTCGAGAGCTTCCGAATCTGTAGCTCCATATCACCTCGGGGAAGGAGGGGCGGCCGAGCCAGCGAGTATCACTCTACTGTCGACGCTTAAAGGTGACGCCTTTAACCTCTCGGTCATCAAGTGCTGAATTGAACACGAATCCCGCGATTTTCCCCTTGTCGTCGCGGGTAAAAGAGAGATTGATCTGCCCGCCCGCCGTGGTGAAAACGTCGGCGTATGCGGCGGTGAGCGTAGGGTTGAGAGTTTCGCCGATCTGAAGGGAGAGACTATTGCCTTTCAGCGAAATGTTGTAATCCGCATCGAACTCGTCGCTGTAATAAGTCCCGGCGTACTCGGATAATTGTTGCGGCGAATCCAACGGCGGTTTGACGGGAACGAAGACGTCCGCCTTTCCGCTTTTCGTTAGAATTCTTATTTCAGAAATTGCACCGGACTGGTTAAAGACGGGATTCAGCTCCGTGACGTCTGTGCCCGCGACCAGCAGTAAGCGGTTTTCGGAAATCGGCGTCACGGGTATTTCGTTACTCAGCAGCCCGCTGTTTACTAATTTCCCGTCCTTGAGACTCAACTTAAAGACCCTTCCGGTCTCCGGGTTTGCATAAATGCCCGCGTAGCGCTGCGCTTCCTTTTCGGGCAGGGCGATTGCCGACGGTAAAGTTTCCGCAACTCCTTTTTGGCTCGGCGCAACAGGTTTCAATTGTCCTTCCAGATAGATGTCCGCGAGCTTATTCACGATTGCACTCGGAAGAATCGTCGAGTTGTTGGACAGAGCTATTACCGTAAAATTTTGTTCGGGAACCGAGAGGATTTGCGCTCGGTAGCCGGACATATTGCCGCTGTGCCTCATTATCGGCAGCCCCTTATATTCGCCCCGCCAGAACCCGAATGCGTAATTCTGTTTCTCCCCTCCGTTTAAGATTCCCGGCGTGGTCAGCAGCGAAATCAACTCCTTGTTTCCGACCTTCGGCTCATAAAAATTTTGAACCCACAAAGACAAGTCTTCGACGGTAGTTAAAACTCCGCCGGCGCCGACGAGGTCGAACAATGAAGAGCGGGCGCGGATACTTTTATCAGGACCGACCACATAACCGTGCGCCCTGTTTTTGACCACCTCGAAGCGGTTATCGAAATACAGAGTATTTTTCATGCCCAGAGGCTTGAAAATGTTCTCCTCGGCAAATGCCCGCAAAGATTTACCGCTCACGCGCTCGACGATGATTCCCATCAAAAAATAACCGGAGTTACTGTACTGGTACTTCGCCCCCGGTTTGAAACTGAGGCTCTTTTGACGCGCCAGCATATTTAATATGGCTTTTGGGGAGTAGACGTTGTCGGTGTCGAGCCCGCCGAAACGGACTAACGCCTCATATTCACGGATCCCGCTCGTATGATGGATCAAATGCCGGATCGTGACCGTCTCGTCGTATTTCGGAATTTCCGGCACGTACTTGCGAATATCGTCGTCGAGCGACAATTTCCCCTGCTGCGCAAGAAGCGCGATGCTGAACGCCGTAAACGGTTTTGAGACTGAAGCGAGATTAAATCGGGTCGAAGGTGAGTTCGGAACGTCGTAATCGAGATTCGCCATCCCGAAGCCGCGTTTGTAAACAAGCCTGCCGTCTTTAACCACACCGACCGCACCTCCCGGCATGTCGTTCTTGTCCCATTGAGAAAGAAACGCATCCACCTTCTTTGCCGATTCGTCATCGGAAGGCTGAGTCTTAGCGGCCATATTCTGCCGTCCCAAAATGTCGTCGGCGGTGAAACCGACCATGAACATAATCAGGGCTGTAACAATCAGACATCTTTTGAGCATATTTTTCTTTTCCTTACTTAGAATTTTCATTAGCCGAAAGCTAACGATACTTTGATACGTTTCACTCAAAAGGCCGGGAACGGGTTTGCGACGAAGCGGGGGAGAAAAGCGGTGGATTGACGGCGAGGTGAGGCGGGTTGGCTCAGTGCGTTAACGAATCTATCGGGCTTCGTCCAGCAGTTGCTGAAGCTCATGGCGATAACCGCGGCTTGCTTTCAGGCCGACGCCGCTGGTCAGAGTGATGACGTACTCGCCTTTATAAAGAGGGCGGATGTCTTTGATGCGCTCGACATTAACTATCGTCGAGCGGTGAATTCTGAGAAATTTTTGCGGATCCAACTTGGCGTGAAAATTTCCCATCGTTTCGCGAATCAAATGGGTTTGGCTGCCGCTGTGCAGAGTTAAATAATCGCCCGCGCCTTCCACCCAATCGATCTCTTCGGTCTTCAGAAAATAGATGCGCCCGCCTGACTTAATGACCACCCGGTCAATCGGCTCTTGACGAGCTGCCCTCTCAGGTTTTCTGTCATCCTTCTCCGAAGGTGTCTCGACGTTTATTGATTTCAAGTCCTGCAGCACGGCGAACAGACTCTCGCTGATTTCGCCGAGCTTCTGCTGCCGGACGAAGCTCTTGGCCCTTTGCAAAGCGGTGTCGAACCGTTCGTGATCGAAAGGCTTGAGCAGGTAGTCAAGCGCGTGCGCCTCGAAGGCGCGAAGGGCGTGCTTATCATATGCGGTGACGAAAATCGTGACGGGCATCCGCATCGCCCCGACCTCTTCGACCACCTGAAACCCGTCCATCTCCGGCATCTGGATGTCGAGAAAAACAACGTCCGGGGACTGCTCGCGGATTGCCGTCACCGCCTCTTTCCCGTTGCGGCACTCGGCGATTACTTCGATTTCGGGGTCGTCGTTGAGCAGCACCAGCAGCGCCTCGCGGGCGAGTGATTCGTCGTCGACAACAAGGGCGCGGATTTTTCGATTCAACTCAGTTCCCCTTTTGACTGTTCTTTAACGGGGAGAAATGGGATAACAATTTGCGCAATTGTCCACTCGTTTTCCCTCCTGCTCAGGCTGAAACTATAATCCTCACCGTAGAGCTCCGAGAGGCGCGCCCGGGTGTTTTTTAATCCCAAACCGGCGGCGCCGTTCTGCCCCGAAATTTTCTTCAAATCTTTTCCGTCGTCGCGTACTTCCATCAGAACTTTATCGTTTTGCAGGTGAGCCGCGATCTGTATCCGACTGGTTCCAGAGTTGGAGTCCACGGCGTGGCGCATGGCGTTTTCGACGAGCGGCTGCAAGATTAAATTCGGCACCTGGGCTATGAGTGCACGCGGGTCAATCTCCCACTCGACGGCAAGCCGGTCATGGAAGCGGATGCGCTCGATCTCCAGGTAACGCCGCGTGAATTCAAGCTCGTCTTCGAGCGTCATAACTTGCGTCTCTATATTGTCCAGCGTTAACCGCAGAAGCTCGCTGAGACGGTTAACCATTTTGACCGCGTCCCGGTTTTCATTCTTGAGAACCAGCGCCGTAATCGAGTGCAGCGTGTTGAATAAAAAGTGCGGGTGCAGTTGCATCTTCAGCGCCTGAAGCCGGGCATTTGATAGCTGGGCGTCGAGCTTTGAGGCTTTCAACATTTCGTTTTGATACCGGTCGTAGTAGACGAAAATCAAACTACTTGAAAGAATCACCCAGTAAACCACCACGTTCAGAATGATGAGTGATTCCCAATGATAATCCGTTCGGTAAAATCGCTCGACGTTATAACTTGTCAACTCTTTCAAAATGAGTAGAAGAATGAGAGGCAATCCCTGAACGAGCATCGCCCAAGCGGTCCCCACCGCCAGGTAGAACAGCAGACTCTTAATTAGACGCGTGCGGTCAAAAGAGAAACGGCGCGATAGTATGAAAATCAATGGGGCGTGAATCACCCAAAACATCCAGAACGGTACAAGTTCGGTGATATCTTCTGACACATTTTCCGGCTCATTTATTCCAAGATAGAGAGAGATTGCGGCCACGAGAAAGACGACCAAAGCGCCCAGTGCCAGGATCAAAAACCATTGAAAAGTAGATATCCGTCGCATTTCAATCAAGTATAAGGCACCGATCGGAACTTTTATATTTGAGGTTCAACCCATTTACTCACGTCACACTTGGTCTCAGGGAGGACTAACTCCTGACGATTGAAAGGAGATTGCGATGAAGGCTGTTCTCACGAGAGTCGCGGTAAAGTCCGTTTTTCTGGCTTTACTCTTATCGCTCCTGCTCGGGAGCGTTTCGCAGGGCAGCGCCAAAGCCTGCGAAATATGCGTGCAGCTCGAAACCGCCGGCGAAATCTGGTACGGCTGTGCTTCCGAGTACGGCAACCTGGGCACGGAGTCGTGCGTGCCCTTGGGTGACCACTGCGACGCGGGCGGCGCCGAGTGCGACCCAACGTCGGGAAACTGCCAGCAATAACCTTGCCAGCCCGGCTGTCCCAATTGCCCGTACAACTGATCTAAGCCTTCGGGCCGCGCGCGGCACTGTAAGCGTGAGAGGGGCTTTCGGGTTACGGCAAACATTCCCGAAACCAGGAGTCCGCGCCCCCTCTCATGCTTACAGCCGCGCGTGACGGACGTGCGTGTCGGCTGGTCACAACCGCGAGGGAATCGAGATGTCGAACTGGTCAAGACCCTTTCTCGCCGTGCTGCTCGCGGCTGGTCTCGCGAGCGCCCAATCCTCATCGCCACGGACTCAGCCCGAAAAGGGAAAGAAGAAGCCTAAGGCGAGTGCCGTGCAGGAGGCGGAGAACGAGCGGCGGGCGCTGGCGCTCGTTCAGGTGCGCGAGTTCGCCGGCAGGATTGCGGCCTTTCAGGACGCGTGGACGCGAAATCTCACGACGGCCCGGCTCGCGGGCGTCTTGTGGGAGTACGACCAGCCCTTCGCCCGCCAGCTTTTTTCAAAGGCGCTCGACCTGCCCGCGGTCGAGAATGGGGCGAAGCCGGAAAAGAATAAACTGACCGGCCGCGACGTGGCCGAACTCCGGCGGCTAATCCTCGGGGAGATCAGCCGGCGGGACGCGGCGCTCGCCAAGCGCTTGGCGGAGGAGCAGCCGGAGCGCGACGCTGAAAACGCGGGGTTCGTCGATAACGCCAAGGCGGACATCGGGATCGCTTACGAATTCATGGAGGACGATTACAAGAAGGCTTCCGAAGTCGCCGGGAGGAGCCTACAGGAAGGCGTGTCCCCGTTCATCGCAGGGTTTCTCAAGCAGTTGAGGCAGAAGGACGCGAACGCCGCCAACGACCTCTTCCGGCAGGCTCTCGGGCGGCTGGTCGCGCAACCCGCCGTTGACGGCAACACCTTACTCCTGCTGGGCACCTACGTCTTCACGTCGCCGCGCGTCGACTCGACTGACCCGCTGGTGATCGCACAGGTCGGCGTGGGGCGCGTGATGGTGCCGGACATTTCGGCGGAGAGGCCCGGCGTGCCGCCGGAGCTCGTACGCCTCTACATCGCCGCCGCCGCCAGGATTCTCTCGCGGCCGGTCGCCGACACCAAGCAGAAGCAGCTCTACTACGTGACCGGGCAACTGCTGCTGCCGAAGGCGCACAGGTTCGCGCCCGACCTCGTCTCTGTCATCTCGGCGGCGATGCAGACGATGGCCGCCGACGTCCCCCCCGCGCTCACGCAGCCCTCGTCTTACGAGCACCTCTCGAACTACACCCCGAAGAGCTTCGAGGAGAGTCTGCGCGAGGCCGAGAAGAGCCCGAGCGACGAGGCGCGCGACTTGCGGTACCTGACTCTCGTCTTCGACCTCTGGCGCCGGCAGGAGTTTACGCCCGCGCGCTCGCTCGCGGCGAAGGTCTCGGATAAGGACGCCCGCGCGGGGCTCGAAGTCGTCATCGATTTCGGCGAGGCGGCCGGCCTGCTCGAAAAGCATGAGGTCGCGGCGGCCGAGGAGAGGGCTAACAAGCTGCCTCAGGGCGTCGAGCGCGCCCTCCTGTGGCTTGCCATCGGCGGCTCGGCCGCCCGCTCGGGGGATAGCCAGCGCGCGAACGAGGCCATCAATCAGGCGTTGAAGGCGGCGGCGAGCGTTCCCGACGCCCGCCGCCCGTTCCTCATGGTCGCGGCCGCCGGCCAACTGGCCCGGTATGACGCGACGAGGGCGAACGCGATTCTCACGGAGGCCGTCCAGGAGTTCAACAAGCAGGAGAGCAAGGCGCTCGCCGGAGTCGATTGGCGGCGGAGGGTCGAGGTGGGAAAGCTCTGGAGGAATTTTCCTCTGAGCGTGAAAGGCGCGGAGGTCAAGTTCGAGCGCGCCCTCCCATCCCTGTTGACGCCCGGCGACCCGCAGCCTGTCATCTTCGCGGTGAGCCAACTGACGGACGAGCCGTTGCTCGCGCGGGCTCTGGTCACGATAGCCGCGACCATGCTCAAACCCCTGATGTACGGCGCCCGCGTTGGCAACACGGAAAAGCTCATCCTGCTCATGCTCGCGCCCGCGACGTTGTATCTACTCCCACTCGTCCGCCGGAGAGCACCGTCAAAAGCGCCCTTCTATGTCCTCGGCCTTATCGCGCTGTGGAGCACGTCTACCACACTTAACCCGTACCTAGACCACAGCGTAGGCGTGCTCAACGTCGTCGGCCGTATTGACAGCCTTGCCTACCTGCAAGTGGCCTTGCTCGCGTCGGGGTTGGTCTGGCTCGCGCCCCGCGGAAGGCTGAAATTTATCGCGGCCGCAGCCTTGGTGACCTTCTCCCTGTTTGCCAGAACGGCCGACCCGCTGCCCAAAGGTTTAGACGAAAACTATCTATCCTTCCGGGCCACGCTGCTCCAGACGTTGTTGCCGGAACCGGTCGGCGCCCTCATTTTAGATAGACCCGCCATTTCTTTTGGGTGCGTCGCAAAGACTACTTTGAGGCAGACTTCGTCTCACGAGACTGAATAGAAGTGGTCTCATGAATACCCGTGCTAGCATTTCCGCATGGCAGAGGCGGTTAGCTAATCAGGGGTTCGAGTGTGCTCCCGCCGAACCCGTTCGGGTTGCAGTCCCCGTCAGGCGCGACTTTTTCGTCGTCCGGGACGGCCCACAACTCCTTCTGCGCTCCGGTCACCGCTATGATGTCGTATAGGAAGTGGAAGTCGCCTTTGACGTGGCCGGGCCAGTGCTCGGACGAGAATTTGTCTTCGTTGATGATTTTGATCTTGTAACTTTTGCTAGCGTCGAAATCGAGAGGCTGACTCGTATGTATGTTGATTCCCTCGAAGACGATCTTGCCGGGCGTGGGTGCCTTCATTAGTGCGCCCATCTCCCTGTTGGTCGGGCCAAAGTCTTCGTAATCCGCAGGGTCGCCACCGCATCTGGAAGTAAGCTTGACGGGATGAGCGCTGGGCCTTCTCGTGAAGAACAATGAATGATGGAGGCGCGCGAGGGTCACGCCCACGCGCCCGCCACCTTTAGGCTTTAGTGTGACTGTACCGTGGTCAGGCTCCGACCCGGCCACGTCAATCATCCAGCGGATGTCGTTGGGGTCGTTGCCGGCGCCAGTTCGGTTGAAATTCCCGGTCCGGCATCCCCCGTGCGGGAAACCTTGGTAGATGTCATTCGTCCCCGTGTCCAGCCTGACGTTGAAACTCTCCAAGTTCCGGGGGACAGGATAGTTGCTAACAATGGTTCTGTCGCGCTGGCGTCCGATGACCACCTCGTCAATGGTGATAGCCAGGGAGTGTTTCCTATGTCTAGGGTACGCCACCTCCCAGAACTTGTTACTCGGTATTGTCTGGTTGAAGCAGCAGAGGGCGAGGCCGTCAATGGTCAAATCGGCGGCCAAGATGCCGGGAGCGGTGGACAAGCAGTTCGGTGTAGTCATGATGGATTCTCCTCATCTCGGCCTGCGCCGATGGCGATAGGTGAAGTTCGTAGTTGTCATCATCGTGCGCGGCGGTGCCCGGGCGTGACGAGGCTACTCCTCAGTACTCCGTGTAGCCACCGGCGCAGAGGAAGGCCGCCCAGTAGAAGGGAGACCTTCGCGCTTCGTCTGAGTCGTGGAGCATGTCTGCCTGCGCCTTGCGGAGCGACTCCGCCGTGCTCAGCCCCGACATCCTGTTGCGGTGAAAGCTGACCATCAGCCCGGCCGTCGCGTCCGAATCCACGGGCCACTGGCTGGCGACGACCAGCGGCACCTGCGCCTCCATGAAGGCGCGCGCGAGGCCCACTGGCCCTTCCCCGTCATAGTATCTGTCCAACCCAGTCTCACAGGCGGACAGCACGACCAGCCGGGTGCGGTCGAGCCGCTGCCGTGCGATCTCAAAGGCGGAGAGGTCGCCCCCACCTTCCTTGGCCCCGGCATCGCCTCCGCCCCCGGCGAGCAGCATCTTGGATAACAGAGGCGACGACCTGTCTACGACGTAGTGTCCCGCGAAATGTACGACTTCGGCGGAGGCCATGCCGCGAAGGACGCGTACTTTGCTCGCCTCGGGGCCGGGCAGGAGTGTTGAGTGCCGGTACAGTTGGGCTACCTCACGCGCCTCCCTCTCAGCGGCCCGCAGCGGCGGGAGGTCCGGGTGCGCGCGGAGGTCAAATGTTGGGTTGCCGATGCTCAAGACCGTGCCGTGCTCGGACGCGGATTTCGTCCGGGCCGTCTCCGTGCAGTGCCACAGCACGTTCAGGCTCGGGGAGTAGAAGATGGTCAGGTCTTCGACAACGTACCTGCCGCTGTCGGGCGAAATGAGCGCGGCGAAAGGGAGGCGGTGAAGGAACTTGTCGGGAATGATGCAGACCGCCTCGCCCGGCTGTAGCGTCTCCAGCGCCGGCGAGAGCAATGTGGCGAACAACTGGGCACCTAGAGCGGCCGCCGGCCGTCCCGCGCCGGAGTGAGCAGTTCTGAGGGCGCGGACGTAAGTGTCAACATCGGCTGCGAGCTTTTCCGCCGGCACGTTCTTCGGGACTACCGAGAACTGCTCGCGGGAGATGCTCCAGACGAGAATCTTTGTGGGGAGGACGGTGTACATCAACACACGAAGACGCGGCGGCATGTGCCGGCGCACGTCTTCGAGTCCCGCGGGAGTCGAGACGTTCGTAAAAGAGACTTCCGGCCCGTTCGGCGTCACTTCGACCCGCGCGCCGGACTGGACGGCGTCGAGCAACGAACGTGCGCGTGAGGCTTCGGTGTGATTTAGGGCACCGAGGTAGTTATGACGCTCGTACTCGTACTCGACGGCGATGTCATAAACCCCCTGCTCGGCGTCGAAGAAGCTGTTGCGGCTCTCCTCTTCGCGGATCTGCGCGCGATGTTTCTCGAACAGCGACAGGAGAACGGGCAGGTCGCGGCCCACCGCGCTGTCGTCGCCGAGACTTTGTGCGCAGAGCAGGCGGCCCTTGTATGCGGCGTACCGGTAGAGGTCAAGTCCCATCTCCTCGTAAAGCGAAATGGCCTGGCCGTATTGTGTGACGGCGCGTCCGCAGTCGCCGGCCTCGCGCCAGATGTCGGCCTGTCTTAGGAGTGCGTTGGCGAGAGGCTTCTGACCCGACTTCGGGTCTTTAACGGAGCGGGCGATGCGGAGCCCGATTTCGGCCTGGTCGGCCGCCTCGTCGAACCGCTGAAGCTTGCTGTAAATCTGCCCGAGGTTCAGGTGCTGCAGGTAGAGTAGTGAAGGGTCGTTAAACTCCGTCGCGGCGAGGTTCAGCGCCTCGTCGATGAAGGCCGCCGCGGCATCGTAATGCTTGAAGGCGAAGAGCGCTCCCCCCGCGTATGTGAGGTTGCGCCACGACTGCCTCGGGGTCGCGCTCGAACGTGAGGCGAGCATAAGGTTTTTGTAGTGATACGCGAGCGATAGTTCCGGCTGCCGCAGGCGCGAGTAGGAATCGCCCAGACCCATCAGCGCCTTCTGCATCAGATACGTGTCGGAAATTTCCTCCGCGAGCGCGAGCGAGCGTTGGTAATACTTGATAGCATCGGAGTGTTCGTTAAGAGCGGTGTGGTTAGTGCCGAGCCACGCGGTGGCCTGCGCGAGGAGCCACTTGTAACCTCGTTTCTCGCAGAACCCCGCGAGTTCGTGAAGGAGGGCGTTGCTTTCCGGGATGCGGCCGGGCTGCGTCAGGCAGTAGGCAATCCAGTAATCGGCGAGCCTCGCTTCCCACTCGTCACCGGCCTGCTCGAAAGCGGCCCGCGCGGCCCCGAAGTGCCGCGCGGCCTCTTCGTACTTCGTCGCCAGACACAACTCGTAGCCTGTGTCGAGGTCTTTAGCGGCCGCCGTCAACTGACGGAGGCGTGCGGGTGGGGAGGCCGCGTAGTAGCCCGCCAGTTCGGCTGTGTACGGGTCGCCGCCCATACGCCTATCGAGTTCGCCCGCGAAAAGTAGGGCGCGAAGGATCTCCCGCGCCGCCGCCGCGTCTTCGCCTCCCGACGCGCGCACGGCGTAGTCGTGTGCGAGCTGCGGCGGGATCATTCTTCTGGTGATGAGTTCCCTGTTGCCGCTTAAGACTCGCCACGCCTGCTCTTCGTGTCCCGCGGCGAAGGCCGCGAGGAAGCTTTCGCGAAGCTGCAGAGGGGTCGGTGGCAGCCCACGCCGCCCCGAGCTATCACGCAGGTGACTCCGGGCCTCTTTAGCCCACTCTGACTGGGCATCCAGCGCTAGGTAGCTTTGCCACGCCTCCCTTGCCTGTTCCGGCAGCATCATCTCTTCGAGGACGAGCGCCCTGTTGAAAGACGCTTCGAGTAACGACGGGTTCAGCCGGAGCGCCGTGCCCAAGTGCCGCTGACTTTCGGCGAGCTTCTCCATGACCTTTCCGTCTTCGCCGCGGTCGCGAAGCAGCTTCGCCTGCTCTAACAGAGCGGCACCCAGGTCAGCGTGTATTTGCGCGTCGTTCGGGGATGAGTTGAGCGCCTCTTCGAACTGAAAGATAGCCTTATCGAACTCCCTCTGGGTCAGGTATAAACGTCCGAGGGCGTGGAGCGTCGAAGGATTTGGGTTATCGGAGGCGGCGCCGAGCAGGAGGGAGCTCGCCAAGTCGCGGGCGCGGTAGTCGACGTTTTCCGGCTCGGCGCCACGCTTCGCCGAATACGGCGCGTACGATAGGCCGGTCACACGCACTTCCAGCGGGCGCTGCTGCCTGTAAGCCTTGTTCAGCGCTACCAATCCACTCTCCAACTGTGGGTGGCGGAAGAGCACACGCCACACCGCGACCCCCACCAGCAGGATGAGGATGGCAACAGCCGCGAATTTCCAGCGCGGGGCGAACAAAGTACTCCACCAGGGAGTGCGAGCAGCCGCCCGACCCTTCGCGCCTTCCTCCACAGCGCGCTCTTCTTCTCCACGGCCCTTAATCACCGCCCCGGCCGCCGCGACTGCGGCGCGCTCTCTCAAGCCTTCGACCATCATTAATTTCCGTCGTCGCTTGGGCGTGGTTAAGAAGTGCTTTTCAAACCGCCCCCGCACGTCTGGGCCGAGCTCGCCGAGTGCATAGTCTTCAATCAGCTCGTCTTCTACCAGCAAAACCTGCTCGACGAATTCGTCGTCCCTGAGCAGCCGCTCCTCCAGCCGACGCGCGCGCTCTTGAGCGAGCTCGCCGAGAAGGTAGCTCCTTACGAGTTGTTCGTCATCGTGGCTCAGGTTCATTTCCGGCATTCCCGGAGGCGCCCGCGCGCCTCTGCTTTCATAAGGGTTCTACCTTCATTCCGTTTCCGCCGGCGGCCTGAGCCCGAGGCAAACCTCTATGCATTCTTCCAGCGCGCTCCTGATATTGAAGAGCTTGATCCTAAGGGCGTTGACCGATATCCCCAGTCCCAGGGCCAGCGACTTCCGCAAATCTATCTTGGTCTGTTTCTCCAACCGGTAATAGTCGAAGACGAGCTCGCGGCTCTTCGGGTCCATCCTGTCCAGACACGCGTCCAGACATTCATGAAGCCTCTCCTTATTCTTCACGTCGTCCTCGTCGGGCTGTGGCACCTCCGAGAAGTCGTCTGGCAGCGGCAGAAATTGCTTTTGGGCGTAATCAATGTGGAGATTGTTGGCGACGGTATACAGGTAGGGCAGGGGGTCTCCCGTGAAGGGAGGGTCCATGTTCGGGAGACGCCGCACGAACCGTAAAATCGCTTCGTCGGCTAAATCTTCGGAGCAGGTGCAGCCGCGGCAGTCGAGCATGACGACCAGACGCCGCCGGATGTCTTTGAACTTCTTCTCCGCCGTGTCCCGGTCGAACGACAGCAGCGAGAGAAAGAGGTCGAACGGGTCTTCGTCTTGTCCCATGCTTGTGCTGGAGAGGCAAGGAGAAACTGATGACTTAGGGCCAGAACAGCAGGCATTATAATGCCCACCCCCGTCAGCGCAACAGCTTTCTTCCGTCATCACGCCTCATGCCTCAAGAGCCCCTCCTCCACCCGCCTAAAAAATTTCCCGCAATCCGCGAAACGTTTTGCCTCCGCCCCGTTATGTGAGTGAAGGAGGTAAGGCTTTGCCCAAAAATTCAAAATCGGCACTTTATATTGATTTCGGATGCAAACGCATCCACGACATCTTGAGCTAGATGTCCAATTTTTGGGCAAAGCTACAGCCTACAGATCGTCGAGGCGCGCGGCGAGCCTGTGGTACTCCGCGTGGGTCGAGGCCGGCGAGGTGGACCTCACCACGATCACTCGCCAACCAGCTCGCGTGCCGGCAACCGAGCGGCACCGGGACCGTACTTCAATCATAATTAAGGAGACAATCATGCCGAGATTCACAGGGACATTGACCATCGTTGGTACCGACTCAGACCTCTCCGGCACCCCGCTCGCGAAAGGTTCAGCGGGGGACGTATTCGGGGAGGCGACCAGATTTCTGAGGCAGGATCGGGGTCTGAGTAGCGGCAATCGCATCTTTGTCGACGGCACCCCCCGCAATATCGGTGGGGCGTCGGCCATCTCCATCACTAACGCCGGCCGGGAGTTGCCCGCGCTCGTCAGCGCTGGCGGCATCCTCCGTGCGGTCAATGCGGTGAAGGGTGGCGAGAGCCGCTCCGCGCGAAAGGGCGGGGCAAAGAAGGGCGCCGCGAAGAAGGGTGCCGCTAAAAAGGGCGCCGCGAAGAAGACGACCAAGGGGAGCCGAAAGTAACCGAGGCCAAGATCATGAAACTCTGCATGAACCACATCGCGCGTACCGCGCTGGTGCTCGCCGTCAGCGCCCAAATGTTTCTGCCGGTCCTCGCACAGGGCCAAGCGCGCTCCGCGTCCGCCGCGGTCTCAGACGACGACCCGCGGAGTTGCGCCGAGCACCGCGACCGCGACCCCGAGAGATGCATCAGGGATCGTGACGAGGGGCAGAACGGCATCACCGTCGGCGAGCCGAAAGTCTACGACGACGCACTCCTTCAGCAGATGCTCAGGACGGCCGAGGCGCGGCTGGCCGCGCTCCAGGTTTTCGACCAGACGGCCATCCTGTCGCGGCTCGGCGCCGTCACCGGCGCTTCCCAGCAGTCTTCCAGCTTCGGGCTTAACGTGCAGGGCCCGTCCGTCCCGGGGGTGACGACGGCGACCACGCTCCCGACCCAAACGACGACGCAGGCCACCGCCGCCGGCGCGACCAACAGCAGTATCACGACGGTGAGTGGGCTCGGCACCGAGAATGTAACGACTACGCAGCCGGCGTTCACCCCGCCGACGGCGCCGGCCCCGCCCCCGACCTTGACCTTCCCCACCGGGTTCTCGGTCTCCGCGTCCGACATCCTGAACGAGCAGACGCAGCTCGCGGCCGAGATCAACGGGCTCCGCCTTCTGCTCGCCGGGTCGCTCTCCGACCACTACATCCGGAACAACGACATCGGCAACGAGCTGACCAAGTTCAAGACGACGCTCGGCTTCCCTATTACCGTCTCGCCGGGCCGGCAGTACAAGGACGCGGTCGCCATCGTCGAGGTCGAGGTGAAGGGCGAAGACAAAAAGTCCTTATCGTTTCCGCCGGAACTGCCCGCCGTCACTTCCATCATCCCCCGCGAGAAGACCTACAACGTGGCGGCCATCACGGACAAGAGCACCTCCATCAGCGGGGGCGTGGCGACCCAGATTATCGGTTTTTCCGGCTCGTGGGTGCGCGGACACAAGACCTATTACCTCGTGCAGGATCAGGACACGGTCGCGCTGACCTTCCGCCCGGCGGACGGGGAGAAGATCGGGTTCAGATGGCAGTTCCGGCCCGTACTCGGCCAACGCTACATCAAGTCCGGCTTGAAGCAGACCTTCGTGCAGCTGGCCTTTCCTGTACGCCCCACGCGCAACTTCGGCCAGATCGGGAAGGTCAGCGTTCGCACCTACTGGCGTAAGTACGACCGCAAGTCGGGCATCGTCGGCGACCTGATCCGCGGCTCGTACCGCGAGATGTTCCGCGACTTCGACATCCCGCGGTACAGCCTGTTATTCGACCCCAGGGCTTTCAACACCGCCGACCACCTGGAAGACCTCGGGGGCGGACAACTGCTGCTGCGGGTGCCGGGGCGCTTCCTGCCGGGAACCACTATCCGCATAGGTTCGACGCTGCTGACCGAGGGGGCGCGCTTCAAGCACGACCACCAGGGCATCCGCTTCATCGCCTCGGCCTCCGACCTGGCCAGTAAAAAGGTCGTTCTCCTGGCGCATGACGGCACGGAGGTGCCGCTGCGATTCCGTACCGACAACTGCGCCGGGATATCGGTCGGCACACCGGAGGTCACACCCGTCGACGAGGCGAACAGCAGCGTGCGCGTGCGGGTGCGCGTCGCCGACGTGAATCACCTGCACCTCCTACCCCTCGTCTTCGTTTTCGGCTCGCGCGTGTTCGGGTTCTCCGACGCGCCGATCCTGCGGGAGAGCGACGACAGGAGCGCGCTGAACGATCAGAAGGAGAAGGTCAAAGACCTCCTGTCGGCCGTCGTACCGAACTCTGTGCTCGCCGCCAACCCGGAGATGAGGGTTCAGATGATACTCACGCCCGAGAGCGGGGATGCACAGTCCTGCCTCGCCGCCGCGCCTCTCAGAGACCATACGTCGGGGTACCCGATGGTGCGGCTGGTGCTGCTGGAGCGGGAGGGCGATAACGTCAAGTTCCTCGCCTCCGGCAAACTCCTTAGCACACTGAGCGTGGTTTCGCCTACGCCCCAGGGGTGGGACCCCATCGGCGACCGGAGCGCCGGCGACACGTTGCGCGTTCTCACCCTGAAGGCGGCGCAGGTCACCGCCAATAAGTTCATCGTCTTCAGGAGGGGGGACGGGCAGCCCTTCGTCATCGGGATGCCGGAACTCACACCGCCTCAGCCTACACCGCCGAAGGCTAAGGACACGCTGACGGTAAACGAGGACGAGGCGGTAATCGTGGGCGATGGTCTGAGGGACGTGGCGAGCATCACCTACAAGGATCAGGAGGTCAGGTTCGCCCCCGAGAACGAAGGCAAGAGCCTGCGGATGACAGGACTCAGGTCGCTCGGCGCGACCTCTTCGGCGGCCAAGAAGACCTTCGTCCTCAAATTCAAATCCCCCGATGCGAAGCCAAAGGAGGTCGAGTTCGAAGTCTTCGACAAGAAGCAAGAGATAACGAACCCGAAGAGTTGAGCGGCGGAGGGCCGAGCCACTGCCCTCGGATTCCGATCACCCCAGCCGTGGGCGGCCACCACCCCCCCGGCGGCCACCCGAGCGGCCGTCATTCGCATACAAGAACTCAAGTCAACAAACCTAAACTTTATGCCCC
>JBEVKV010000218.1:0-8697 GCA_040509515.1 Pyrinomonadaceae bacterium | reverse complement strand
CCGCCGACGGCCGTGGCGACGACCGGAAGCCCGGCCGCCATCGCTTCGAGCAGCGCGAGCGGCGACCCCTCGCTGTGCGACGGCAGCGCCGACACGTCCGCCGCCGCGTAGAACGGGCGCACGTCGTCGGCGTGCCCCGCGAAGACGATTCGCTCCTTCAAACCGAGCGATGCGGCCTCCGCCTCAAGCCCTGCGCGCTCCGGCCCGTCGCCGACGATGACGGCCTTAAACTTCAACTCGGGATTTGTCTCGGCGAGATGTCCGAGCGCGCGCACGAGGTCGGCGTGACCCTTCTCGCGCGAGAGCCGGCCGACGGAGAGGATGACGCGCTCGCCCTCAGCCATGCCCAGACGCGCGCGAACTTCGCGCGCTTCACCTTCGCCCGCGCGCGCTTCGGCGGCGGCGACCGAGCTGTGTCGGACGAAGATGCGCTCGGGTCTGACGCCGGCGCGCTCAAGTTGGCGCGCGAACGGGCCGCAGACCGTCGCGGCGCGCGTCGCGTGGGGCCGCGTCAGCCGGTTGATCTGGTTGTAGAGCCGCATCTTCACGTCGGTCGTCGTGTAGCCGTGGTGGAACGCGACCCACGGGCGGCGGCGCGCGAGCCCGGCCAGCCTGACGAGGAAGTGCGACTTGATCATGTGCGTCTCGACGATGTCGGGCGCGCGCCGCTCGAAGACGCGCCGGAGCTGTGCGACGACGCCGGGGTCGAATCGGAAACGCTCGTGGATTACGTCCACCTCGACGCCCGCGGCGCGCGCCGCTTCGACGAAGCGGTTCGGCGCTGACGGGTCGCCGCGCTGGAAGGTGACGACGGAAGTCTCGACGCGCGTCGCGCCCGACTCGGCGTCGGCGAGCGCGCGTGCGCGGCCGCAGAAGTCTATGAGGAGCTTGGCGGGGCCCGTGACGGTCGTCGCCTCCATCAGCGCGAGCAGGCGCACGGGCGCGTCCCGTCCGTCGGGTCGTCGGCTGTCGCTCACTTCGGTTTCCGGAAGAAGAGAATTTGGCCGTAGGCCGGGCGCGCGAAGCGTACGTGCCTGAACCAGAGGTCGTTGAAGCCGTGGACGAGACGCTGCAACGCGGGCGAGCCGACCATCGCGTAAGCCTCCGAGAACTGCCCGGCGGCGCGCTTCTCAAGCCGCAGCCCCCCGGCCTCGAAGCTGCGCACGAGCCAGCCGACGTCCGCCTGCCGCGTCACCAGCGCCCCGTCCGCGGCGGCCTTCCAGTATTCGGTGCCGGCTTCTGTCCGCTTCACGTCGGCCTTCTCGCGCCCCGCCAGTTTTTTGACGGCGCGCAGCGCGACCGCCTCCCAAGAGTCTGTGTTGCCCTCGCTGACGACGAGCGCGCCGCCCGGTTTGACGACGCGCGAAAGCTCCTTCACGGCGCGCCCGACCTCGGGGATGTGCATCAGCACGCCCCAGCAGAGGACGTAGTCGAAACTCTCGTCGGGGAAGGAGAGCCCGAGCAGGCTCTCGCGCTGGAGCTTGATTCTCTCCTCCATCCCCGTCGCGCGGAGGTTGGCGCGCGCCATCTCAAGCGCGCTCTCGGAGAAGTCCACGGCGCGGACGTTGAAGCCGCGCCGCGCGAGCCGCAGGGAGTGTGCGCAGGGGCCGCAGCCCACGTCGAGAAAGGTCGCGTCCGGGGGCGGCGCGAGCACGCGCGCGATGTAGTCGAAGGCGGCCTCGTAGAAACGCTCGTTCTCCGCCGTGCGATAGTGCCCCTCCCACTGCTCGTGCACGTCCGGCCGGGCCAAAAGGTTTTCGACAAGCTCCGATCCGGTTTCGGTCATAAACGTCTCCTCGCAATAAGACTTCCGCGGTTTGGAAAGGGAATCGCCTGTGCGGCAAAAGCGCGGCGGGCTTCAGACCGGGGCGGCCGGCGGCCTTCATGAGAAAAGCCGCCGCAAGGATTATATGGTTTCGGGAAACCGCCTGACAATCTCTAAAAAAGGGACGCCCGGGCCGCGCGTTTTTCGGGCGAAAAAGCGCGCTGCGCGGCCAAAACGCGGCTCAAAAAAAAGGCTGTTGACAACATGGCAAAAAACTGTTTACTGTGTATACACGTCGCCCGCGAGAGGGCGACGAAGGTCTTTCCCAAGGCGAGATTGCACACGATAAGGGCAAACCTGCCGCGAGGCAGGGACGCAAAGCCGTGAATCTCTCCGGCGTCCGATTTCAGGTCGGGCCGGGAAGATTGTCTGGTTGCCGAAGGCGATCCTAAAGCCGTGGCTTCGGGAAACGCGCGGGTCGGAGTCCCACTCCGCCCGAACGTCCCGGCGCGGCTTAGAACCACGCTTAGCGCACGACCCTTCCGCGTGGTTCATCTCCCGGCAACTCTTCACACTCATTCCAGTCCGGACGCCCCGGCTTTCATAAAACGTCCCCGTGACAATACCGTCAAAGAACGCGCGCCCGTGCGTCCCGATGTTCCGGCGCGCGCCCTCGCCGACTCACACCGAAAATTTTTAGCCGCCCCGAGGGGGAGGCTGTTCCGTCACCGACCAAAGGCACCCCCGCAGCGATGCGGGTCCGCAAAGCCAGGAGTCTCGCAGAGCAATCTGCCGAGATCGTCCGGTTACCGAAGTGAGGCACAATGTTTTTTCCAAGCCGGTCCGCACGCTTCTCCTTCCACAGCCTTCTCAGCTTCGCCCTCGTCTTAGCCGCGGCCGCCGCGCTGCTCTCGGCCGCACCGTCCGCGAGCGCGCGGACGCCCGCCGCGCAGTCGGTGCGGACGGTCTTCCCCGAGCCGGCTCTGCCCGCGCTGCCCGCGGCCGGCGGGACGTTCCGCGACCCCGTCTTCGGCACCGAGGTGATGCGCGTGACGGACGCGCGCGACGGGAATTTGAACGGCACCTTCTACCCGCACTGGCCGACCTTGAACGCCGACTCGACGCGTCTTCTGGTTAAGCGCTACCAGACGGGCGACGCGGTCTACTCCTTCGACCCGGTCAACTTCAAGCTCGGCGACTACTTCGTCATCCCGCGCCTGCCCGACAACGGGACGACGATTAACGAGGGCGCCATCTGGAGCGCGACCGACCCCGACACGCTCTTCCTGCTCGGCTGGGCCGGTCCGAAGCTCTGGGCGCTCAACGCGCGCACGCGCCAGTACACGCTCGTCCACGACTTCTCGAAGGACGCCACCTTCGCGCCCGGCGACTACCTCTGGCAGATGAGCGTGAGCGCCGACGGCGACACCTTCGCCTTCACGCACAAGAACGGCTCTTACAGGACGGTCGGCTACACCGTCTACCGCCGCTCGACCGACACGGTCGTCGTCGACAACCGCAGCACGCTCGAAGACGAGGTGCGCATCGACAAGAGCGGCCGCTACCTGACGCTCTACCTCTCGCAGCCCGACCCGGCCGGCAAGGCCACCTACATCCTCGACCTCGCGACGGGCGCGCGCGCCGGGCTCGTCGACGGCGCGCCCGACTACGCGCCCGGCCACGGCGACGTGGGCGCGGGGACGATGATCGCGTGGGACAACGACGAGAACCGTTTCCTCAAGCGCTCGCTCAACGACCCGCACCGCGTGCAGTCCGTGCTCGACCTCGGCGGCGACTGGATGCACGAGCACCTCTCGCACCTCTCGCGCGACGAGACGTGGGCGCTCGCGTCGTTCTACAGCTTCAAGGGCTACGGCACCGAGCCCGGTCTCTTCCACGACGAGCTGGTGCTGGTGAAGACCGACGGCTCGGGGCAGTTCCGACGCCTGCTGCAGCACCGCTCGAAGGCGCAGGACTACTGGGAGATACCGCGCGCCACCATCAGCTACGACGGCCGCTTCGTCGCCTACTCGTCGAACTGGAACAACTCGGGGCGCGTCGACCTCTTCATCGCGCGCATCGACGACGCGGCCGCGCCGACGCCCACTCCCACTCCGATACCCACACCGACGCCTGCCCCCACGCCCGTCGCCACTCCGACTCCGACTCCGACGCCGGTCGCGACCCCGACGCCCGCGCCCACGGCCACCCCGACGCCCACGCCCGTGGGCGGCAAGGCGAAGAGCGCCATTCACAAGGCGAGGCGCGACGCGCAGGACTTGAGCAACGCGCTCGCCGGAACCGCCGGCGTGACGCAGACCAGCGCGCTCCTCACCGACCCGACCGACCGCGTCGCGGCCGTCGTCGCGGCTATTCAGGAGGCTTACGTCGAGTTCGGCCCGGAGCGCGCGCTCTACCCGGCGGCCGCGCGGATCGAGAACGCGCTTTCGAGCGCGCTCGGCCACGCCGCGGCCGCCAACTCCTACGCCTCGCAGTCGCAGCTCGCCGAGGTCAAGACCGCGCTCCAGAAGGCCATCGACTTCCTTGAGCTGGCCGACGTGCTGATGGCCTACGGCAACGTGCAGAACCCCGTGGACTACTCCGAATACTTCGTCCGCCAGCACTACGTAGACTTCCTCGGCCGCGAGCCGGACGAGACGGGGCGCGCCTACTGGACGCAGAAGATCAAGGACTGCGGGGAGAGCGCCGCGTGCGTCGAGGCGATGCGCATCGACGTGTCGGCCGCCTACTACCGCTCCATCGAGTTCAACGAGACGGGCTACGTCGTCCACCGCCTCTACAAGGGCTCGCTCGGCCGCACCGTGCTCTTTAACGAGTTCATCGCCGACACGCAGGAGGTCGGGAAGGGCGTCGTCGTCGGCGAGGCGGGCTGGCGCGAGAAGCTCACGGCCAACAAGAAGGCTTTCTACACGGCCTGGGTGCAGCGCGCGGACTTCCGCTCGCGCTACGACCAACTGAACGACGCCCAGTTCGTGGACTCGCTCTTTGCCTCGATGGGCGTCATGCCGGCGGCGGCGGAGCGCGACGCGCTCGTGGCGTCGCTCGCCTCAGGCGCGCCGCGCGCCGACGTGCTGGCGCAGGTCATCGAGAACGAAGAGTTCTCGCGGCTCGAAACCAACAAGGCGTTCGTGCTGATGCAGTACTTCGGCTACCTGCGCCGCAACCCCGACCCCGTCGGGTACGCACACTGGTTGGGCAAGCTCGAAGAGTTCGGCGGCGACTACCGGCGCGCCGAGATGGTCAAAGCTTTCCTCGATTCCACCGAGTACCGCGACCGCTTCAGGCAGTGGTAGCGCGCACACGGTGTGGGGAAGGGGGAAGGGGTAAAGGGAAAGGTATTCGACCCCTTTACCCTTACCCTTCCCCCCTTCCCCTTTTAATCTTGTTGCCCGCCCGTCCCCCGATGGGTTAAGCTTTAAACGGCGCGCGTGACCGGGTCGCCGGCGGCGGCGCGCCCCGTTTGCTTCGAGTCCCCGCGAAGCGCCGGCCCCCGGCCTTCGGAAGTTTTAGCCCCAATGCCCCCATCCATCTCGCCCGAAAAAATCTGGAAGCCGCTCTTGATCGCGGCCGCGGTGGCGCTCGCCTACTGGGGCGTGCTCGCGCGCCTCGGCCGTTTCTGGTGGGACGACGAGAACTACTCGCACGGCCTGCTCATCCCGTTCGTCATCGGCTACATCCTGTGGGTCGAGCGCGACCGTCTGGCCGGGCTTGAGAAGCGCCCGCGCGTCGTGTGGGGCGCGTCGATGGCGGCGGCGGCGCTTCTGATGCTCTGGGTCGGGACGGCCGGGGCCGAGCTGTTCACGCAGCGCATGTCGCTCGTCCTGCTGCTCGCGGGGCTCGCGGTCTACTTCTGGGGGTGGCGTCTGCTGCGCGCCGTCGTCGTGCCGCTCTTCCTGCTGGCGCTGGCCATCCCCGTCCCGACGATCCTCTTCAACAAGGTCGCCTTCCCGCTCCAGCTCTTCGCGTCGCGGTGCGCGGTCGCGGCCATGCGGCTCTTTGACATCCCCGTCCTGCGCGAGGGCAACGTCATCGAGCTGTTCCCGCTCGGCTCGACGACGACGAAGAAGCTCGAAGTGGTCGAGGCGTGCAGCGGCATCCGCAGCCTGATGACGCTCGTCACGCTGGCCGTCGTCTTCGCATACTTCACGGGGCCGTCCGACGAGGGCGGCACGGGCGGCCCGCGCCTCGCGCGCTTCCGGCGTTTGCGCGCCGCGCTCATCGTGCTGGCGGCGGTGCCCATCGCCATCATCACCAACGCCGCGCGCGTCAGCGGCACCGGCGTCCTCTCGCGCTTCTACGGGACTGAGGTCGCCGACGGCTTCTTCCACGAGTTCTCGGGCTGGGTCATCTACGTCGTCGCCTTCCTGCTGCTCTTCGCCTTCGGCTGGCTGCTCGACCGCTTCAACCCGACGCGCGGCGGGCGCGGCAAGGGCGGCGGCGCGTCGAAGGCCGAAGCCGTGGACGCCGAAAGTGACGCCGGGCCGCTCGCGGCCGGCGGCGCGGTGGCGGCGGCGCCCGCGGGCGCGACGATGTCGGTCGGCGGGAACGAGCGGACGGCGGGCTGAGTTGTTATGCTGGGCTGAGTTTTTATGAAGACACGCGCGACACACTTCTGGGCGATGGCGGCGCTGCTCCTCGTGGGCGGCGTAGTCGTCAACTTCTGGGCGGCGGCCGGCGAGGCGAGCGCCCCGCGCCGCGCGCTCGCCGAGTTCCCCGTGGAGGTCGACGGCTGGCGCAGGGCCGGGGCCGACGCGCGCTTCGACGCCGCGACCGAAGCCGTCCTGCGCGCCGATGACTACGTCTCGCGCGACTACGTCGGCGAGGGCGGCCGGACGGCCTCGCTCTACGTCGGCTACTACGCGACGCAGCGCGCGGGCGCGACCTACCACAGCCCGCTCAACTGCCTGCCCGGCTCCGGCTGGGTGCTGCAGGAGCCTTCGACCGTCGAAGTCAAGCCCGCGGACGGCCGCGCGCCCTTCGAGGCCAACAGCTACGTCATCGAGCACGGCAACGACCGGATGCTGATGCTCTACTGGTATCAGGGGCGCGGCCGCGCCGTCGCCAACGAGTACGTGGACAAGGTCTATACGGTCTTCGACAGCATACGGCTGCGCCGCTCGGACGGCGCGATGGTGCGCGTGCTCGTCCCCTTCCGCGGCTCGGAGCGCGAGGCGGCCGAGACCGCCACGCGGTTCGCCGCGTCGGTGGCCCCGAACCTCCCGGCCTACGTGCCCGACTAAAGTCGGGGCGGGTCGGCTTTCAAGCCCGAGTCCGTCGGCGAAGTCGGTTCTTGCTTTTTCGTCACGGGGGGGGCATCTTAAGGAATAGAAACGCCGTTGGGCGTTTTCTAAAGCTTGTCGCTCCCGGCACGCCCCGCCGCGGAGGCGGCCGACCGGAACCCGCCCGCCGAAGAGTCTCGAAGCGGCTTTGCCCGCCGCCCGAGAGTCCGGAGCCGGCGGCCTTTGAAGTAGAAGAGAAGTAGAAGCCAAGAAGCGTCGACCGCGCCAGCAAGGCGCGCCCGGCCGGGCCACTAGCCCCGGTCTGCCGGGCCGCCGGCCGGGCCGACCGTTCAGAAGGAGTGCCCGTCAGATGAATCTTCAAGAGTGCCGCCGCGCCCGGAGCGCCCGGGCGCCGCTCGCCGTCCTGCTCGCCTGCCTCGTCCTGCTCGCCGCCGGCTGTAGCAACCCCGAGAAAGACAAGGCCCGATACCTCTCGGAGGGCGAAGCCTCGCTCAAGTCGCGCAACTGGCAGGAGGCGTCGCTCCACTTCCGCAACGCGATCCAGATCGACGCCAACCTCGCGGCCGCGCACTGGGGGCTCGCGCAGGCCTACGAGCAGCTCGGGCGCGGCGGCGAGTACATCGAGGAGTTGCAGAACACGGTCAAGCTCGACCCGGCGAACGTGCCGGCGCGCGTCCGGCTCGCCAACGCCTACCTGCTCGCCTACGGCCGCCAGAAGAACGCCGAGATGCTGGGCGAGGCCGAGCGCCTCGCCAACGAGATCGCCGCGCGCGAGCCGAACAACCCCGACGGCCGCATCCTTCAGGCCAACGTCGTCTTCTTCAAGGGCGACTCGGCGAAGGCCGAAACTATGATTAAGGAGGCGGTCGCGCTCGACCCGAAGCGCGTCGAGTCGTACATGGGGCTCGCGCGCTTCTACCTCCAGACCAGCCGCCCGTCGGAGGCCGAAAACGTCTACCGGCAGGCCGTCGCGGTCAACGAGCGCTCGTCGCTCGCGCACGTCGAGTACGGCAAGTTCCTGACGCAGACCGGCCGCACCGCCGACGCCGAGAACGCCTTCCGCAAGGCCGTCGAGGTCGACCCCGAGAACCGCGACGTGCGCTGGGTGCTCGCCAGCTACTACCTCGTCAACAACCGGCAGGACAAGGCCGAGGAGGCTTACAAAGCCTGGGCGCAGCTCGACTGGGACAAGCCCGACGGGCGCGCGCGGCTCGCGGACTACTACGCGACGGTCGGCCGCTCGGACGAGGCCGCCGGGCTCTATCAGGAGATCGTCAAGGCGTGGCCCGACTACACGCGCGGCCGCTACCGCCTCGGCGAAATCAGCCTCCAGCGCGGCGACGCCGCGGCCGCCTCGACGCAGGTCGACGAGCTGATCAAGCGCAACCCGAAGGACGCCGACGCGCTCTTCCTGCGAGCGCGCATGAACGGCAACTCGGGCAAGCTCAAGGACGCCATCAATGACCTCAAGACCGTGCTCGACGCCGAGCCGCGCTCGAAGCTCGGGCTCTACTTCATGTCCGACGCGCTCTACCGCGACGGCCAGCTTGAGCTGGCGCGCGTGCGCGCCGGCGAGCTTGAGCGCTACTATCAGGACTTCCTCCCGGCGAAGATTCTTCAGGTGCAGATCGCGCTCGACTCGGGCGACGCCGAGGGCGCGAGGCGGATGGC
>JBEVKV010000217.1:0-9241 GCA_040509515.1 Pyrinomonadaceae bacterium | reverse complement strand
GGCGTAACAGTCAAGTTGATTGTATCGCCGTTGCTAACGCGCGGGCTTGTGCAATTTACATTTCGTGGCGATTGGTGAGGGCCTTGTCCATCGTCACTTCATCGACGTATTCGAGGTCGCTGCCGACGGGCATGCCCATGGCGATGCGCGTGACGCGGACGCCGAGGGGCTTGAGCAGCCGGCTGATGTAGCCGGCCGTGGCCTCGCCCTCGGTGTTCGGGTTGGTGGCGAGGATGACCTCGCGCACCTCGACGCCGTCGTTGTTCTCGGGGCGCAGGCGCGGCAGGAGGTTCTGGAGCCGGAGGTCTTCGGGGCCTAAGCCGCGGATGGGCGAGAGGCTCCCGTGCAGGACGTGGTAGAGGCCGTTATAGCTGCGCGTCTTCTCGACGGCGACGAGGTTGTAGGGCTCCTCGACGACGCAGATAATCGAGCGGTCGCGCGAGGTCGAGGCGCAGAAGCGGCAGGGCTCGACGTCGGTCAGGTTGTTGCAGACCGTGCAGGAGACGATCTTGCGCTTGACCTCCTCCATCGCCGTGACGAAGCGCTCCACGTCGGCCTGCGGCATCCGCAGGACGTGGAAGGCGAGCCGCTGCGCCGACTTGTGCCCGATGCCGGGCAGGCGCTTGAACTCGTCGATGAGCTTGGTGACGGGCTCGGAGTATTCGAGCATCGGGCTACATGAGACCCGGCGGGATCATGCCGCCGAGCTTGGACTTCATGGCCTCGTCAATCTTGCGGCCGGCCTCGTTGACGGCGGCGACGATGAGGTCTTGGAGCATCTCGACGTCGCCCTCCTTGACCGCCTCGGGGTCGATTTTAATGGACTCGACCTCCTTGGTGCCGCGCATCTGGACGGTGACGACGCCGCCGCCGGCCGTGGCGTCCACCACCATCTCCTCCATCTCCTTCTGCATCTTCTCCTGCATGGCCTGCGCCTGCTTCATCATCTGCTGAAGGTTCATCCCGCCCGGAAATTTCATCTCGCTTGACCTCGCTATGGCTGTTCTGAATTTTCCCGAAGAGTCCGCGCGAGCATCCTAACCGCCGCCCGCCGCAAATGCAAAAGCCGACGCCGAAGCGCGCGTCCGGGCGACGTGCGGGCGAGATAAAACGGGAGCCGCAGCCAGCGCGGGCGACGGCTCCCGTCAGGCGGCGGCGCGTCAGTAGATGCAGGCGGTGTTACACCTCTGCTTGCACCTGTAACGTATGAAGGCGCACTGCTGAGGCGTCTGACTCCCGGAGGCCAGGCAACTGTCGTACATCGAGTCGCAGTTGTCGAGGCACTCCTCGCACGGAGTCTTGGGCTGCTGCGGCGGGCAGCCGGTTCCGCCCGTCTGCGTGCAGGTCGCGTACTGCTGCTGGCAGTTGGTCTCGCAGGTGACGTTGGTGTGACACTGCCCGGTCGCCGGGTCGTACGTGCAGCCGCACCCCGAGTTGCAGGTGTTGTACTGGGAGATGCAGCACTCTTCGTCCGCCTGTACCTCGCGGGTCGCCGGCAGGAAGAGCAGGCAGCCGAGCATGAGCGTGAGCGCGAAGAACTTCCACGACAGTTTGTGCAAGAAGACTTTGGACACGAGAGCCCTCCTCTGTGTTGTTGGTTAGAGAGGCTGACGAAGCTGAGGCTTTCGTCAACAGGAAAGAGCGAGGGGAGAGTCGAGAGGATATTCCCGCGAAAACCTGATGTCAACGATTTTACAGCCGCCTCACCCGAGGACTTCGGCGACGCCCACGCGCAGCGCCGCGAGCGAGCGCGACTGTACCTCTTCGCCGCGCGCGTAGACGTTAACGGACTGGTAGTCGCCGCCCGAAGGTGCCGCGTGAGCTTCTATCCGCTCGTCGGAGAGGTTGACGACCCACACTTCCGGGACGCCCGCGCGCGCGTAGAGCGGCACCTTGACCTTCCGGTCGTATTCCAGCGTCGTGTCCGACACCTCGATGACGAGCAACACGTCCCCCGGCCCGGGGTGCGCGTGCCTGTAAAAATCGTCGCGCCGCTTGAGGATGCTAATGTCCGGCTGCGGCTCTGAGTAGTTGTCCAACCGGATTGGGTTTTGAACGCGGACGATGACGCTGCGACCGAGTTGCTCTCTCAAAAGCTCGGCGAAGGCGTCAACGCAGGCGGCGTGGCGATTGCCGATGGGCGACATCTCGATAACCTCCCCGCAGACAAGCTCCACACGTTCGTCTTCCGAGAAGATTCCGATTTGGCCCATCCGCTCATACTCGTTGACGGTGAAACGATGTCTGGTTATCCGGACTGGTATGGCTACTTCAACAGACATGGCTTTGTCTCCCGTCGTGTGAGTTGGCGGCCCCCGCTGACGTGGGCACATGGTAGCACGGAGCGCGCGGGCGCGTGCGGGCTGATTTACGCGACGGCTCCGGGCGTGCTATAAGCCGAAGACTGAGGTATGAAGCGCTACGTCATTAAGAGGCCGGCGGGGTCGCAGGTGCCGGACAGGCTCGCGCGCTACCGCGAGGAGCTGAACGAGGAGCAGTTGGCGGTGGCGACCGCGCCTTCGGGGTCGGCGCTCGTCATCGCGGGGGCGGGGTCGGGGAAGACGCGCGCCATCACCTACCGCGTCGCGTACCTCGTCGAGCACGGGGTCGCGCCGGCGCGCGTCATGCTCGCGACCTTCACCAACCGCGCCGCGCGCGAGATGCTCCGCCGCGTCGAGCAGTTGACGGGCGGCGGCTCGGACGTGGCGCGCCGCGTCTGGGGCGGCACTTTCCACCGCATCGCCAACCTCGTCCTGCGTCGCCACGCCGAAAGTCTGGGCTACACCTCCAGCTTCTCCATCCTCGACGTTGAGGACGCGAAGGACTTCATCTCCACCTGCGTGGACGAGGCCGGCGTGGACACGAAGGCCCGCCGCTTCCCCAAGCCCGAAGTCCTACAGGACATCATCAGCTTCGCCACCAACACCGACACGCCCATCTCGGACGTAATCCCGCGCCGCTACCCGTTCTTCGAGCCGCTGACCGAAGCGGTCACGCGCGTCGACCGCCTCTACATGGAGCGCAAGCGCGAGCGCAACGTGATGGACTACGACGACCTCCTGCTCAACTGGAAGCGTCTGTTGGAAGAGCGCGCGGAGGTCGCGCGCATCTATCAGGAGCAGTTCGAGCACATACTCGTCGACGAGTATCAGGACACGAACAAGTTGCAGGCCGAGATAGTAGACCTGCTCGCGGTCAAGCACCGCAGCGTGATGGTCGTCGGCGACGACGCGCAGTCGATATTCGCCTTCCGCGGCGCGTCGGTCGAGGGCATCTACGAGTTCCCGAAGCGTTACCCGGAGGCGCGCGTCTTTCGTCTGGAGACCAACTACCGCTCGACGCCCGAGATTCTGGCGGTCGCCAACGTCTCCATCGCCTCGAACCGGCGACAGTTCACGAAGACTCTGCGCGCGGCGCGTCCGTCGCAGGGTCTCGCGCCGGGGCTCGTCCCGTGCCGCGACGCAGACCAGCAGGCCGCCTTCGTCGCCTCGCGCATCCTTGAGCTGCGCGACGAGGGGACGCCTTTAAACGAGCTGGCCGTGCTCTATCGCTCGCACTACCACTCGCTCGAACTACAGCTCGAGCTGACGCGGCGCGGCATCCCCTACCGCGTGCGGAGCGGGATGCGCTTCTTCGAGCAGGCGCACATCAAGGACGTGGTCGCGTACCTGCGGCTCGTCGCCAACCCGCGCGACGAGCTGGCGTGGAAGCGTGTGCTCCGACTCATCCCGAACGTCGGCGCGGCGACGGCCAACCGCGTCTGGGAGCGCATCGCACACGCGCCCGACCCGCTCGCGCTCGTCGTCCGGGGCGACGCCGACGCGGCGGCCTCCAAACGCGGCGCGGGCTGGCCCAGCTTTCGCGCGCTCCTCGAAGAGCTTGTGAAGGACGAGGTGCGCACCAGCCCCGCGCGGCAGATCGAGACGGTGCTGGCGCGCGGTTACGAGGAGCACTTGGAGAACTCTTACGAGAATGCGGAGGCGCGGCTCGAAGACCTGCGCCAGCTCGCACACTACGCCTCGCGCTACACGTCGGCCGACGAATTCCTCGCGGAGCTTTCGCTGCTCTCGACCGAGCGCTACGGCGCGCCGCTGGGGCTCACCGCCGAAGATGTAGTCGAAGGCGGCGACGACGACGAACTCCTCACGCTCTCCTCCGTCCACCAAGCCAAAGGGCTCGAATGGCGCGCCGTCTTCATCCTCTGGGCCGCCGACGGCAAGTTCCCCTCGCCCCGTTCCCTGCGCGACGCCGAGGGCGAAGAGGAGGAGCGCCGCCTCTGGTACGTCGCCCTCACGCGCGCCCGCGACCAGCTCTACATCACCTATCCCTTGATGGTCACAGACTACTCCTCAAGACAGTCCGTCCTCCAACGCCCCTCCCGCTTCGTCACCGAAGTCCCCCCCGACTTGTATGAGATTTGGAGCCTTGAAGAAGAAACAACAACACCCGCGCTCGCCCCTCCCGCACCCGACGAGGAAGACGGCGGGGGAGGCGAGCCGGGCGGCTACGTCAATTAAGATTATCCGCCACGCGACTACGGCCTTCGGCGGTTGTGGTCGCGTCGGCGTCTAGCTGGTGCCGGGCTTTTTTCTTGAGGGGCGTTTGTAGTCGTCGGTGCGCGTGCCGCCGACTCCCTCATACTGGCTGCTGTTGAGGCCGTAATGCGCGCCGGTGGCGGCGCGCATGCGTCTGCTCTTGTCTTTGACTCGCGCTTCCTTCTCTTCCAGCTCGTTTTGCAGGCGGTCGAGAAGAGTAATCGTCTCGTTGTATATGTCGAGGCTGGTGCTGAGGTCGTTGGCCTCCTGCTCGTACAGGTCTATGTCGAGCGCGGGGCCGAAGTTGGCTTTGGGCGTGATTGCTTTGAGACCGGCAAGTATCTGCCGTGCGGTCTCAAGGACGGCGGAACTGCGCTTGGTTCTTGCCATGATCGTTCTTACCTCCGTTTGTGAAGTCAGGATGAGCTAACCAGAAGCGCGAGGCGTCAGAACGCGCAGTATATGCTTTTCGCTATAGAATTCAAGCAACTTCTCCCCCATCACCAACGCCTAAACCTCGAACATTACCCGCATAACTTCCCTCGCCAGTCACTCAAGCTCGAACTTCAGTAACTCGACTTAAAGATTCAGTCACTCAACACAGAAACCAAATCGCTCAAACTCCGGGACGAGTCACTTGAATCAGAAGTTAAACAAGTAAACCTCGAACTGTAATCACTCGGATGAGAACTTTAACAACTAAAATCCTCTCCCCGGTCACTCAAACGCAAACCCCACCGACTTATCTCCGAACCTGTGCGACCAAAGCGACCCGCAAGGGCAGTCCTGCCAGCGAAGCGTCTCAAGAAGACCAAATCCACCTCGTTGACACACGCACCCCCCTCACATATATTCCCCGCGCAACACATACACTCCTCACCGGAGCCACCGCAAAGGAATAGAACGGCGATAAACGGAGGGCTGATGATTCAGGAAGGCGAGCCGCTGACGACGGACTTGGCTTTGGCGGCGGAGGTGAAGTTGTTTTATGACGTGTACGCGGCGGGGGCGGGGGCGTCGCCTTTGCTCTTGGCGCTGCACGGGTATGGGAGCAACAAGGGTTGGATGATGCGGGAGGCGCGGCAGCACGCGCCGGAGGGGTTCGCGGTGGCGACGCTTCAGGGGCCGCACCAGCACATCAAGGAGCCGCGCGAGAAGGGCGCGCCTCTGCGTTACGGGTTCGGGTGGTTGACGAACTTCCGGCCGGAGGAGTCGGTCGCGCTCCACCAGCGCGCCGTGCTCGACTTAATCGAGGCGCTCGTCGCGCGCGGCGTGGCGCGGCGCGAGAGCGTCTTCCTGTTGGGCTTCTCGCAGTCGTGCGCGCTCAACTACCGCTTCGCCTTCACGCACCGCGACGCCCTGCGCGGCGTCGTCGGCATCTGCGGCGGCATGCCCGGCGACTGGGACACGTCCGCGGCCTACGGCGCGACGCGCGCGTCGGTGCTGCACCTCTCGGGCACGCGCGACGAGTTCTACCCGCCCGAGCGCGTCAACGGGTACGCAGACCTTTTGCGCGCGCGCTCGGCGGACGTGGAGGCGCGCGCGTACGACGCCGCGCACGAGTTCGTCCCCGCGATGCGCGCCGACGTGCGCGCGTGGCTCGCGGCGCGCGCCTGAAGCCTTGAACCGGACGCGCGCCCCGCGTATCCTCCGCACGCGCCTCGCCGCCGAAAGGGAGCAGAAAAACAATGGGCAGAAAACACCTCTTCACCGTCGCCTCGCTGCTGGCGCTGGCGGCCGTCGTGCTCGGCTATCAGGGGCGCGGGCGCGCGCCGCGTTCGCCGAAGGAGGACAAGAACGTCGCGGCCGTGCGCGCCGTCATCGAGTCGCAGGCGGCGGCGTGGAACCGCGGCGACGTGACCGGCTACATGGACGGCTACGCGCGCGAGGAGGAGACGACTTTAGTCTCCGGCGACAGCGTCACGCGCGGCTGGCAGGTCGTCCACGACCGCTACAAGGCGCGCTACGACACGCGCGCCAAGATGGGCACGCTCGCCTTCTCCGAGCTTGAGTTCAAGCCGCTCAGCGAGTTCTACATGATGGCCGTCGGGCGCTGGCGACTGACGCGCGACGGCGACACCCCGCACGGCCGCTTCACACTCATCTTCCGCCGCACCAACGCGGGCTGGCGCATCGTCCACGACCACACCTCTTCGGAGTGACGAGTGATAAGTGATAAGTAATAAGTGATAAGAAAAGAAGAGATGAGGGGGACGCTGGCCGTCGTCAACTGCTCGCAGCTCGTCACGCTCGCGGGGCCGCGGCGGCCGCGTGTCGGCGAAGAGCTGCGCGAGCTATCAATCGTCGAGGGCGGCGCGATGCTCGTCCGCGACGGGGTAATCGAAAGAGCCGGCACGCGCGCCGAGATAGAGCCGTCGGTGGGCTCGGAGTGCGAAGTGCTGGACGCGGGCGGGCGCGTCGTCGCGCCGGGCTTCGTGGACGCGCACGCGCACCCGGTCTTCGCGGGCGACCGCGCCGACGAGTTCGAGAAGCGCGCGGCGGGCCTCAGCTATCAGGAGATCGCGGCGGCCGGCGGCGGCATACGCTCGACCGTGCGGCGGACGCGCGCCGCGAGCGAGGACGAGCTGTTCGCGTCGGCGCGCAGGCGCGAGCGCTGGTTTTTGCGCACGGGCACGACGACCGTCGAGGCGAAGTCGGGCTACGGCCTCTCGGTCGAGGACGAGCTGAAGATGCTGCGCGTCGTCGGACGCCTGAACGCGGGGGGGCGGCTCAAATACGTCCCGACCTTCCTCGGCGCGCACGAGGTGCCGGACGAGTTCCGCGGGCGGCGCGAGGAGTACGTCCGGCTCGTCGTCGAAGAGATGCTCCCGCGCGTCGCGGCCGAGGGGCTCGCGGAGTTCTGCGACGTTTTCTGCGAGGAGCGCGTCTTCACCCTCGAAGAGTCGCGGCGCGTGTTGGAGGCCGCGCGGAGTCACGGCCTGAGCCTGCGCGTCCACGCCGACCAGCTCACGCGCGGCGGCGGCGCGCAGCTCGCGGCCGGTTTGGGCGCGAAGACGGCCGACCACCTCGAACACACGGACGCCGAAGGCGTCGCGGCGCTCGGACGCGCGGGCGTGCAGCCGGTTCTGCTGCCCGGCTCGGTCTACGCGCTCGGCTCGACGCGCTACCCGGCGGCGCGCGCGATGATAGAGGCCGGGCTCGCGGTCGTCCTCGCGACGGACTTCAACCCCGGCTCGTCGCCGACGCCCTCGATGACGATGATCCTCTCGCTCGCCTCGACGCACATGAAGATGACGCCGGCCGAAGGGTTGATGGCCGCGACCGTCAACGCCGCCTACAGCCTGAACCGCGGGGACGAAGTGGGGACGCTCGAACCGGGCAAGCGCGCCGACTTCGTCCTGCACGACTGCGCGGACTACCGCGAGCTGGCCTACTTCTTCGGCGTCGAGCACGCGCACGCCACCTACGTCGGCGGACGCCCCGCCTTCGCGCGCGGCGTCGAAGAGGGCTTCGGAAAATAACGGTTGACGGGCGCGGGGGCCTCGTCTATCATCGCCGCAACACTGGAAAGGAGGTGATCCGAAAATATATGAATTCAAATCACAGTGAGGTGGCTGGAGTCTCCTGAACAGGGATTAGCACCACGCACCGAGCAGTAATCGCCTATGGCCGTCAATCCCTGAAGCGTAGTTTACGGAGCACGACTCCGCAGGCAGACGAAGTTCAGAGAGGCTAATCCACACAGTCCACCGGGCCGTAGGCAGAAAAAAGGGAAGCCGCTTGAAAAGGCGGCTTCCTTTATTTTTGTCTCCCGCCGCCGCCGGTGCGCCTCGCCGTCTGCTTTGCGGCACCCCCGTTGCTACGAGTCCGCCGCAAGGGGGAAGAAAGCCGATGATTTCGTTTCGGAAGCATGCAGCGGAGAGTACACGCCGCCCCAATTCATTGCTCGGACGCCGCACAGCGGAGTCGGCCACGCGCTTCGCGCTCGTGACGTTCGTCCTTCTGGCCGCCGCCAACGCTGTTGCGGCCTCGCCGCGCGTACAGACGCCGGGTCAGGCGGGCGCGAAGGGCTCGGAGCCCGCCCCCGCCGCGCAGCCGGAGCCCGCGAAGAAGGGCGAAGGGGCCGAGGGCGGCGAAGAGGCGAAGATTCCGATCCGCGTCACGCGCGTCGAGACGCCGGACGGGCCGGGCGTGCTGGCGACCATCGGCGAATTCCCGTCGGATTTGAACGAGGCGGGGCAGGAGTTTCTCAAGCGCGAGTTTTTCGAGCGTTTCGCCTCGGACGTGCTCGATTTGGGCGAAGCGGACTCTTCCGTGCGTGCGACGCTGAAGGTCGCGATGCTGCCGCAGGATAAGGAGAACCAGCGCGAGGGCGACTTCACCTTCGGCAAATTCTCCGGACACATGGTCGTGCTGGTCGAGAAGCGGCGCGTGCTCGTGGCCTGCACCTTCTCAGAGGTGGAGCGGAAGCCGCACCTGCTGGCGTCCCTTTCGAGGTTCCGGGTCGGCGTCTGAGCTTTCTGGCGGCGCGGGCAACAAAAAAGTGATAGTTCGGGAAAACGCGCGCGAACGTTTCCCACTACTATCCTCCTCGTCAAGGGGTTGCAGGGCGGGTTTCGGGGGAACGCCCACCCTGCACGATAAGTCAAGAGCCTTGTCCTACGCGTTTGGGGGAGCGCCGGGACAGGGCTTCTGGCTTTTTGGGGCTCTTAAAGGGTAGACGGAAAAGTTAAGGATAGACGAAA
>JBEVKV010000216.1:0-6210 GCA_040509515.1 Pyrinomonadaceae bacterium | reverse complement strand
GGTCGGCCGGTCGCGCCCTCGACCCGGAGGTTATTTCATGAAAAGAACTTCGCCCTTTCGCATTGCCGCGCGGCACGCCGTTGAATCTCATCCGATGAAGGAGGCGCGCTCGGCCCCGGCCAGTGCGCCTCGCGCCCTCCTCACCCTCCTCCGCCTGACTTCCTGCCTGTTCTGCCTGACGCTCTGTTACTCCACGGCGGCGGCACAGGCCGACACCTATTTCGAGATCGTCGCCAGACATTCGGGCAAGTGTCTGGATGTCGAGGCGGAATCGCAGGCCGCCGGCGCGAGAGTCCTCCAGTGGGACTGCGGCGGGTGGACTAATCAGCAGTGGCGGGTCATCCCCGTCGGCGGCGGCTACTACAAGATCGTGGCCCGCCACAGCGGCAAGGTGCTCGACGTTCAGGGCGGCGCTCTCACCAACGGCACGCCCGTCTGGCAGTATGACGAGAACGGCTCGGCAGCCCAGCAGTGGCAGATCATCGACGTGGGCGGCGGGTACTCGCGCCTGATAGCGCGCCACAGCGGCAAGGCGCTCGACGTGGCCGGCGGCTCGACGGCGACGGGCGCGCAGATACACCAGTGGGACTACGTCGGCGGACTCAACCAGCAGTGGCTGCTGCGACCCCTGACGTATTACGAAGTCGTCGCCAAACATTCGGGCAAGTGCCTGAACGTTGACGGCGCTTCGACCGCGAACGGGGCGCTGCTCTTGCAGTGGGACTGCCTCGGGGTCAGCAACCAGCAGTTTCATGTCGTCCCCGTCGGCGGCTACTACAAGATAGTGGCGCGGCACAGCGGCAAGGTGCTCGACGTACAGCTCGGCGGGGTCAGCAACGGCACGCCCGTCTGGCAGCACGACGAGAACGGTACGGCCGCCCAACAGTGGGAGATTATCGACGTCGGCGGAGGCTACTCGCGCATCATGGCGCGGCACAGCGGCAAGGCGCTCGACGTCTCCGGCGGTTCGACGGTCAACGGCGCGCAGATACACCAGTGGGACTACGTCGGCGGCGGCAACCAACAGTGGCGTCTCTACCCGGTCAGCCCCGCCGCGGAAGGGAGAGCCCAGCAGGGCGAGTGGTCGCCTTCCAAGCTCTGGCCCTTCGTCGCCATTCACACCACCCTGCTGCCCAACTCAAAGGTTCTGGCGTGGTCGCGTGACAAGGACGGCAGCGGGAACGACGTCGCTTTCAGCACGCAGGCGCGTGTGTGGGACCCGGCGACCGACATCTTCACGACGGTGGCTAACGGCCGCACCAACATGTTCTGTAGCGGCCACACCGCGCTGCCGGACGGACGGCTGCTCGTCACCGGCGGTCATAACTACCTCGACGGGGTCGGGCTGCCCCACACCAACATCTTCAAATACAACACCAACCAGTGGGTGGCGGGCCCGGACATGAACGCCGGCCGCTGGTACCCGACCAACACCACGCTGGCGAACGGCGAGGTGCTCGTCGTCACGGGGGACACGGGCTCCGGCCACAACACCACGCCGCAGGTTTGGCAGACGAACGTTGCCAACCCGGCTCTGGAGTCGTGGCGCTCTCTCCCCGCGCGCGACTTCGCGCTCTACCCGTGGATGCACGTCTCGCCTAAAGACGGCAGGGTCTTCAACTCGGGCCCGGACGGCGGCAACACGGGCTACCTGAACACGACGACTGGTGCCTGGACGGCCGGGCCTCCGATGAGCGGCGGCTACTACCGTGGCGAGGGCACGTCCGTGATGTACGACACGGGCAAGATAATAAATCTGGGGGGCGGCAGCCCGCCGACCAACTCCGCCGAGATCATCAACCTCAACGCCACGACGCCCGCCTGGCAGACCATCGCGCCGATGGCCAACGCCCGCCGGCACGTCAACGGGACGGTTCTGCCGGACGGCACAGTGCTCGTCACGGGCGGCACCAGTCTGGGCGGCAACAACGAGGCCGGCGCGGTCTACGCGGCCGAGTTGTGGAACCCCGCCGGGGCGTGGCCGCAGTGGACGACGCTCGCCAGCATGCGCATCCCGCGCCTCTACCATTCGACGGCCCTGCTGCTGCCCGACGGGCGCGTCCTCTCGACCGGCGGGGGGTTCGGCGCGGGCGGCACCCCGTATTACGAGGTGGAAATCTTCTCGCCGCCGTACCTCTTCAAGGGCGCGCGCCCGATGCTCACCAACGCCCCGGCGTCGGTCGGCTACGGGCAGACGTTCACAGTGAGCACGCCGCACGCGTCGAGCATCACGAAGGTGACGATGGTTCGGCTCTCCTCCGTGACGCACTCGTTCAACGAGGATCAGAGGCTCGCCACCCTTCCCATCGTTTCGGTGGTGTCCGGGGGGGTGAACGTCACCGCGCCCGCCAGCGGGCGGCACGCCCCGCCGGGCTACTACATGCTGTTCATCCTGAAAGGTAACGGGGTGCCCTCGGAGGGCAGGATGATCAGGATCGGTTAACTCCCGGCTTCCATGTACAGGGGCGGGGGCCGTGAACCGGCCCCCGCCTCCCGACATCAAGGCGGGGCTTCGACGCTTTGCCACTTTCACCGGAGGAAGACGCGATGGCCCGTGTCAATCACATCGAAGCGGCCTCATCGGGCAGGCCGAAAAAACTCTTTGCCGCGGCCCTCGCCGTCTGTTGTTTATGGCAGGGTGCGTCTCCGAGCGCCTTTGGTCAGGCGGTGGGGCAGCACCAGCAGCATCAGCACGAGCACGGCCCCGCTAAAGAGGGAGCGCCGGAGAGGCAGCCCGCCGCGAAGCCGACGATTCCCGACGTGACGTTACTCGACCAGGACGGCCGCGAGGTGCGATTTTACACCGACCTCGTCAAGGGTAAGGTGGTCGTCATCAACTTCATCTTTACCTCCTGCAAGGTCGTCTGCCCGCCCCTCGGAGCGAACTTCGCCAAAGTCCAAAACATGTCCGGCGGGCGCGTCGGGAAGGACGTTTATCTGATCTCGGTGAGCACCGACCCGGAGACAGACACCCCCGCGCGACTACGCGCCTGGGGCGAGAAATTCGGGGCGGGGCCCGGCTGGAGGCTCGTCACGGGCGAGAAAGCGCAGGTTGATAAATTGCTCCTGGCCCTGACCGGAGATGTCGCGCGCAAAGGCGAGCACACGGCCGTCGTGCTCGTCGGCAGCGACCCGCGCGGCGAGTGGAGGCAGGCTTACGGGCTCGCGCCGCCGGGCAGGCTGCTCGGGCTGGTCGACGAGCTCAGCAGGTGAAGCCGCCGGCATTAATCACACCCTGTTCACGTCTCACATTTAGACAACGGTCGGTAAAACCTTATGCGTTAGCGAAGGAGGAAGTAGTGAAAAACTCTGTCTGCGTGCGTGCGCTCTTGGCCGCGCTCCTGATGCTCTCCACCTCGGCGCTGCCGTCGGCGTCGTCACGTGCGTACGTGCGGCAGCCGACGCCGGCTCCCCCGTACCTTTTAGACCAGTCCTGCGACGCGAACAGGGACCTCGGGGGCTCCGGAAGGAGTTTCGTCCCCGTCTACGTGAACGATGTCAATAAAAACTTAGCCGACTACGGCTTAATCTTTCAGGACGCGGCGCAACCCGTTAACGCCCCCGAGACGAACACGGCCGCGTTGGACTCCGCCCGCGACGCTTTGCTCGCAAAGATCAACAACACGCTGGCCGCGGGGAGCTACTACCACCCGGTGGTGAATAAGACCGTCGGGGCGTACCAGGGCTGGCTGGAGGGGGCTAACGTGAGCCTGATTATGGCGTCGGGGCTCATGCTGGCGGATCACGGAAGGCTCACGCCCGCGCTCGATTCGGCGATACGTCGAGTCATCGGCAGCTACGTCTTTAACCGCGCCGCCGACTGCGGCCTTTCCGGCGGCCGGTGGCGTGGCGCGAACAGTTGCATGGACGACTTCGCGGTCGGCGCGTCGGGCTTCGCGTGGATTGCGGCTTACAAATACAAGCGGGGCGACAGCAACGTCGCCTACTACGTCAACTCGGCCAAGAACCTTATCAACCTCACCCTGTCGCTGGAAGAGAGCGTGTGCGTCCACAAGATCTCGCAAACGACCTGGAGCCTCTCGGACTCGCGCGGCCCTTGCACCGGCACGGTCAGCGAACTGCAAGCCGCGACGCCCGCGGCCGAGATTATCAGCCTCAACCACGGGCAACAGGCCATCGGCTACGGGCTCGGGCTGATGACGAGTATTTCGAGCGCGGTCATGGGGCTCCAGACGGCCGGCGCAAACGTGATCTGGACGAACGACCAGAAGGCGGTCGCCGCGGCTTTGTTTAGGGAAGCACAAAAGCACTCGGACGCGACCGGGGACAATTTCCTGAACGATTGCAACAGCTTCGACGCGAACGGCACCGGCTTTGTAACGGGCGCATCCTGCGGGGAAGGCGTCAACGGTTATAAGCCGAAGATGTTTCCGGTCAAAACCTTCTATGCGCAGGTTATGAACGTTCCCGTCCCGACCACCGGGTACCAGTTCGACGTGTTCAATCAGAATCTGTTCGGCGATTGCCGCACGAATACCCCCTCCTGCACAAATCCCGACGGTTCGCTGATGCTGCTGTTCTTCAACCGAGGCCGGCAGGTCGTCTACGGCGACCTCACGAAGTGCTGGCAACCTTTGGGCTCAAGGCCGGCGCTGGGCGGCGCTCCCGCCACGCCGCCGCTCGCGGAGGTCGCGTGGGTTCAGCCCTCGTACGCGAGTTGGGGAGCGCCGGATACTCTGACGGTCGCCGGCTACTCAAGGAACGGGTCGGGGGGCGTGCAGGTGATGTGGCGCGACGTGACGACCGGCGGCCCCTGGCAGGCGGTGAGTTACCAACCGCCGCCGAACGCCGACGGCACATGGGCTAACACCATCCCCACCTCCAACTACTGTCACGACTACGAGGTCTACGTGAACTATTCCGGCTCGACCTCCAACACCTTCCTCTACTCCGGCATGGGCTCCGGCTTCTGCCCCGAGAACTCAAGGCTGAGTTGGATACAGCCTCAGGCGACCGCCGGGTTCGGCCCGGAGGGGAGCCTCGTCGTGGCCGGGACGGCGGCGAACGGGCCGGCCGGCACCCCCGTCAAGCTCTACTGGCGGGACGTCAGCCCCGGCTCGCCCGCCACCTGGAACGTGATAAACAACGCCGCCACGGTCGCCGGCGACGGGACGTGGTCGGCCTCGATTCCCAACGTCAATTATTCGCGTCTGTACGAGGTGTACGCCAAGTACGACGCTTACGCTTCGAGGTCGTGCACCTACTCCGGGAGCTACACCATCAAGCGGTGCGAGACGAACTTCGCGCTGCCGTCGAACGGCGCGACGGTCACGGCCTCGTCGCAATACGGGGCGGGCTACGGCGTCTCGGCCGTCAACAACGGCGACCGCAAGGGGCTGGGATGGGGCGCGGGCGGCGGGTGGAACGACGCCACGGCCAACGCCTATCCCGACTGGGTGCAGATAGACTTCCCCGAGGTGAAGACCATCGATCAGGTTAATGTCTTCACGCTTCAGGACAACTACGGGAATCCCATCGAGCCGGTCGAGGCGCTGACCTTCGCGGCCTACGGCCTGACCGACTTGCGCCTCGAATACTGGGACGCGTCGGCCGGGGTCTGGAAAAACGTGCCGGGTGCCTCGGTCGCCGCCAGCAACAAGGTGTGGACGAGGTTCGCCTTCGCGCAGTTGAACACCTCGAAGCTCAGGGTCGTGGTCACGGGCTCGCTGTTCAGCTACAGCCGCATCACGGAGGTCGAGGTGTGGGGCGTCTCCCCGTCCAGATATAACTACGCCTCGGCGGTGAACAACGCGACCGTGACAGCCTCGTCGCAGTACGGCGCGGGCTACCCGGCCACGGCCCTCAACAACGGCGACCGCCGGGGGGTGAACTGGGGCGCGGGCGGCGGCTGGAATGACGCCACGGCCAACGCCCACCCCGACTGGGTGCAGATAGACTTCCCGGGTTCGAGGAACATCGACGAAATCAACGTCCTGACCCTTCAGGACAATTACGGGAACCCGGCCGAGCCGACCGAGGCGATGACCTTCACGGCTTACGGCATCACGGCCTTCGACGTGCAGTACTGGAACGGGTCTGGCTGGGTGAACGTCCCGGGCGGGAGCGTGTCGGGCAATAACAAGGTGTGGCGCAGGTTCACCTTCTCGACTGTGACGACGCCCAGGATTCGGGTGCAGGTCAACGGCGCGCTGGCCGGCTACAGCCGCATTACGGAGGTCGAGGCGCTGG
>JBEVKV010000215.1:0-5477 GCA_040509515.1 Pyrinomonadaceae bacterium | reverse complement strand
GGGGACAGTCGAGTGACTGTTGCCCAGCTACTTCCTCTGCATCTCCCGTACTAGGCACGCCTACACATTCGGTTATTTCTCACCCGTCAGGACGACTAAATTGAAGGGGCATTGGCCTCTTGCCCGAATACTGCGAGCAGCAGGTTTGGCGACGGATTACCGCGCGAAGAGGCCGGTGGACGCGCGTCCGGCCGACCTGATTTCTGTTGGGACAGCCAACTATTTGAGAGGACGAGATGAACGAAGAGAGAGAAGACAACACGATTTACAAGGTGGTGGTGAACCACGAGGAGCAGTACTCGATTTGGCCGGCCGACCGCGAGAACGCGCTGGGCTGGAACGACGCGGGCAAGTCGGGGACGAAGGCCGAGTGCCTCGCCTACATCGAGGAGGTGTGGACGGACATGCGCCCCCTGAGTCTCAGAAAGAAGATGGAAGAGTCCGCGGGGGGTTGAGCCTGCCCGGTCGGTGTCGGGCGCGCGGGCGCACACGATTCGGGGGCGCCGATTCTTTTCACCCACAAGTAAGACGAGCCGCATCGTCATTCGTCCGCGACCGCGCGGAGTTGGCCGCAATCCATCCGAAGGGGAGTGTGATGAACGAAGGAGTCTTATCGAGCATTGGTAACACGCCGATGGTCAGGCTGAAGCACGTCGGCCGTGACTGCGACCTCGCCGTCCACGCGAAGCTGGAGGCGCTCAACCCCGGCGGCAGCATCAAGGACAGGGCCGCCCTCATCGTCATCAAAAACGCCATGGCGGCCGGGCGCATCCATCCGGACACGGTCGTCGTCGAGTCGAGTTCGGGGAACATGGGGATCGGGCTGGCGCAGGTGTGCTCCTTCTACGGCCTGCGCTTCATCTGCGTCGTCGACCCGAAGACGACCGCGCAGAACATCCGCCTGCTGGAAATCTACGGCGCGGAAGTAGACATGGTGGTGGAGCCGCACCCGGAGACGGGCGAGTTCCTTCAGGCGCGTCTCGACCGCGTGCGTGAGCTGCTCGCCAGCACCGAACACGGTTTTTGGCCCGACCAGTACTCGAACCTCGACAACGCGCTCGCGCACCACCAGACGATGCGCGAGATCGTCGAAGCGCTCGACGGCAAGGTCGATTACCTCTTCTGCGCGGCCAGCACATGCGGCACGCTGCGCGGGTGCCACAGCTACATCCGCGAGCGCGGGCTGCGGACGAAAATCATCGCCGTGGACGCGGTGGGCAGCGTCATCTTCGGCGGCGCGCGCGCCAAGCGGCTCGTCCCCGGCCACGGCGCTGCGCTGCGCCCGCAGCTCTACCAGCCGGGGCTGGAAGACCGCTGCATCCACGTCACGGACTTGGAGTGCGTCGTGGGCTGCCGGCGGCTGGTGCAGACCGAGGCCATCCTCGCGGGCGGTTCGTCGGGGGCGGTGTTGTCTGCGTTCGAGCAGGTGAAAGGCGAACTCGAACCCGGCTCGACGTGCGTGCTGATTCTGCCCGACCGCGGCGAACGCTATCTCGACACGATCTATTCGGACGAGTGGGTAAGCAAATACTTCGGAGAGGTGTCTCACTTATGGGAGCAGCCGTTGAGGACAAGGGAATGCGTGACGGCGGGAATGTAGTCATTCTGCGCGGCGGCGACGTGATCGAGCTGCTGCGCGGGCGCGAGGTCGAGTTGATGCAGCTCGCGCGGCGGGCCTACGAGGCTCACGCCGCGGGCGCCAGTTCTCTGCCGCATTCGATCTTTCTGCGCTTCCCGCACGACGCGCGGAGCCGGATCATCGCGCTGCCGGCGTACCTCGGCGGCGAGTTCGACGTAGCCGGGATGAAGTGGGTCTCGTCCTTCCCGTCCAACCGCGATTTGCAGATCAATCGCGCGTCGGCGGTGGTCATCCTCAACTCGGCGCGGACGGGCCGGCCCGTCCTCATCTCCGAAGGCTCGGTCATCAGCGCGAAGCGGACGGCGGCCAGCGCCGCGCTCGCGGCGAGTTATCTGTGTGCAGCGGGCGCGCCCGAACGCGTCGGGCTCATCGGCTGCGGCGCGATTAACTACGAGGTGGCGCGCTTCCTGCTGGCGGCGTTCCCGGAAGGGGCGGGCGAGTTCGACGTCTTCGACACGGACGTGCATCACGCCGAGCGCTTCAGGGAGAAGTGTCTCGCGCTGCGGCCGGGCTTGCGTGTGAACGTGCGGAGTGAGGTGAGCGAAGTCTTGAAAAGCTCGTCGCTGATTTCGTTCGCCACCACCGCGCTCGCGCCGCACGTCTTCGACCTCTCGGTCTGCGCGCCGGGCGCGGTCGTCCTCCACGTCTCGCTCCGCGACCTCTCGCCCGAAGTCATCCTCGCCTGCGAGAACGTCGTGGACGACGTTGACCATGTGAGCCGCGCGCAGACCTCCATCCATCTCGCCGAACAGCTCGCGGGCAACCGCGACTTCGTCAGGTGCACGCTCGCCGACGTGACCGCCGGGACGGCCCCCGCGCGCAAAGACCCGAACGCCGTCGCGGTCTTCAGCCCGTTCGGGCTCGGCATCCTCGACCTCGCCGTGGCGCAGCTCGTCTACCGGCTCGCCGCCGAAGAAGGCCGCGGGTCGATGCTCGAAGAATTCTCCCCCGACTCGTGGGCGGAGTCGTGGTAGCAACGCGCGGGAACGACGCGCAGTGCAGCGTATGAGCACCATTGAATTTCTCTCACGCCTTCGCGCTCTCGGCGTCGCGCTGCGCGCCGACGGCGACCGGCTGCGCTATACGGCGGCCGAGGGCGCGCTCACGCCCGCGCTGCGCGAGGAGTTGGCCGCGCGCAAGGCCGAGGTGATGAGCTTCCTGCGCGAGGCGCAGTCGTCGCCGGCCGCGTCTGCCTCGGACGCGCAGCGCGTGCGCCCCACGCCGCGCGGAGGCGACCTCCCGCTCTCGTTCGCGCAGCAGCGGCTCTGGTTCGTGCAGCAGATGGAGCCGGAGAGCGCGGCCTACAACATGCCGGTGGCGCTGCGGATGGCGGGGCGCTTCGACGCCGGGGCGATGGCGGCGGCGCTGGGCGAGGTGGTGCGGCGGCACGAGGCGCTGCGGACGACCTTCGAGCAGCAGGGCGAGCGCCCGGTGCAGGTCATCCACGAGCCGCGCGCGTTCGACCTGCCGGTCGTCGATCTAAGCACTCTGCCGGAGGCGGAGCGCGAGAGGCGGCTGCGCGCCGCTCTGACGGAGGAGGCGCTGCGACCCTTCGACCTTGAGCGGGGGCCGCTGCTGCGCGCGGGCGTCGTCAGGCTGGGCGAAGAGGAGCATGTGCTGCACGCGACGATGCATCACATCGTCTCTGACGGGTGGTCGATGGGCGTGCTTGTCAGGGAGGTGGGCACACTCTACGCGGCCTTCTCGGAGGGGCGCGAGTCGCCGCTCGCGGAGTTGCCCGTCCAGTACGCAGACTACGCGGCGTGGCAGCGCGCGTGGCTTCAGGGCGAGGTGCTCGAACGCCAGCTCACGTACTGGCGCGAGCAGTTGACGGGCGCGGCGGTGTTGGAGCTGCCGACCGACAGGCCGCGCCCGCCGGTGCAATCTTTCCGCGGTGCGTCGCACGCGTTCGGCGTGCCCGCGCCGGTCGTGGCGAGGCTGGAAGAGTTGAGCAACCGCGGCGGCGTGACGCTCTTCATGACGCTGCTCGCCGCGCTGAACGTCCTGCTCCAACGCCACACCGGGCAGGAAGACATCACGGTCGGCACGGCGATAGCGAACCGCAACCGCGCGGAGATCGAAGGCTTGATCGGGTTCTTCGTCAACACGCTCGCGCTGCGCACGCGCGTCGCGGGCGAAGACAGTTTCACAGAACTGCTCGCGCGCGTGCGCGAGGTGACCTTCGGCGCTTACGCGCATCAGGATTTGCCGTTCGAGAAGCTGGTCGAGGAGTTGCAGCCGCGCCGCGACCCGAGCCGGCCGCCGCTGTTTCAGGTCATGCTGGTGATGCAGAACGCGCCGCAGGGCGAGCAGCATCTGCCGGGTCTGCGGACGAGCACGCTCGGGGTCGAAGGCGCGACGACCAAGTTCGACATGACCTTCAGCGTGGCGAAGAACGAAGACGGGCTGCTCGTCAGCGTCGAGTACAGCACCGACCTCTTCGACGCCGAGACGGTCGAGCGCATGTGCGGCCACCTGCTCACACTGCTCGAAGCCGTGGCCGCAGACCCCGACCGACGCGTCGCCGACCTTCCGCTGCTGACCGACGCCGAGCGCCGCCGACTCGCACGCTGGAACGACACGCGCACCGAGTACCCGCGCGACGCCTGCGTCCACCGACTCTTTGAACAACAGGCCGCCGCCACGCCCGACGCCGTCGCGCTCTCGCTCGGCGACCGGGCGCTGACTTACGCCGAACTCGACGCGCGCGCCGACCGGCTCGCCGCACACCTGCGCGCGCTCGGTGTCGGGCCGGAGGTCATCGTCGGGCTCTGCGTCGAACGTTCGATAGAGATGGTGGTCGGGCTGCTCGGCATCCTGAAGGCCGGCGGCGCGTACCTCCCGCTCGACCCCGAGTACCCGGCCGACCGACTCCGCTTCATGCTCGAAGACGCGGGCGCGACCGTGCTCGTGACGCGTCGGAATCTGGTCGAACGACTGCCGCGGACGCCGGCGCGCGTCTTCTGCCTCGACGCCGAAGGGGAAGCGACGGCGGGCAAGTACGAGCCCGTCGCACACACTGCGAGCGTCACGGCCGACAACCTCGCCTACGTGATGTACACGTCTGGCTCGACGGGCGTGCCGAAGGGCGTCGCCGTCCCGCACCGCGCCGTGGTGCGGCTCGTGCGTGGCACAGACTACGCCGAGTTCGGCCCCGCCGAGACGTTCCTCCAACTGGCTCCCGCCTCCTTCGACGCCTCGACCTTCGAGGTCTGGGGGGCGCTGCTCCACGGGGCGCGGCTCGCCGTGATGCCGCCCGGCGCGCACTCGCCCGAGGAGTTGGCCGCGGCGCTCGCCCGCCACGGCGTGACGACCTTGTGGCTCACGGCCGGTCTGTTCCACCAGATGGTGGACGCGCAGGCGGAGGCGCTGCGGGGCTTGCGGCAACTGCTGGCGGGAGGCGACGTGCTGTCGCCGTCGCACGTCGCGCGGGTGCTGGAGGGCGGTGCCGGGTGCGTACTGATCAACGGGTACGGGCCGACGGAGAACACGACCTTCACGAGCGCGCACCGGATGGAGGCGGGGTGGCGACTCACGGGGGCGAGCGTGCCGGTCGGCCGCCCGATCGCGAACACGCGGGCGTACGTCTTGGACGCGGGGATGCGGCCGGCGCCGGTCGGCGTGGCGGGCGAGTTGTACGCGGGCGGGGACGGACTCGCCAGAGGTTATCTGAGTCGGCCGGGGTTGACGGCCGAAAGGTTTATCCCCGACCCGTTCGGGGAGGAGCCGGGGGGACGTTTGTACCGTACGGGCGACCGCGTGCGTTGGCTGGGTGACGGGACGATTGAGTTCCTGGGGCGGTCGGACGGGCAGGTGAAGGTGCGGGGGTTCCGCATCG
>JBEVKV010000214.1:0-3528 GCA_040509515.1 Pyrinomonadaceae bacterium | reverse complement strand
GGGGATGTTGACCGTCGTGGTGCGGACGGTCTGGTTCCCGGCGCCGTCGGTGGTCGTGACGGTGATGGTGTAGACGCGCCCCGAGCCCTTGCCCGAACGCTCCGAGCGGAGGCGTACGTGGTGCGCGTCGATCACCTGCCAGTCGGGCGCGGTGTCGCCGTCGCCCGTGCCGTTGACCGGCTCGTTGCTCGAAACCGTCAACACGCTCGTCACCGGCCCGCAGTTGTCGCTCGCCGTGTAGCCCACCGCCACGTCGAACATCTGGTGGTTGGGCGGCCACATCGAGTTCGGCGTTGCCGTCGCGGCCGAGACGGCGGGCGGCGTGGCGTCCACGACCGTCACGCTGCCCCACGCCTGCGAGGTCGCGCCGCGCGGGTCTGTGACGGTCAGGAGCACGTTGGTCGTCCCCAGCGGGTACGGCCCGGCGGGCGACTGCGTGACCGTGATGGCGTCGCCGTCCGGGTCGAACGAGCCGTCGTCCACCGAGGCGAACGCCGTGCAGTCCGCGCCGGCCGCGACGGTCACATTCTTGGCCTTCGCCACCGGCACCTGATTCGCCACCGAGCACGAGCCGATGCAGCCGCCCGACACGTTGAGCGTGTAGGCCGTGTTGCTCGGCGCGGCCAGCAGCGGCACGTCGTAGACGAGGATGGTGAAGGTCTGCGCGCCGGCCGGCAGGTTGAACGAGTAGGTGCGCGTCGCCGCGCTCGAACCCGCGTCGGCCACGTAGTTCTGCGCGAGGTTGGCCGGGTTGAAGTTCCCCGTGTAGGCCGCGCTGAACAGGTTGATGGCGTTCGCGCCCGCGAGCGTCACCGTGATGCAGGTCGGCCCGCTCGACGGGCAGGTCTGGAACGTGTAGGCGTCGTAGGCGCGCGTGCCCGGCGCGGTCGTGCCGGGGAACGCGGGCTTCGGCGGGCCGCACGCGCTGGCGATGCCGTCGCGGAAGTGGCGCGTCGCGATGGTGCCGGACGTGCCCGCGTAGCCCGCGCCGGACGGCGCCGTCGTCACGTCGAGCACCGACGAGATGTTGACCGGCGGCGGCCCCGTCGGGACGGTGAAGTTGAGCACCTGCGGGCCTCCGCCCGCGTAGTTGACCGTCAGCGTGAACTGGAGCGTCGCCGGGCACGAGACGCCGCCGCCGACGGTGAAGAGGAACGGCTGGAGGTTCGTCCCCGCACCGCCGCCGGCCGCGAGGTCGGCGTAGGGCGAAGAGTTGGGCAGCGTGACGGTGACGCCCGGCGTCGAGCTGGCGAGCGTCGCCGTGACGTTGGTGGCGTTGACGACGCCGGTGTTCTTCAACTGGACGACGAGGCTCGCGCCCTCGCCCGCGTCGATGAGTCCGTTGCCGTCGCCCGGGTTCTCGCTGGCCGTGATGGCCCCGAACTCAAGAAAGGCCGTGCCGGGCAGATTCAACGCCTGCATGGCCGCGTAGGGCATCACGATGCCTGCGCCCGTGTCGCGGTCGGTGCCCGGCGTCTCGATGTCGATGGCCGTGGAGAGGAGCGCCGCGCGTATCTGCGCGTTGGTCAGCGAAGGGTCGGCCGCCTTGATGAGCCCCGCGATGGCGGCGGCGTGCGGCGCGGCGGCCGAGGTGCCGTAGAACGGGTTGGAGAACCCGCCGACGCCCGTCACAGACACGCCGTCGGCGGCCGTGATGTCGGGCTTCTGGCGGACGACGCCGCCCGTGCCGGAGAAGTTACCCGGCGTGTAGGGCGTGCCGTTCGCCGTGTAGAAGATGCGGCGCGGGCCGTCGGAGGTGAACAGCTCGGTCTGGCTCGCCGGGCTGAAGAGGGCGGGGAACGGCCCCGTCGGATTCGGCGGCGCGCCGAAGGGCGAGAAGGCCGGCACCGCGGCGGTGCTGTAGGCTTCGAGCGCGTGCGAGTGGCCGTGCGTCGTCCCGCCGGTGACGAACTGGAAGCGGGCGCGGTTGCCGTTCAGGTGGAGAAAGCGCGGCTGCGCGCTCGCCTTCTTGACGATGACGATGCGCGGGCTGGTCGCGGCCTGATTGACCTGCTCGTAAGGGTCTTGCGTCCCAGACTGGATGTTGGTCGAGCTGCCGATGACGGCCGTCCCCGCCGGGTTCAGCCGGAACATGTCGTAGTCGTTCGACGAGCCGCCCAGCGGGTCAGACCAGTAGAGGCTGACGGGCGCGGCCGTGTTGAGCACCGTCAGCGAGTTGAAGTTCTGACCGGGAGCGAACTGGTGGAGCCGGTTGCCGGCCGCGAGCGGCGCGCCCGTCGGGCCGCCGTCCACGAAGTCGCCCTCCCAGACGCCGGCCGTCCCGTCGTTGAAGTTGCCGGAGTTGCCGGCCGAGGAGAAGTACATCGCGCCGTCGGCCGTCACGTCGTTGACGGCCTGAATGACGACGCCGCCGTTGGTGTTCGAGATGACGCCCGGCGCCTGCCCGTCCTGAAACGGCGTCTCGACGAAGTAGAAAACGTCGTCCACGATGATGTCGCACCCGGCGGCGCGCAGGTCGCGTATGTTCTGCGCGAAGCCGGTGATGCTGCCCAAAGCGGTGGCGTAGAAGAGCTGCGCGCCCGGCGCCATGTCGTGGACGATTTCGAGCATCGCCGTCCCCTCGTCGCCCGTGCCGGCCTGCCCGGGCAGCACCGTGACGGGGCCGAGGTCGCCGAGCGCCTGACTCTGCGCGAGGCTCGTCACGCCGTTGGAGAGGACGCCGATCTTGATGCCCGTCCCGTCGGTGTTGAAGGTGCCGCGCGCCGAGACGACCCCGTGCGTGAGCACGCCCTGAGAGTTCGCGCTGCCGACGCCGGTCGCGGAGATGGCGCTGCCGGCGACGTTGCCGACCGCGTCGTCGCGGCGGAGCGCGGCCGACAGCGCGGCGCGCACGGTGGCGGCGCGCGCCGAGAAGTTGGGCTGCGTCCTCTGCGCCGCCGTCGGCGACGCCGCGGGCACGTTAACGTCGGCGGCCACGGCCTGTTCCGCGGCGGCCGAGGTCACGGCCTCCTGCTTCGGCTGAACGAAGCGCACGCCCGGAAGCCCGGCGATGGCCTCGACGTTGTCGAGCGGGACGGAGGCGCGGATGCTCTGGCCCTCTGCGACCGTGTCGAGTATCTCGGCCCCGCCGGCCCTGAGTTGGCCGAGCAGGCCGGCGGACACGTCGGCCTTGATGTCGACGACGACCTTGCCGTCGTCGTTGTACTCGACGTCGGTCTCGACCGCCCGCACGCGGTCGGCGATCCACTCGCCGCGCTGCATCTTCAGCTCGTAGATGAGCTGCGAGTCGATCTTCCGCTCGGCCCCGGTGCGCGACTCCTTCTCGGCGATGAGCGATTCGATCTGCGCCAGCGCCTCGGGGCTGATGCCCGGGGCCTCCTGCGGCGGGGCGGCGGCCGCGCGCCGCCCGGCGGTGGAGAGCCCGCCGGCCATGAGGGCCGCGCCCGCACACACCGCCAGCATGAGCAGGAAGAGAAGACGCGAGCGCCCTCTCGATTTCGGGGAGCGCCCGCCCGGGGGCGGAGGGGGGTGGGTATTGTTAATCGGTGAGGCCACGTAGATACATAA
>JBEVKV010000213.1:0-8315 GCA_040509515.1 Pyrinomonadaceae bacterium | reverse complement strand
TACCCCTTCTTGAAATAGCCCTGCCGTGCGCGGATGCGTGCGTCGGGGCGCGCGGGGGTCGTGACCTTGATGCGGAGGAACTTGCCGGCCGCCGCCTGATTGTTCGAGAGGTATTGGAGCAGGTACTGCGCGCGCAGTTCGGCGGCGATGCGGCGGAAGATGACATCCAGCTCCTCGTCGCGCGCGGGGACGTAGGCCGTGCCGCCGGTCGCGTCGGCGACCTGCTGCATCCCGGTCTGCGCGCGCATGCTGATCTCGTTCAGCCGCACGGAGGAGCCGCCCGGGTTGACCGAGTAGAAGACCACGTCGGCCCCCTGCACCGCGCGCTGCACGCCCGAGACGGCGCGCTGGTGTCTGGCCTGCAAGTCGCGGCGCGCGGCCGCGCGCACGCCGACGGGCTGCGTCCCCGCCTGCGCCTCGGCCTGCTTCTGCGCCTCGTACTCGGCCACGGTCTGCTCGCGCACGGCGGCGCTGAAGTTGTCGTCGCCGTCCGAGATGGCGAGGATGACGCGGCGGTTGCGCCCCGGCGCGTTGTCGGCGAGGTACTTCGCCGCGAAGCTCACCGAGTCGTAGAAGGCGGTCGGCGTCGCGACGGTCGCCGCCGGAATCTTGAGCATGCTCGCCGTCGTCACCTCGGCCGGCGCGAGCGGCTGGACGAGCTTCGGCTTGTCGGCGATGGTCACGACCGCCGCGCGGTCTGAGGGCTTGAGGACGAGACGCAGGAAGCGCGCGGCCGCCTCCTGCTGCCGCGCGAAGAAGTCTTTGGCCGTGACGCTCGAAGAGACGTCGAAGAGGATGACGATGTCGAGCGGAACCTCGTCGGCGGTGCCGACGGCCGAAAGCTCCTGCGCGCGCCCCTCCTCCTCAAGCCGGAAGTCCGCGACCTTCAAGCCCTGCACGGCGTTGCCGGTCTCGTCCGTCACCGCGACGGGCACGACCACCAGATTCGACGTGACGCGCACGACCTCGCTGTCGTCCACAGTCTCTTCGACCGGCCGCGGCGTCGGAGTCGGCCTCGGCGTCGGAGTCGGCTTCGGCGTGGGCGCCGGCGGAGGCGGCGCGTCGTCGCGCGACGAGGGGACGTAGATGATGGACGGCGTCGGAGTCGGCGTCGGCCCCGTCGGCCGGCTCTGCGCGGGCGGGCGGCGCGGGACGACGATGGGCGTGGGCGTCGGCGTCGCGGTCACGCGGCGGCTCGGGCGTCGCGTCTGCGGAGCGCCCGCCGCCGCGACGACGACGACGGCCGAAACCGCGACCGCCCCGAGCGTCAAAGCCAACACAGACCTTCTCAGCGCGCCGGGTAAGCGAAACACTTTTCGAGCCCTCCTCCGTCGTTTGGGTAAAGGGGAAGGGGTAAAGGGCAAAGGTCATAGTCCCTTCCCCTTTACCCCTTCCCCGTTCCCCTACCGAATGGTTTTACTGGCTGCCGTCGGGGTTGTCCGAGGCGGGGCGCGTCATCGTCGGCGCACCCTGAATGAGCCCACGGTTGACGAGCACCTTGACCTCGACGCGGCGGTTCTGCTCGCGCCCCTCGCGCGTCGTGTTGTCGGCCACCGCGTTCGTCTCGCCGTAGCCGTACGGCGTCACGATGCGGCGCAGAGGAATCTGGTGATTCTCGACGAGGTAGCGGATGACCGTGTCGGCGCGGCGCTGACTAAGCCTGCGGTTGGCCTCGGTCGAGCCGTCGGCGCTGGCGAAGCCCGAGACCTCAAGCACGTAGCCCTTGGCCTGCAAAGCCTGCTGCGCGACCTGATCGAGCTGAGCCTTGGCGTCGCGCGAGAGCACGGCGCTGCCGACCCTGAACATGATGCTCGTGTTGTTCTGCACCTGATAGTCGTCAAGGGCCGAGATGCGCTCGTTGGTGGCGTTGACGCCGGAGACGGCCATGTCGGCGGTCTCCTGCGCGGCCTTCGCGCCGCCGCGCGCCGCGTTCGAGACGGCCGCGAGTTCGTCCAACTGACCCGAGAGGCGCTGCGAATTCTGCTCGACCTGCCCGATGCGCGACTCCGCCTCGCCGACGCGGTTCTCGACCGGCGTCACGTTGGCCTCGACCGTGCGCGCGGTGCGTAGGTCGCTCTCGTTGAAGCGAATCTTCTCGGCGACGAGGTTGGTGCCGTCGCCGCGCCCTTCGACTTCGAGGTTGAGCCCGCGAAGTATCGCGGTCACGCCGTAGTTGGTGCCGCCGCGCAGGAACCCGCCCTTGGTGGCGACGCTGGTGGAGTTCGTCAGCGAGACGGTCGTCAGCACGCCGTTGGCGTCCTGCACGACGAAGGTGTCGGCGTCGCGCCGCGTCACCACGCCCTTCAACTTCATCTTCTGACCCGAGGCGACGGTGCGCGTGTTACCGCCGCTCGTCATGCCGCCCTGCGCGAAGGCCGCCGGCGAGAGAGAGAGCGCCAGCGCGAAAGTCAATGCGATCAATCTAACCCTGTTTGAAACGTTGCTCATTTTTATCCTTCTCCGTTCGTGCGAAAGTCCGTCGGGAGACTTCGCGCGCCCACGGCCGCCGACCGCGGCCCCTTCTGCGAACGCCCGCCCTCACTCTGACCTGTCGGGTCAGCGCCCAAATCCTCGGGCGGCCGGAGCGCATGGGTCAGTCCCTCCGAGTTGCCTGCCTTGCGAGGTTGTTCTCTCAGATTTTCCCGAGTGGCCCGGATTCTGAGCGAATCACGGAAAGCAAGTCAAGCGTTTTGAGTGACCCGAGCGGAAAATTGGTTGCGCCATCGCGATTTATCATTCAATCGCTAGGACTCCGCAACAATTAACGGGGACGCGTCCGAGGGCGTACACGCGTGTCGACTATTTGGTGCCGGCCGTCCCGTTTTCGTGACACGCGCCGCGGCGCGGCCGGCGAGGCTGCGGGGTTAACTCGTCCTGTCCAAAAAGTTACCGCCCGCGCGCCGCGCGAGACGCCGGGCGGCACGGACTTTGCGAAGGTTAAAGAGGAATAACTTAGTCTGTAACGGAGATATAACAAATGGTGAACGCACGCGCCAACGGCATCAAGCTCTGGCCGCACTTGACGGTCGTCTTTTTCATCTTCGCGGCGCTCGGCGGCGTCGCGGCCGCGCTCTGGATGCGGCACGAGCCGAAGACGCAGGCGCTCGCCATGCCGCGCGCCGCGCGCGTCGAGCGCGTGGACGGCGAGGTGGGGCTGAGCCGCGACCTCGACGCCGACGCCGGTGCCGACGATGTCGAATGGATCGAGCTGATGCCGAACACGCCGCTGACCGAGGGCGACCGCGTCTACGCGCGCCAAGACTCGCGCGCGTCGCTCGCCTTCACGGGGCGCAACTTCGCGCGGCTTGAGCCCGACTCGTCGCTCGACGTTCTGTCGCTCTCCGACCGCCGCACGCAGTTGGCGCTCCGCGAGGGGTCGGCCATCTTCGACCTCGGTGCGCTCGGCCCCGACGAGATGTTCGAGGTCGCCACGCCCTACGGCGCGGTCGACTTGCAGGAGCCCGGCATCTACGAGGTCGGCTACAACGACGACGGCTCGGCGTTCGTCTCCGTGCTGAGCGGGCTGGCGCAGGTCGTGGGGCTCGCCGGCAGCGGCGAGGTCGGCAAGGGCGAGATGCTCACGCTGTTGGGCCAGACCGCCGCGCAGGTCGCGCTCTCGCGCCTGAGCCCCGACTACGCGGGCGGCCTGCTCGACGACTACTACGGCGACCGCTACCCCGAGGCTTACGACGGGCGCTACAGCGACTACAACGCGTACCTGAACGACCCAGACTACTACCACCCGTTCAACGGTCAGACGAGCTACCAGCATGTGCCGGCCTACGTGCCCGGCGCGTACGACCTCGACCGGTACGGCGACTGGCAGAACCTCGACGGCTACGGCTACGCCTGGAGCCCGCGCGTCGAGCAGGGCTGGGCCCCGTACCGCGACGGCAACTGGACGCTCGACGACCCGTACGGGCTGACGTGGGTCTCGAACGAGCCGTGGGGCTACGCGCCTTATCACTACGGCCGCTGGGCGAGCGTCGGCGACCGCTGGTACTGGATACCCGAGGGCGCGAACACGCAGACAGCGTACGCGCCCGCGCTCGTCGCGTTCCTCCCCGCGACGGAAGCGAATCAGGTCGGGTGGGTGCCGCTCGCGCCCGGCGACCCGTACGCGCCGGCCTACTACGACGCGAACTGGCAGCCGCACTACGTCGGCGGCGACTACGACGCGCCCGAGCGCGTCGTCAACATCAACGCGCCGGGCGGCCTGACGGTCGTGTCGGTCGACGACTTCGGACGCCGCATCGACCGCGACGCGCTCGCGCGTTTCGACCCGAGGGCGTTCGACCGGGTGCGGCCTTTGCGCGACCCGCTCTCGCACGCCGCGCTGCGGCAGATGTCTCTGACGAGGGCCACCGAGCGGCGCGGCTTCGTCCTGCCGCCGGGGCTCGCCAAGCGTCTCGAAGGCAGGGAGGTCTACGCGAGCGCGCCGCCGCGCGCCGAGCCCTTCGCGCGCGACTTCACGCGCAGGCTCCGCGTCGCGTCCGTCCCCGAGCAACAGAAGCGCGAGAAGCTGAAGTTCAAAGACGAGAGGCGCGAGCCCGAGACGCGCGGGGCCGCCAGAGGCTTTGAGGATACGCGCCGCGCGTCGCGCGAGGCCGCGCGACGGGAGCGGAAGCAGGAGCGCGGCACACGCGTGCGCGACGCTTCGGCGCAGCCGGCGCATCAGGGACGCCCCGAGCCCGCGGTCGCCGAGAGGGTTTCGGCGCGCGCAGAGGAGCGCGCACGCGGCGAGCGCGGCGGGCCGGATCGTCAGGCGCAGGGCCGGGACGACCGTCGCCAGCGCGCGGCGGCCGAGCAGCAGCAGCACGCCGCGCAGCAACGCGCCAACCACGAGGCGGCGCGTCAGGCGCAGCAACAGCAGCGCGAGATGATGCGCGCCCGGCCGTCCCAGCAGCGCGGCGGTCGCGGCGTCGAGCGTCAGCAGCAGCAACAGCGCCCGGCCGCACAGTCCGCCCCGCCGGGACAAGCGCGCAAACAACAGGCGCAAGCCCCGCAGGGCGGAGGACGCCCCGGCGGCGGCGGGCCGCCCGCGAAACAGCAAGGTGGCGGGCGCGGTGGCGGCGGCGGCAAGGGTAAAGGGAAAAACTGACCGTCGCCTTTTAGACAAACGACGCGAGTCGGACGAACGACCGAGAGAGCCACTTCGGGAGGTTAAGACTTCCCCGAAGTGGCTCTCTTCTTTCCCGGAGGCGACGGAAAAATTATTCGACGAGAGGCGCGCGGCGCGGGGCGTTCGAGAGCATGTAGACGGCGAAGGTCGCGAGCCAGTGTTCGCCGGCGTAGTCGCCGCTGGTGACGTGCGGGAGCGTGGCGTCGGCGTGGCGCTCGGCCGCGCGCGCGAGCGCGGCGGCGCGGGGCGAGTCTTCGGGAAGCGCCGAGGCGACGCCCCACATGCACCACGCGCGGCTCAGGTTCAGCCCGTCGAGGTGGACGATCTTCGGGTCGGAGCGGTCGGTCACGTCCGCGGGCGCGAAGAGGTTCGCGGGTCGCTCCCCTTCGACGCCGGGGAGGAACGCGTCGAACCAGCGCGCGAACTCTTCGCGGCCGAGCACGCGCCGCATCAGGTCTGCTTCGACAAGGCTCGGCGAGAGAAAGTCGTCGCCGTTCGGCTCCCACGCGGCCGGGGCGTCGCGGTCTTCGCCGAAGTAGAAGCGCGCCCGCTCGGCGACGAGCGCCTTGAGACGCGCGAGTTTTTCGAGAGTCGCCTCGTCAGGAATCTTCTTCCCGCCGCGCGACAAAGTCTCCGCGTAGTCCCACGCGAACGCGAGGCCGAAGGCGGTGTTGAAGTGCGTGCCGACGCGGACGGGGTAACGCTGCTTAGGGAAGAAGTCGAGGTACTTGTCCGTGATGGTCGCGGCCAGCGGGCGCAGCGCGTCGAACCAGCGCGCGGCGTCGGGGTCGTCCCAGAGGTATAGCTCCTCGTGCAGCTTCAGGAGCCACGCCCACCCGTAAGGCCGCTCGAAGGGCGCGCGCCCGTGCTCCCTGAAATACTCGTCCTCGACGCGGAGGTTCTCGGCCGTCAAATTCTCGCCGAGCGCCTCGCGCATCTCCGACTCGGGCAGTGCGAACGTCGCGCCCGCGCGCAGAAGCCGGACGAGCAGCCAGTGGCCGTGGACGGACGAGTGCCAGTCGTAGCAGCCGTAAAAGGCCGGATGCAGTTGCCTCGGCGAGCCGACTTGCGAGGCGTCGCGCATGACGTGGGCGATGTGGTTCGGGTACTCCCTGCGCACGCCCGCGAGCGCGAGCCGCGCGAACCGCGCGAAATACTCGCCGTCCGTCGACATAGCCTTCCCCCTCTAAAGCGACAGCCGAATCAGCAGCCACATCACGACGACGTGGAGCACCCACATCACGACCGCGAACGGAATCTGAAACTTGATGACGCCGTACTGGTCGCGCATGTTCAGAAGCGCCGCCGGCACGATGTTGAAGTTGGCCGCCATCGGCGTCATCAGCGTCCCCGTCGAGCCGGCGGTCAGCGTGATGATGGCCGCCATCGCTGGGTCTACGCCAAACGGCTTGACGATGAGCGGGACGAGCACGCCCGTCGCAATCACGGGGAAGGCCGCGAACGAGTTCCCCATGACCAGAGTAAACAGAGTCATCCCCAGACAGTTCGCCACGACGAGCAGGAAGAGGCCGTCGCCGGGCACGATCCACTTGACGCCCTCGGCGATGAGGAGGCCGACGCCGCTCGCCGTGAAGATGACGCCGAGCGAGGCGAGCAGTTGCGGCAGGATGATGACCGAGCCCATCGAGTCGTTGAGCCTGCGCCCCTCCTCGAACGCCTCGCGCGCCGTCCCCCGCGTCAGCCGCAAGCCCGCGGCGAGCGCGGCCACGCCGCCGAAGCCCAAACCGACGAGCGCGCCCCGGCTCGTGTCGCCGCCGAAGAGTCGGAAGACGAGCGCGAAGCCGAAGGCGAGGACGGGGATGAGCAGCACGGGGAGGAAGATGCGGTTGCCGAGCGTCGGCTCCTTCGGGACGGCTTGGCCCGACTTCGTGGTCTCGCCCGCGCGGGCCCGGTGGCCGACGCGCCCCGCGCCGTCGAGCGCGACCATCAGGAGCACGAGCGCGCCCGTCAGCCAGTGTGGCATCAGGCTCCCCAGAATGAAGACGACGCCGAGGACGAGCCAGAACAGCGCGCTCCCCAGACGGTTCGCGTTCGCGCGGTCGCGGAAGTTGAGCGCCGCGAAGACCCAGAGCGCGAGCCCGGTCAGCACGTAGACCGCGTCGAGGCTGAAGAGCGCGCCCGCGATGTTCGAGAGTGTCGGCATCGGCGTCGCCCTTCAGCGCGTCTCGGACAGGCGACGGCGCAGGTACCTGTCGAAGAGCAGGAACTGCACGGCCGCGACCAGAACGGAGAGCGCCGCGATGGGGATGGCGTAGAGCACCACGCTCCACAGGCTGACGGCGTAGCCGATGCCGGGCGCGTTCAGCGTGCCGTAGACGAGCAGGATGCCGGCCTGCACCGGCGAGAGGTTCTGGCCGTAGAAGTTGCCGTAGTTCTCGCTCGCGGCCGAGCCGGCCTTGATGCGGTCGATCTCTTTTTCGGGAATGGCCTCGACGCTCCGCGCGCCGGCCTCGGCCTCGGCCGCGCCGAGCGCCATCGGGAAGACGAGCGGGCGGACGAACGCAGGATGTCCCAGCAGACGTATGCCGAGGATGCCCATCAGCACGCGGAAGAGTTGGTAGGTGATGAGGAGGCGTCCGACCGTGGCCGCGCCGACGCGCCGGATGAAGCGCGCGGACTGCTCCTGCAAGCCGTAACGCTCGGCCAGCCCGATGGCCGGCAGCGTGATGATGAAGAGCGTCATCAGCCGGTTGTCGGCGAACGCGCGCCCGAGCATGTTGATGATGCCTTCTTTGCCCGGGCTCGTCAGCACGGGGACGCCTTCGAGCGCCGGCAGCCCCGAGACGAGCGGCAGCCCCGCGATGAGCCCCGTCGCGAGGCCCGCGGCCGCGACCACCAGCGTCGTCCGCAGCCGCAGCGCGAGCCCGACGACGACGATGAGCACGCCGGCCAACTTGAAAATTTCCGGCAAGTTCGTCCTCTCTTTCCGGAAGGCCGTCCGGCCTTGTTTATTTGGCGGGCGGCGGGACGGCGCGCTCGCCGTCGCCGCGCGTGAAGACGAGGTCGCCGCGCGCGCCCGGGTAGCGGACGCTCACGGTGTTGACCTGTTCCGGGAAAAGCTCGAAGAGTACGTGGTCGCGCAGGCTCGCGCCCCCGAGCCCCTCGGGCATCTCTGACTCGACGTAGAGCCACGCGACCCCGGCGCGCAACTCCATCCCGACCCACTTGAGCG
>JBEVKV010000212.1:0-13972 GCA_040509515.1 Pyrinomonadaceae bacterium | reverse complement strand
GGGGACGTTTGTACCGTACGGGCGACCGCGTGCGTTGGCTGGGTGACGGGACGATTGAGTTCCTGGGGCGGTCGGACGGGCAGGTGAAGGTGCGGGGGTTCCGCATCGAGCCCGGCGAAATCGAGGCCGCGCTACGTACGCACGCGGGGGTGCGCGACGCGGCGGTGTTGGCGCGTGCAGAATGCGGCGGCGAGAAGCGGCTGTTGGCGTACGTCGTGACGGAGGCGGGGGCCGCCGTGCCCACCGTCGGCGACTTGCGCGCGCACCTTCGGGGGGCGCTGCCAGACCACATGGTGCCGGCCGAGTTCGTGGCAATCGACGCGCTGCCGCTGACGCCGAACGGCAAAGTTGACAGGGCGCGGCTGCCCGAGCCGGACGGCGGACGGCTTCAACCGTCCGGCGAGTTTGTAGAGCCGCGGACGGCGCTTGAGGAAGCGTTGAGCGGGTTGTGGGCCGAGGTGCTCGGGGCCGAGCGTGTGAGCGTCGAGGCCGACTTCTTCGAGCTGGGCGGGCACTCACTGCTCGCCGCGCAGCTCGTCTCGCGCGTGCGAAAGGTGTTCGATGTCGAGCTGAGTCTGCAAGCCTTCTTCCTGTCGCCGACGGTCGCAGGGATGGCGCGTGCGGTCGAGCAGGCGTCGCGGGGCGGCGACGATGCGGCGCCGGTGCCGCCGCCGCTCGTTCCCGTCGCGCGCGACGCCGGACTCCCGCTCTCGTTCGCGCAGCAGCGGCTCTGGATCGTGACGCAACTGGAGCCGGAGAGCGCGGCCTATCACATCCCGTCCGCCGTGCGCATGACGGGGTCGCTCGACGTGTCCGCGCTCGCACGCGCGCTGGACGCGCTCGCCGAGCGGCACGAGTCGCTGCGGACAGTCTTCGAGCACGCCGGAGAGTGGCCCGCGCAGGTCGTTCTTCCGGCGGGCGGCGTCACGCTCACGCGCGCCGACTTGAGCGGGCTCGAAGAGGCCGAGCGCGAGTCGATGGTCAGGCGTCTGTCGGAGGATGAGGCGCGGCGTCCGTTCGACTTGCAGCGCGGCCCGCTCTGGCGCGTGAGCCTGCTGCGGCTCGGGCCGGAGGAGCATGTGCTGCTGCTCGTCATGCACCACATCATCTCCGACGGCTGGTCGCTCAACATCCTGATCGACGAACTCTCGACGCTCTACCGCGCGTTCGCCGAAGGGCGGCCGTCGCCGCTCGCGAAACTCCCGATTCAGTACGCGGACTTCGCCGCGTGGCAGCGCCGCTGGCTGTCGGGAGACGTGATGGCGCGTCTCGTCGAGTACTGGCGTCGCCGTCTGGCCGGCGCGCCGCCCGTGCTCGAACTCCCCGCGGACAGGCCGCGCCCGCCGGTGCAATCTTTCCGCGGCGCGAGTCACACGTTCACGATACCCGACGACCTCGCGCTCTCGCTGAGAACTCTCAGCCGCCGCGAAGGCGCGACGCTCTTCATGACGCTGCTCGCCGCCTTCCAGACTCTTCTATACCGATACACGGGGCAGACCGACGTCGTGGTCGGCGCGGACATGAACGGCCGCGGCCGACCCGAGACCGAGAGGCTGATTGGGTTCTTCATCGACATGCTCGTGCTGCGCAACGACCTCTCGGGCAACCCGTCGTTCGCCGAGCTGCTCGCGCGCGTGCGGCAGACTTCGCTCGGCGCATACGCGCACATGGACGTGCCGTTCGACAAGCTGGTCGAAGAGTTGCAGCCGCGCCGCAGCCTCGCGCACACGCCGATTTTTCAGGTCGTCTTCAACTTCGAGAACTCCGCGCTGCGCCCGCCCGACCTCCCCGGCCTGCGTCTGGAGCGGCAGGCGTTCGAGTTGAGGGAAGTCAAGTTCGACCTCTCGCTCTTCATGTTCGACCGGCGCGACTCCCTGTCGGGCATGTGGACTTACAGCACAGACCTCTTCGACGCGGCGCGCGTCGAGCGCATGCACCGCCACTTTGAAGAGCTGCTCCGCAGCGTCGTCGAGAATCCTTCGGCGCGCATCGACGCGCTCTCGTTCCTCGGCGAGCAGGAGCGCGCGCGGCAGGCCGAGGCGAAGGACGCGCTCAGGCGCACCAACTTTCAGAAGTTCAAGAGCGTCCGGCCGAAGTCGGTCACGCAGTCGCGCCGCGGTCTGGTCAAGACCGAGCGCCTGCCGGGCGGCGAGCCGCTGCCGCTCGTCGTGCGGCCCGAGGCCGAAGACCTCGACCTCGCGCTCTGGGCGAAAAACGACCTCCCCGAAGTCGAGCGCCAACTGGCCGAGCACGGCGCCGTCCTCTTCCGCGGCTTCCACGTCAACACGCTCGAAGACTTCGAGCACGTCTCGCGCGCCGTCTCGCCCGAGCTGCTCGACTACAGCGAGCCTTCGTCGCCGCGCACACACTTGAGCGCCAGAATCTACACCTCGACCGAGTACCCGGCCGACCAGTGGATTCAGATGCACAACGAGATGTCTTACGCGCACCAGTGGCCGAAGCTCGTCTTCTTCTTCTGCCAGCAGCCGGCGGCGCGCGGGGGCGAGACGCCGCTCGCCTACAGCCGCAAGGTCTACGAGCTGCTCGACCCGCGCGTCAGAGAGCGCTTCGTCGAGAAGCGCGTCACCTACGTCCGCAACTTCGGCGACGGGCTCGACCTCAGTTGGCGGCACGTCTTCGGCACGGACGACAAGGCGGCGGTCGAGGCTTACTGCCGCGCGGCGGGAATCGAGTTCGAGTGGAAGCGCGGCGACCGGCTGACGACGCGGCAGACGCGCCAGACGGTTGCGCGCCACCCGGCGACGGGCGAGGTCGTCTGGTTCAATCAGGCGCACGCCTTCCACGCTTCGGCGCTTGAGCCGCGCGTCCGCGAGGCGCTGCGCGCCGAGATGCCCGAAGAGGAGTTTCCGCGCCACGCCTGCTACGGCGACGGCTCGCCCATCACGGATGCGGAGATGGAGGCCGTGCGCGAGGCTTACGGCCGCGCGGTGGTCAGCTTCCCGTGGGAGGCGGGCGACGTTGTTCTGCTCGACAACATGCGCGTGGCGCACGGGCGCGCGCCTTACGAGGGGCCGCGCCGCGTGCTGGTGGCGATGAGCGGCACCGTCAGCGCCGCCGAGACCGACGCGTGAGGGCGCGTCGCACGCTGACGGAGAGGAGATTGTTCGTGTCCGACATCACAGGCCGAAGGCCGGGATTCAAAAACTTGGGGGGCGGCAGGCCGCGTGCGGTCAGCCTCTCGCGCCGCGAGCTGGTCGAGACCGATTACCTCTCGCCGGGCGAGACGCTGCCGCTCGTCGTCCGGCCGAAGGACGTGGAACTCGACCCGGTCGATTGGGTCGGCGGCAGCCGTGATTTCATCGAGGAGAATCTGCTCCGCCACGGCGGGCTACTCTTCCGCGGGTTCGACGTGGGCGGCGTCGAGCGGTTCGAGGGGTTCGTGCGCGCCTTCAGCACGGACTTGATGGACTACCTCGACCAGCACACGCCGCGCACGCGGCTGACGCCGGCCGTCTACACCTCGACAGAATACCCGGCCGACCAGCGCGTGCCCTTCCACAGCGAGAACTCGAAGAACCGCGTCTGGCCGCTCAAGCTCTGGTTCTGCTGTCTCCAGTCGCCGCCGCTCGGCGGCGAGACGCCCATCGCCGACAACGCCAAAGTCTTCCGCCTGCTCGACCCGAAACTCAGAGAGCGTTTCGTGGAGAAGCGCGTCATGTACGCGCGTAACTTCGGCGAGGGCGTCGGCCTGCCGTGGCAGACCGCCTTCCAGACCGACGACCGCGCGGCCGTCGAGCGCCACTGCCGCGAGCAGCGGATGGAGTTCGAGTGGAGGGACGGCAACCGCCTGCGCGTGCGCCACGTCTGTCAGGCTGTCGTCGCGCACCCCGTGACCGGCGAGACGCTGTGGTTCAACCAGGCGCACCTGTTCCACGTCGCGGGGCTTGAGCCGGCGTTCCGCGAGTCGCTGCTGGGGCTGTTCGACGAGGAAGACCTCCCGAGCAACGCCTACTACGGCGACGGCTCGCCGATTGAGGATTCGGTCATCGGCGAGATCATCGAAGCCTACCGGCGCGCGTCCGTCAGCTTCCCGTGGCGGCCGAAGGACGTGTTGATGCTCGACAACATGCGCGTGGCGCACGGCCGCGCGCCCTATGAAGGGCCGCGCCGCGTGCTGGTGGCGATGGCCGAGCCTTACGGCGACGTGGCAGCGCCGAACTCTTCGGGAGTGGTTAACTGAATGACGCAGGAGATTCTCGAAGGCTTCCGCCTCTCGCCGCAGCAGAGGCGTCTCTGGCTCTGGCAGCGTGGCGGGCACGCCTACCACGCGGCGTGCGCCGTCAGGCTCGAAGGGCGGCTCGACACGCCGGCGCTGCGCGAGGCGGTCGCGCGCCTCGTCGCGCGTCACGAGATTCTGCGCACGACCTTCGACTGGCTGCCGGGGATGAAGCTGCCCGTGCAGGTGGTGGGCGAAGCGGTCGCGCACGGCTGGCGCGAGCTAGACCACGGCGGCGAAGAGCCCGCACGCCGTCGTGCCGACATCACGCGACTGTTGGAAGAAGAGTGCGCCGCCGGCTTCGACTTCGGGCGCGGCCCGCTGTTGCGCTGCACGCTCGTCCGCCACACGCCGACCGAGCACGACCTGCTCGTCGTCGTGCCCTCGCTCTGCGCCGACGCGCTCTCGCTCGTCAACCTCGTCGGCGAAGTCGCGCGCGTCTACGGCGCGCTCGCGGCGGGTGCGGAGTCGACGGAGACGGACGACGAGGCCGTGCAGTACGTGCAATTCTCCGAGTGGCAGACCGAACTGCTCGCGGGCGGCGGCGACGAAGCCGGGCTGGACTTCTGGCGCGAGCACGCGAAAGCCGCCGTCCCGCCGCCTTCGCTCGCGTTCGAGGCGCGCCGCGCCGAGGAGCCTAGCTTCGAGCCGGCGCGCGTGTCGCTCGCCGTCGACGAAGAGACGGGGCGCGGCCTCGACGCGTTGGCCGCGCGTCACGGCGTCGCGGTCGGGACGGTGCTGCTGGCCTGCTGGCAGACGTTGTTGTGGCGGCTGGCGGGCGTGCCGGCCGTCGTCGCCGTCAACGTCCGCTGCGACGGACGCGTCTACGAAGAGATGGGGCAGGCGCTCGGGCTCTACGAGCGTTGGCCGCCGGTGCGTTGCGGCTTCGCGCCCGGCCTCGGCTTCGCAGAGGTCTTGCGGCAGGTAGGGACGAGCGTCGCCGAGGCACAGGGCTGGCAGGAGTACTTCACGGCCGAAGGTTACGAGGAGCTGCGCCGCGCCGCCGGGCGCGAGTCCGGCGGGCTGCCAATCGGCTTCTGCTTCGACGAGCGGCGGGCCGAGGTGAGCGCGGGCGGCGTGCGCTTCTCGGTCGCGGCGCTCCACGCGCGCACCGAACCCTTCAAGCTCCTGCTCGACTGCGCGCGCATCGGCGACGGCTCGCTCGCGCTCGACTTCTACTATCACCCCGAACTCTACACGGCGGGCGAGGTCGGACAACTCGCGGACGAACTCGCGGCGCTCCTGCGCGGCGTGCCGGCCGACGAGACGACGCCCGTCGCACGTCTCGACATTCTGAGCGAGGCCGAGCGCCGCCGGCACCTCTTCGAGTGGAACGAAACGTCCGCGCCGTTCCCGCAAGACCGCTGCGTCCACGAACTCTTCGAGGAGCAGGCCGCGGCGAAGCCCGACGCGGAAGCGGTCGTCTTCGCGGGCGAGCGTCTGAGCTACGCGGAGCTGAACGCGCGGGCCAACCAGTTGGCCCACCGCCTGCGGCGGCTCGGCGTCGGGCCGGACGCGCCGGTCGTGCTCGTCATGGAGCGTTCAATCGAGATGGTCGTGGCGCTGCTCGGCGCGCTCAAGGCGGGCGGCGCGTACGTCGCCATCGACCCGCTTCAGCCCAAGACACGCCTCGACTTTATGCTCGAAGACACCGCCGCGCGGGTCGTGCTGACGCAGACGGCGTTGCTCGGCTCGCTGCCGGAGCAGCACGGCGAAATCATCTGCCTCGACGCGGAACGCGAAGCTCTCGACGCCGAGCGCGCCGACAACCCGAGCCCCGCCGCTTCGCCGCACAATCTGGCTTACGTCATCTACACCTCGGGCTCGACGGGGCGGCCGAAGGGCGTGATGATCGAGCACCGCTCGGTCGTCAACCTCGCCTTCGCGCTCCGCCGCGCCGTCTACGACGGCGAGCGCGCGGCGCTGCGCGTGAGCGTTAACGCGCCGCTCTCCTTCGACTCGTCGGTCAAACAGATTATCCAACTGCTCTTCGGGCACGCGCTCCACGTCGTGCCCGAGGCGGTGCGGCGCGACGGGCCGGGCCTGCGCGAGTACGTCGAGCGGCACGGGCTGGACGTGCTCGACTGCACGCCCTCGCAGATGCGTCTGTTGCTTGACGCGGGCTTCCCCGGCGCGGCGGGCCGCGAAGGCGCGCGCACCCGCGCGCTGATCGGAGGCGAGGCCATCGACGAATCGCTCTGGTCGCATCTCGCGGCCGTGGGCGCGGCGGTCGATTCTTACAACGTTTACGGCCCGACCGAGTGCACGGTGGACGCGACCGTCTGCCGCGTGGCCGACACGGCCGGGCGGCCCTCGCTTGGTCGTCCCGTGTCGAACGCGCGGCTCTACGTGCTGGACGCGCACGGCAACCCCGCCCCGGCAGGCACGCCCGGAGAGTTGTACGTCGGCGGCCGAGGTGTAGCGCGCGGCTATCTGCGCCGCCCCGGGCTGACGGCCGAGAAATTCGTCCCCGATTCGTTCTCGGGCGAGTTGGGCGCGCGCCTCTACAGGACGGGCGACCTCGTGCGGCATCTGCCGGACGGGCAGGTCGAGTTCATCGGCCGCACGGACGATCAGGTGAAGGTGCGCGGCTCGCGCGTCGAGTTGGGCGAGGTCGAAGCCGTGCTCGCGAGCCATCCGTCGGTGCGCGCCGCGGCCGCCGCCGTGCGCGAGGACGCGCCGGGCGACCAACGTCTGGTCGCCTACGCGGTGGCGAGTGGCAGACCCGCGCCGTCCACCAGCGAGCTGCACGCCTTCATGCGCGAGCGTCTGCCGGACTACATGCTCCCGTCGGCCTTCGTCATGCTCGACGCGCTGCCGCTGACCGCGAACGGCAAAGTCGACCGCAAGGCGCTGCCCGCGCCCGACAATCTGCGCCCCGAACTGGGGGGCGAGTTCGTCGCGCCGCGCACGCCGGCCGAGGGGCTGCTGGCGGGCATCTGGGCCGAGGTGCTCGGCGTCGAGCAGGTTGGCGTCGAGGACAACTTCTTCGAGTTGGGCGGACACTCGCTGCTCGCCACGCGCGTCGTCTCGCGGATGCGGCAGGACTTCAAAGTCGAAATTCAGCTCCGCAGCATCTTCGAGACGCCGACCGTCGCGGGGCTCGCCGCCTGCGTCGAGGGCGCGCTCAGAGAGCAGACCGGGACGGCGCCGCCGCCCTTCGAGCGCGCGCCGAGGGACGGGCGATTGCCGCTCTCCTTCTCGCAGCTACGCCTCTGGCTGCTCGACCGGCTCGAACCCGGCTCGACGGTCTACAACAACCCCTACGCGCTACGCCTGAAGGGCGCGCTGGACGCGGCGGCGCTGCGGCGAAGCCTTGACGAAATCGTGCGCCGCCACGAAGTGCTGCGGACGAGCTTCGCGACCGTCGACGGCGAGCCCGTGCAGGTCATCGAGCCGGCGCTCGGCCTCGACCTGCCCCTGCTCGACCTGTCCGGACTTGAAGAAGACGAGCGCGACACTTCCGTCCGGCGCGTCTTCAACGAACAGGCGGGGACGCCGTTCGACCTGCGGCGTGCGCCGCTGCTGCGCGCCGCGCTGCTGCGCCTCGGCGACGAAGAGCATGTGCTGGTGCTCGTCGTCCATCACATCATCTTCGACGTGTGGTCGATTGACGTGCTCATGCAGGAGGTCAGGGCGCTCTACGCGGCCTTCACGGAGGGCCGCCCCTCGCCGCTCGCCGAGCTGCCCATGCAGTACGCGGACTTCGCCGCGTGGCAGCGCGGCTGGCTGCAAGGCGAGGTGCTGCAAGCCCAGACCGACTACTGGAAGAAGAAGCTGGGCGGCATGCCGCCGCTCGAACTCCAGACCGACCGGCCGCGGCCGCGCCAGCGAACTTACACGGGCGGGCAACTGACGTTCAGCCTGCCGCCGAATCTGACGAGTGCGCTCTACGACCTCAGCCGCCGCGAGAACGCCACGCTCTACATGACGCTGCTGGCGGCCTTCCAAACCCTGCTCCACCGCCACACGGGGCAGACAGACTTCGGCGTCGGCACGCCGCTCGCCAACCGCAACCGGAGCGAGGTGGAAGGGCTGATCGGCTTCTTCCTCAACACGATTGTGATGCGCTGCGACCTCTCGGGCGACCCCACGTTCCGCGAGCTTCTGGCGCGCGTGCGCGAGACTTCGCTCGGGGCCTACGCGCATCAGGAGTTGCCCTTTGAAAAACTCGTCGAGGAGTTGCAGCCCGAGCGCAGCCTGAATCGCAACCCGCTGTTTCAGGTCATGTTCATCCTGCGCACGACTTCGGACTCGTCGCTCACGCTCCCCGGCGTCACGATTGAGCCGCTCGACCTCGACCCCGGAATCGCGAGATTCGACCTGGAGACTTTTGTGAACGAGTCGGAGAGCGGCTTGGGCGTCCTCTTCAAATACAACACAGACCTCTTCGACGACGCGACCGTCACCAGAATGTGGGGGCACTTCAGCAACATCCTCGAAGGCGTCGTCGCCGCCCCCGAACAGAAAATCTCCGCCCTGCCGCTGTTGACCGAAGACGAGCGCCGGATGCTCGCCGAATGGAACCAGACCGCGCGGGACTACCCGGCGGGACAGACCATGACGCGACTGTTCGAGGAGCAGGTTCGCCGCACGCCCGAGGCCGCCGCCGTCCGGTTCGCGGGGGAGCGTCTGACTTACCGCGAGTTGAACGAGCGCGCCAACCGGCTGGCTCACCACCTGCGAAGTCTCGGCATCGGGGCCGAGTCGCTCGTCGCCATCTGCATGGAGCGGTCGGTCGAGATGCTCGTGGCGCTGCTCGGCGTGCTCAAGGCGGGCGGCGCTTACGTGCCGTTAGACCCCGAGTACCCGCAACAGCGGCTCGACTTCATCATCGAAGAGACGCAGGCCCCGCTGCTCTTAACGCAGGAGCACCTGCGGGAGAGAATCGCGCCCGCGCAGGCGCGGGTCGTCGCCCTCGACGCGGAGGCCGAAGCGATTGCCCGCAGACCCGCCGCCGACCTCGCCCCGCTGGCGCACGCGAACAATCTCGCCTACGTCATCTACACCTCGGGCTCGACCGGCAGGCCGAAGGGCGTCGCCATCGAGCACCGCAGCGCCGCCGCCTTCATCGACTGGGTGGGCGGCGTGTTCGCACCGGAGCAACTGGCGGGCGTCCTCGCCTCGACCTCAATCTGTTTCGACCTCTCGGTCTTCGAGATATTCGGCACGCTCTGCCACGGCGGCGCGGTCGTCCTCGCCAAAGACGCGCTCCAACTGCCGTCGCTCGCCGCGGCCGGAGAGGTCACGCTCATCAACACCGTCCCGTCGGCGATGGCCGAGCTGGTGAGGGCCGAAGCGGTACCGCCGTCCGTCACGACGATCAACCTCGCCGGCGAGCCGCTCCAAAACGCACTCGCCCAGCAAGCCTACGGCCGTGGCAACGTCGAGCGGGTCTTCAACCTCTACGGGCCTTCGGAGGACACGACCTATTCGACCTTCTCGCTGGTGCAAAAGGGGAGCGAAAGGCAGCCGACCATCGGCCGCCCCGTCGCCAACACGCAACTCTACATCCTCGACCAGCGCCTGCAACCCGTGCCCGTGGGCATCCCCGGCGAGCTTTACCTCGGCGGCGCGGGGCTCGCGCGCGGCTACCTGAAGCGCCCCGGCCTGTCGGCGGAGAGGTTCATTCCGAACCCGTTCTCGCGCGAGCCGGGGGCGCGGCTCTACCGCACCGGCGACCGTGCGCGCCTGCTGTCGAACGGCGATGTCGAGTTCATGGGGCGCAACGACGATCAGGTGAAGGTGCGCGGGTTCCGCATCGAGCTGGGCGAGGTCGAAGCCGTCCTCGCGGCGCACGCGGGGGTGCGACAGTGCGCGGCGGCGGTGCTCGGCGAGGGCGTGTCCGACAAGTGGCTCGTCGCCTACGTCGTCCCGGCGCGGGACAACGCGCTCACGTCGAGCGAGCTGCGCGGCTTCATGCGCGAGCGTCTGCCGGAGTACATGGTGCCGTCGGCCTTCGTCCTCATCGACGCGCTGCCGCTGACCGAGAACGGGAAGGTGAACCGGCGCGCGCTGCCCGAGCCGGGACAGGAGCGGCTCGCGCCGGGGAATACTTTCGTCGCGCCCCGCACCGCGCTCGAACGAGTGATCGCCGACATCTGGGCCGAAGTGCTCGGCTTAGAGCGCGTGGGCGTCGAGGACAACTTCTTCGACCTCGGCGGACACTCGCTGCTGGCGACGCAAGTCACCACGCGGCTGAGCGAAATCTTTCAGGTCGAGCTGCCGGTGCGTAACACCTTCGAGACGCCGACCGTCGCGGGACTCGCGCAGAGCATGGAGCGCGACCGCGAACACGCGTGGCAATACGAACAGATCGCGCAGGCACTCGGAGAGCTGGAAGGGCTTTCGGACGAGGAGACCGAGGCGATGCTCGAACGCGAGCGTCAAACGGCCGGAGGGGGCGGGGAATGAACGACGGCGGGAAACGCTCCACCTCCCTCTCCCCGGCGAAGCGCGAGCTGCTGTCGCTGATGCTGAAGAGGAAAGGCATCGGCGACGGGAAGCCGGGCACGATTCCGAGGAGGCCGGACTCCGCCCCGTGCCCGCTCTCGTTCGCGCAGGAGCGCATCTGGTTCTACGAACAGCTTGAGAGCGGGACGGCCTCTTACAACGTGCCGGCCGCCGTGCGCGCCCGCGGGCGTCTCGACTTAGAGGCGCTGCGGCGAAGTCTGGACGAGATTCTGCGTCGGCACGAGGCGCTGCGCACCGCCTTCGAGTTCGCCGGCGGCAGGCCGTTGCAGCGGGTCTTGCCGGTCTCGTCGCTGCCGCTGCCCGTCTTCGACCTGCGCGGCGTCCCGCCGGAGGAGCGCGAGGCGCAGGCCGTGAGCGTCATCGGCGAAGAGGTGCGACGCTCTTTCGACCTGACCGGCGACCCGCTGCTGCGCTGCGCCCTGTTGCAACTCGACGAGGACGACCACGTAGTGGTGCTGACGCTGCACCACATCGCGTCGGACGGCTGGTCAAGTCACATTCTCGTCAGCGAGTTGACGGCGCTCTACGAGGCGTTTGCCGCGGGCCGCCCCTCGCCGCTCGCCGAGCTGCCGATTCAATACGCCGACTTCGCCGTCTGGCAGCGCGGCTGGCTGCGGGGCGAGAGGCTCGACGAGCTGTTCGCCTACTGGCAGAAACAGCTCGAAGGCGCGCCGGCCAAAATCAAGCTCGCCACCGACCACCCGCGCCCTTCGGCCCGCACGCTGCGCGGCGCGCGCAGGTCGCTGCGGCTCACTGAGGAGTTGACGCTCGCGCTCAAGGAGCTTTGCCGGCGCGAAGACGTGACGCCCTTCATGCTGCTGCTGGCGGCCTTCAAGACGCTGCTCTACCGCTACACCTGGCAGGAGGACATCGTCGTCGGCACGCCCATCGCCAACCGCCGCCAACGCGAGGTCGAGGGGCTCATCGGCTTCTTCGTCAACACGCTGGCGCTGCGCACAGACCTCTCGGGCAACCCGACGTTCCGCGCGCTGCTCGCGCGGGTGCGCGAGACCACGCTCGGCGCTTACGCCCATCAGGACATGCCCTTCGACAAGCTGGTCGAGATGCTGCGGGCCGACCGCGACCTGTCCCACGACCCGCTCTTTCAGGTCTTCTTCGCGCTCAACAACAACCCGACGCGCGAGGCGCGGCTGCCGGACGTGACGCTCTCCGCCTTCATGGCGGACAACGGCGTGGCGAAGTTCGATCTCGAAGTCTCGCTCGTCGAGCGTGACAGGCGGCTCGTCGTCAACGCGATTTACAAAGAGGCGCTTTTCGACGCCGCGACGATAGACCTGATGCTCGAACGCTACCGCGCGCTGCTCGAAGGCGTCGTCGCCTGCCCCGAAGCGCGCCTGCTCGACCTCCCGCTCGGCGAAGACGCGCGGACGGCGACGGCCGCCCCGGCCGTCGAGATCGCCGACGAGTTTACCTTCGACGACTGGTAAAGAGTCGCCCCCCGCCGTCCGACCGGCCATCTCACCGAACCGAGGTAACAAGAAATGGAACTGACACCGGAGCAGCGCGCTCTGCTCCCCACCGACGAGGACGTTGAGTTCTACCGGCGGCGGGGCTACTACGTCTCGAAAAAACTCTTCGACGACGAGGAGATGGACGAGGCCGTCTACGGCAGCGAGCGGTTCTACGCGGGCGAGCGCGACTTCGCCCTGCCCGCCGCCGTCAAGCCGTTCGAGGGCTGGAAGCCGGGCGACGGCGACGGGCTCCGCATCAACGACTACGTCTCGATTCAGAATCAGGAGTTGTCGGCGGTCGTGCTCAGCCCGCTGCTCGGGGCCATCGCGGCGCGTCTCGTCGGCACGCCGTCCGTCCGCCTCTGGCACGACCAGATGATCTACAAGCCGGTGGACGAGGCGGCCCGCCAGACCTGCATCGGCTGGCACACCGACCGCGCCTACTGGCGGACGTGCACGTCGGACGAGATGCTGACGGCGTGGATTCCGTTTCAGGACTGCGACGAGGCGATGGGGCCGCTGATGGTGGTCGCCGGGAGCCACCTGTGGGGCGGCAACGAGAACCTGAAGGAGTTTCACACGAGCGACCCTTCGGGGCTGCGCGAGATGTTCGAGACCGGCGGGCGGCAGGCCGAGGTCGTGCCCCTCACGCTTGAGCGCGGGCAGGTCAGCTTCCACCACTGTCTGACCATCCACGGCAGCGGTGCGAACCGCGGGCGCGTCCAGCGCCACTCCATCTCCGCACACTTGCAGGACGAGGCGAACCGCTACCGCGAGTGGCGGCGCGAGGACGGCAAGCTCGCGTGGCACCGCAACGACGTGCTCTGCCGCACGGACGCGGGGCGGCCCGACTACACCGACCCGGACATCTGCCCCGTGCTGTGGGAAGAGTAAGAGACGAAAGAGACGAAGGCGGACATCTCTTCGGAGAACGAACATGACAGAAACGTTGATCCTGACGACGGCCCTCAAGGAGGAGCGCGACTACTGGCTTTCGCGCTTGTCGGGCGAGCTTGGGGGCGGAGACCTCCCCACCGATTTCAAACGCTCCAAAGTCTACTCGGCCAAGCGCGGCGAAGTCGCCATCCCTCTGCCCGAAGACCTCGGCCGCAGGCTGCTCGCCTTCGCCAAAGACTCCTCCTTCCTGACCTACACGACCTTGATGGCCGCGCTCAAAGTCTGCCTTCACAAGTACACGGGCGCGGGGCTCGTCGTCGTCGGCAGCCCGCCCTACAGGCAGGCCGAAGCGCCGCCCCAGCCTCCGAACGTGCTGGCGGTCGCCGACCACGTCGAGGATGCCGAGTCGTTCCGCGGGCTGCTGGTCAAGGTGCGCGAAAATTTGACGGGCGGCTACGCGCGGCAGGGCTACCCGTTCGCGCAGCTCGTCAAAGACCTCGGGCTTGAGGCGGCCGAGAACAGGTGCCCGCTCTTCGACGTGGTGCTCGTGCTCGCGGACATCCACGGCGAGCTGCCCGCGTTGAAGAACGACCTGACTTTCACCTTCGACCGGACGGGCGGCGGCGTCGAGGGGCGCGTCGCCTTTAACGCGAGGCTCTTCAAGCGCGAGACCGTCGAGCGGCTGGCCGGACATTTCGTCAACGTGCTGCGCGGGGCGCTCGACGACAGCAGCGCCCCCGTCTCGCGCCTCAGCCTCCTCGGCGAAGACGAGCGTGAACAGATCGTCAGGGGTTGGAACGACACGCGCGAAGACTACCCGCGCGACGCCTGTCTTCATCAACTGTTCGAGGAGCAGGCCGCGCGCACGCCCGACGCCGTCGCGCTCGTCTTC
>JBEVKV010000211.1:0-3351 GCA_040509515.1 Pyrinomonadaceae bacterium | reverse complement strand
TGACAAGAGCGGACGCTCGTCCCTTCTCGTCACGGTTCACGGTTTACGGTTTACGCGCTTTTGAGCTTACTTCGCGCCGGCGCTTTTGAGTATCTCGACGACTTTGGACTGGCCGTTCTGCTCGGCGAAGCCGAGCGCGGTGCGGCCGTCCTCGTACGTGGCGTTGACCTGCGCGCCGCGCTCGATGAGGAGCTGGACGGTGGCGGCGAGCCCCTTGTTGGCGGCGGCGATGAGCGCGCTAAAGCCCTTCGGCGTGCGCGCGTTCACGTTGCCGCCCTTCGCCAGCAGCACTTCGAGCGTCGGGATGCGGCCGTAGGCGGCGGCGAGAATGACGGGCGTCATCCCGGAGTCGTTGCGCGCGTTCACGTCCGCGCCCTTCGCCAGCAGCGCCTCTACCGCCTCGTAGCCCGAGGGGCGCGAGGCCGCGAAGAGCAGCGCCGTCCCGCCGCCGTTGCCGCGCGCGTTCACGTCCACGCCCTTCGCCCCCACGAGCAGACGCACCACCGCGACGTGCCCCTGCGTCGCGGCCTTCATCAAGGCCGTGTCCTTGTCCTTGTCCGTGACGCCCGCCTCCGCTCCGCGCTCCAACAGCAGTTTGACCACGTCGGCGTGTCCGAACCAAGAGCCCCACAAGAGCGGCGTCCAGCCGTCCCCGTCGCGCGAGTTCACTTCGGCGCCCTTCGACAGCAGTTCGTCGGCCACGGCCGCGAACCCGTTGGCCGCCGCGAAGGTGAGCGCCGTCCGCCCGTCCTTGTAGCGCGCGTTCACGTCCGCGCCCTTCGCGAGCAGCGCGCGCACGACGGGGAGTTGACCCGAAGAGGCCGCGAACATCAGCGCCGTGCGTCCGTCCACGGTCTTTGCGTTCGCGTCCGCGCCGCGCGAGACGAGCGCCTGCGCGGTCGGCTCGTCGCCCGACTCGGCCGCGACCATCAGCGCCGTCACGCCGTCGGCGCAGCGCGAGTTGGCGTCCGCGCCTTTGGCGAGGAGGGACTGCGCGGCGCCCGCGTTCTTCGACGCGACCGCGTAGACGAGCGCCGGGCAGCCTTCGGTCGAACGCGCGTTCGCGTCCGCGCCAGCGCCCAACAGCTTCGAGGCGGCCGCCGCGTCGCCGCTCCCGGCGGCCGCGAGCAGCCGGTCGTTGTTCGTCGCCTTCGGCCCGGCCTTCACCGCCGGCGGCTTCGGCTTCGCCGAGACGACCACCTTCGGCTTCTTCGGCTGGACGGCGAACTGGCCGACGCCGCCCGTCAAATCGCCCTGCGCGAAGACCGCCGAGCCCAACAGCAGCGACGCGCACGCGGCGAGCGTCGCGCGCACACGCGACGCGCCTCTCGCTTCGGCCGACTTAACTCTCTTTCCGTATTTCATAACTTCAAAGCCTCCGCCGGGTCTTGGCGCTTCAGGCGAGCGCCGCGACGGCGTGGTTGATGGGGCCGTGGCCGTGGCCGAGTCGCGGCGCGCGGCGTATGGCCTCGGTGACGAAGCGTTTGGCCGCCTCGACCGACTCGCTCAGACTCATCCCGCGCGCGAGGCAGGCGGCGATGCCGGCGGCGAGCGTGCATCCCGTCCCGTGCGTCGAAGTCGTCTCGACGCGCGGGGCCGTGAAGGTCTCCACCCTCCCGTCGTCGTCGAGCACGTCCGTAGCCTCGACGCCGTCGAGGTGGCCGCCCTTGACGAGCACGGCGCGCGCGCCCAACGCGCGGATGGCGCGCGCGGCCCCGAGCATCGCTTCGCGGTCGCGTATGCGGAGCCCGGTGATGCGCTCGGCCTCGGGGATGTTCGGCGTGACGACGCGCGCGAGCGGGAGCAGTTCCGACTTGAGCGCGTCGAGCGCCGCGTCGTCTATCAAATCGAAGCCCGAGGTCGAGCGCACGACGGGGTCTACGACGGGGGCGGGCAAGGAAGTTTCGCGGAAGAGTCGCGCGACCTCCGCGATGACCTCGCGCGTCGGGAGCATGCCGGTCTTCGCGCCGGCGACCGTAAAGTCTTCGACGACGGGCAGGACTTGCGCGCGGACGGCCTCGGCCGTCTGGTGCGCAGCGCCGAAGACGCCGGTCGTGTTCTGGTAGGTGAGCGACGTGACGGCCGCCGTCGCGAAGCAGCCGAAGGCCGTGAACGTCTTCACGTCGGCGATGACGCCCGCGCCGCCCGAAGGGTCGAACCCCGCGATGGTCAGCGCGACGGGCGGCGTCTGTGTCGTGTCGTCACTCATGCTTAACAAAAAGCCCGGCGGCCTCAGACGGCGCGCAGGCCCTCGATGAGATGCACCGTGCGCGCGAGATTTTGTCCGCCGGCGAAGAGGCGGATGCCCGCGACGCCGGACGCCCCGGCGCGCATCACTTCGGCCGCGTTCGATTCGTCGACGCCCCCGAGCGCGACGAGCGGAAAGGGGGAGAGTTCCAACGCGGCTTCTCTCAAACTCGTGAGCCCGACGGGCGCGCCGTGGGCGCGCTTCGACGGCGTGTCGAAGACCGGGCCGAAGACCGCGAAGTCCGCGCCGCCGTCGCGCCCGGCGCGCGCCTCCGCGAGCGTGTGCGCCGAGACGCCTATCAAAAAGTCTTCGCCGAAGGCGCGGCGCACGTCCGCGGCTTCGAGCGAGCGCGTCGTCAAATGGACGCCGTCGCAACCCGAGGCGCGCGCCACGTCGGCGCGGTCGTTGACGAGGACGCGCGTCGCGCCCCCGCGCGCGAGGTCGGCGGCGGCGCGCGCCAGTTCGTACAGCGCGCGGCCCGTCAGATTCTTCTCGCGCAGTTGGACGAGCGTGACGCGCGCCTCGACCGCCGAGCGGACGAGCGCGAGCAGGCGGCGGAACTCTCCGCCCCCCGGCGTCGTCGGGCTAGAGGTCTCGCCCGCCGTGATGAGATACGTGATCGGTCGCGCGAGCGCTCGCGGCATCGTCGTGGGCGTCCGTCGTCGGGAGAGTGTCCGCGGTCGGGAGAGAGTCGGGAGTCGTTTGGGCCGTCGTCGCCTTTGTCTTGGACAGCGCGTCCGCGCCTTCGAGCCTGCGCACGGTCTCGTTGAAGTGGAAGATTTCCCAGAAGGCCATCGCAAGGTTGAGCAGCCCGACGCCGCTCACGGCGCCGCGCACCCAGCCCGAGGCGACCGCGCGCTGGAGCCCGACGATGCCCGTCTTCTGCGCGACCATCACGAGGAAGAAGTTGTCGCCCCAGTCGCCCATCCCCCACGGCTGCCACCACGGCAGAAGCGTCAAAAAGATGCCCGCCTCCAGGCACAGGAGGATGTAGAAGATGACTGTGAGCCTCGAAGCCATAAGAGCCGTGAACCGTGACGGGAGCGTAAACCGCGAACCGTAAACCGTGACAAGTAAGAGCGGGCTTTTATCTTGTCACGGTT
>JBEVKV010000210.1:0-20238 GCA_040509515.1 Pyrinomonadaceae bacterium | reverse complement strand
CTTGCCCTTCTTGAAAGGGTCGTCGTCCACGAAGCCGACCGGCGTGTACTGGAGCCGCAGGTTGTTCCGCATCTCCCTGAGCAGAAGCTCGCCCCCGTCGCCCGCGCCGTAGATGAGCACGCGGCGGCCGCCCCGCGTCGGGGCCGGAATCAGTTGCCGGAAGAGTCGGAAGGCGACGCGGCTCCCGGCGAGCATCAGGAAGAAGAACATCGCGTCGAGGACGAAGACGGCGCGCGAGAAGCCCTCGAAGCGGAAGGCGAAGAGCAGCGCGAGCACGCTCGCCACCGACCCGGCCGCCACCGCCTTCGCGTAGACGATCAGGTTGTCGAGGCTGATGTAGCGCCAGATGCCCCGGTAGACCCCCGCCGCCAGCAGCGCCGTCATCTTGACGAAGATGAGGACGGGGATGGTCGAAAGAAACAGCGTCCACACCTCCGGCCCGAGGTCGGAGCCGAAGAGCGTCACGTAGGAGAAGTAGTAGGCGAGGATGACGAGCAGCACGTCGAGCAGCACCTCGAAGATGCGCCGCTTGTACGACAAATCGACGAGGAACGAGACGAGCGGCTTCTCGCGCGCCGCCTGCACCTCGGCCTCGTCGTAGACCTTGACGCCCGCCAGGTAGACGCCGACGAGCGTCAGCGCGACCGCGAACCCCAAGACCATCGCGATGCCGGTGTGGTACTCGAACTGCCGCACCGTCATCGCCAGCAAGCCCGACGCGCCCGCGAACCCGTAGAGCATCCAGACCGCGCGCCGCTCCGACAAGCCCAGCGCGACCAGACGGTGCGAGGTGTGGTCGCGCCCGCCCTGCGATGCCGCGCGCCCCGAGAGCTTGCGGACGACCGTCACGAGCGTCGTGTCGAAGATGGGGATGAAGAGGATGAGGACGGGGACGGCGATGACGACGATGAAGCTGCGCCCGCGGTAGCCCGACGCCGAGAGCAGCGCCGAGCTGGCGAGGAAGAAGCCGACGAACATCGACCCGCAGTCGCCCATGAAGATCGTCGCCGGGTTCGAGTTGTAGACGAGGAAGCCGACGAGCGCGGCGGCGAAGATCGAGAGCGTCACCGCCTCGACCGTCTGCCCGTTGGCGGCGAAGCTGGCGGCGATGAAGGCGGCCGCGATGGCCGAGACGCCCGCCGCGAGGCCGTCCATGTTGTCGAGCAGGTTGATGGCGTTCGTGATGCCGATGAGCCAGAAGATGGTCACCGCCATCGCCACCGACGCCGCCCAGCCCCACGGCAGCAGCAGCCCGAAGTAGACGACCGCGCTCGCGCCCAACACCTGCCCGATCAGTTTTTGATAAGGCTTGATGTGGAGGAAGTCGTCCACCAGCCCGACGACGAAGAGCGCGGAGCTGGCGCCCATGACGACCCAGCCCTCGCGCGTGTGCGGGACGAACAGCAGGTAGGTCACGAGCACCGAGAGGTAGATGGCGACGCCGCCCATCATCGCCGTCGGGCGCTTGCTGAAGCGGTCGCTCCGAGGCCGCGCGATAACGTCGAAGCGCCGCGCGAACGCGCGCACGAGAGGCGTGAGCGCGAGCGCGAGCGCCAGCGCGACGAACGCGGGCACGAGTTGACTACTGCTGAAGGGCATTGCCTGACAATCCGAACGACGACTCGGCCGGGCGTGCGCTAGAAGCTATTAAATGCGCGCCGAGAAATCAAGCGCCGCTAACTTCTGCCGCCAGACTGCCGGCCGCTGTAATACTCGATGACCGACTGCAAAATCTCGTCGAGCTTGACCGTCGGCTTGAAGCCCACATGCGCGCCGATCTTCGAGATGTCCGGGACGCGGCGCGGCATGTCCTCGAAGCCCTCCTCGTAAGCCTCGTCGTAGGGGACGGTGACGATCTCGCTCTTCGACCCCGTCAGCCCCTTCACGCGCTCGGCGAGCTGCATGATGCTCACCTCCTCGTCCGAGCCGATGTTGAAGACCTCGCCGACCGACTCGTCCTTGTCCATCAGCGCGACGAGCGCGCCGACCACGTCCTTGACGTAGCCGAAGCAGCGCGTCTGCTCGCCCGTGCCGTAGACGGTGAGCGGGCGGCCGGCCAGCGCCTGCTTGACGAAGGTCGGGATGACCATCCCGTACTGACCCGTCTGGCGCGGCCCCACCGTGTTGAAGAGCCGCACGATGACGGTCGGCAGCTTCTTCTCGCGCCAGTAGGCGAGCGCGAGGAACTCGTCGATGGCCTTCGAGCAGGCGTAAGACCAGCGCCCCTTCGTCGTCGCGCCCATCACGAGGTTGCCGTCCTCGCGGAACGGCACCTCCAGCGAGAGCCCGTAGACCTCGGAGGTCGAGGCGACGAGCACCTTCTTCTTCTTCTTGTTCGCCTGTTCGAGCACGACCTCGGTGCCGCGCACGTTGGTCTCGATGGTGCGGACGGGGCTCTCGACGATGAGCTTGACGCCGACGGCCGCCGCGAGGTGGAAGACCACGTCGCACTGGTCGATCAGCTCGGCCACGACAGGCACGTTGTGCACCGAGTCGATGGTGTAATGGAAGCGCTCGTGCCCTTTGAGGTGAGCGATGTTGTCGAAGGAGCCCGTCGAGAGGTCGTCGATGCAGAAGACCTCGTCGCCGCGCGAAATGTACAAGTCGGTGAGGTGCGACCCGATGAAGCCGGCACCGCCCGTAATCAGAACTCGCAAACTGTTTCCCTTCCCTTTCAGGCTCGCCGCCCGCGCCCCTCGGCGCTGAGCGGCGGCGTCACACTCTTCGGACTCGACACCCCGACGCCGGCCAGCTCCTCGTAAAGTTCGAGCACGTCCGAGACCAGCCGCTCGACCGAATAGTGTCGCTCGACGTACTCGCGGCCGCGCCCGCCCAGAGTCTTGCGCAACTCCCCGTCGGCGACGAGGTGCGCGAGCGCGTCGGCGAAAGCCTCGGGGTCGCCGGGTCGAACCTGCACGCCGCGCTCGCAGACCTGCCAGGGGTGCGAGCGGCGCAGTTCCCACTCGGCGACGCCGCCGAGCAGGTCGACGACGCCGCCGACGGCCGTGGCTATCGTCGGGCGCTCGTTGGCCATCGCCTCGATGATCGTCAGGGGCGTCCCCTCGTTGCGCGAGGTGAGCGCCACCACGTCGAGCGCCGGGTAGAAGTTTTCCGGGTCGTCCCTGAGCCCCGCGAATTTTACATCATCCCGGAGCCCGAGCGCCCCCGCCTGCGCCTCAAGCTCGGCGCGCAGGTGGCCGTCGCCGACGACGACGAAGCGGACGCGCGCCCCGCCGTCCTCTTTCGGCCCCCCGGCCCCCGAGGCGGCGCGCTGCTTCTTGAAGTGCGCGGCCGCGTCGAGAAAGAGCCGGTGGTTCTTGACCTCCGTCAGCCGGCCGACGATGCCGACGAGCACTTCGCCGTCTTCAACGCCCCACTCGCGCCTGAGCGTCGAGCGCCGCGCCGCCCGGTCGTCGTAGGCGCGCGTGTCGAGCCCCAGAGGGATGACGCGGAACTGCCCGCGCCGCCCGACGCCGAAACGCCGGTTGATCTCGTCGAGCTGCTGCGGGCTGATGACGACGATGCGGTCGGTCACGCGCGCGAGCGCCTGCTCGACGGCGAGGAAGAGGCGCGTCTTCCAGCGGCCGTAGTAGCTGTGGAAGATGTGCCCGTGGTACGTGTGGACGAAGCGGCAAGGGCGCGGGCGGCCCGCGAGCGCCGTGGGCGTCAGCCAGCGGTAGAGCCAGCCGGCCGCGCGCCCCACCGTCCCCGCCTTCGCCGTGTGCGTGTGCACCACGTCGGGGCGCTCACGCAGCATCAGCCGGTAGAGCTTCCAGACCGTCACCAAATCCTTCGGCGAGATTTCGCGGCTCATTTCGGGGATGACGTGCGGGCGGACGCCGAGGCGCTCGGCGAAGTAGGACATGTCGTCCTCGCCCGGCGGCACCACGCCCGCGACGAGCAGCGAGCGGACGCCGCGCCCGCGCAAATTCGCCTCCAGCCAGGCCACATGCCGCGCCGGCCCCCCGACGTTCAGCCGCGCGATGATGCGAAGAACTTTCATAAAACAGCAGACAGTAGTCAGCGGACAGTAGTCAGTAGAAGACCCTTTCGTCAGTCGGAGAGCCCCGCGCGCGTCCCGGTGTCAGCGACGGCGACGCGGAGCGCTACTGACTACTGTCTACTGTCTACTGTCTACTGCCTCTCAGTCTTCCAGCCGGAAGATGGTCGCGGGGTCGTCCTCGTGGCGTATCTCGTCCACCTCCTCGCGGCGGCCGTGGCCCGCGTAGAGGCGGTCGGGGAGGTTGATGACGAGCCCCGCGGAGTGCCCGACGTTGCGGTAGGCGTGGACGACGCCCTTCGGCACGACGACCGCGCGCGGCGCGTCCTCGCCCGCGTAGAGCGTCATCACGCGGCCGTAGGTCGGCGAGTCGGCGCGGTTGTCCCACAGTCGCAGCTTGAAGTTCGAGGGGCCGATGAAGCAGAAGTGGTCGGCCTGATCGCGGTGCTCGTGCGGCCCGCGCTCGACGCCCGGCCGCGTCGTGGACGCGTAGGCCATCGCCGGGCGGAAGCCCGCGGTCGCCTCGTCGTCGTCGCGGTAAATCTCCGCCAGCCAGCCGCGCTCGTCGAGGTGCTTGCGCAGGTCGCGGACGACGACGCCCTCAATGGTTCCGCGCGAGAGGTCGGCGGCGGTGAGCGCCGTCAGCGCGCCGCCGCCGTCGGGCTCTCGGTCGCTCAGCGCGGCGCGGACGGCCGCGCCCTCAGCGTGTGATTCCTGCTTCGGCCGCATCTGCGCCTTCCGCTCCCACCACGGCGTGCGAAGCCTTCGCCGCCGCCGCGTCGTCCATCTTGTTCGCGCCCGTCTCCGCCACCATGTTCGAGGCGCGCAGCAGCGACTCGAAGGTGCCGGCGTCCGTCCACCAGCCGTCCAGCTCGTCCCAGCTCATCTCGCCGCGCTCGATGTAGGCGTTGTTCACGTCCGTGATCTCAAGCTCGCCGCGCCCGGAGGGCTTGAGGGTCTTGATGATGTTGAAAACGTCGGCGTCGTACATGTAGATGCCGATGACGGCGTAGTCGGACTTGGGGTCTTTCGGCTTCTCCTCGATGCGGAGGACGCGGTTGCCGTCGAGTTCCGGCACGCCGAAGCGCTGCGGGTCGGGCACCCCCTTGAGGAGAATCTTGGCGCCGCCGCCCTGGTGGCGGTAGGCGCGCACCGCGCGGCAGATGTTCTTCTCGATGATGTTGTCGCCGAGGACGACGCAGATGGCCTGCCCCTCGGCGAACTCCTCGCAGAGGTCGAGCGCGGCGGCGATGCCGCCCTCGCCCTCCTGATAGGTGTAGTTGATGTGCCGGAGCCCGAAGTCCTTCCCGTTCTTGAGGAGCTTGAGGAAGTCGCCCGCCGAGTTGCCGCCGGTCACGATCATGATGTCTTTGATGCCGGCGTTGACGAGCGTCTGGATGGGGTAGTAGACCATCGGCTTGTCGTAGACGGGCAGCAGGTGCTTGTTGGTGACGGCCGTGAGAGGGCGCAGACGCGTCCCCAGTCCCCCGGCCAGAACGATACCTTTCACGTGCAATCTCCTCCGCTCTTCTTCAATGTGAGTTGGACGGGCCCGTCAGTCGACGAACCTTTGGAACCAGAGTTCGAGCATCAGCAGCGTCCAGAGCTGGTGCGTGTGGTCGCGCTCGCCGCGCGTGTGCAGCTCGACCATCTGCTTGACGGCCTCGGGGCGGAAGACGCCGCGGCGCGCGGTGCGCTCCGAGAGCAGGTTCTCGCGCAGGAAGCCCTGCATCCGGCCGCGGAACCAGTGGCCGACCGGGACGCCGAATCCCATCTTGCCGCGCGAGAGGTTCTCGGGCGGCAGCAGCTTCTTCAGCGTCTTCTTCAAAATGTACTTGGTCGTCAGCCCGCGCAGCTTCAAATTCTCGGGGAGCGAGGCGGCGAACTCGATGACGTGGTGGTCGAGGAACGGAGAACGCGCTTCGAGCGAGACGGCCATCGACGCGATGTCCACCTTGACGAGCAGGTCGTTGGGCAAATACGTCATCGTGTCGGCGAGCAGCGCCGCGTCCACGACGCCCGCCCCGTTGGCGCGCGCGAACCACGGGCGAATCTGCTCGCTCACGTCGCGCCCGGCGACGCTCCGGCGAAACTCCTCCGAGTAGAGCCCGTCTTTCTCCTCCGGGTGGATGACCGAGACCCAGCGCATGTAACGCTCGACCGGCGGGAGGCTCGCGGCGCGCAGGAAGCGTCGCACCTTACGCGCGCGCGTCGGGCGCATCTCCGAGATGGGCAGCAGCTCCATCGCCTGCCGGATGACGCGCTCGCGCAGCGCGCCGGGCAGCCGCCGGTAGCGCTCGGACAGCCGCATCGCCGCGTAGCGCTCGTAGCCGGCGAAGCACTCGTCGCCGCCGTCGCCGTTCAGCGCGACGGTGACGTGCTTGCGCGTCTCGCGCGCGACGTAGTAGGTCGGGATGGCGGACGAGTCCGCGTAGGGCTCGCCGTAGTGCTCGACGAGCTTGGGCAGAACCTCCATCGCGTCGGGACGGACGACGAACTCGTGGTGGTCGGCCCCGACGTACTCCGCGACGCGGCGCGCGTGGTGCAACTCCGAGAAGTCCTGCTCGTCGAAGCCGATGGAGAAGGTCTTGACGGGGCCGGAACTCTCCTCGGCCATCAGCGCGACGACCGCCGAAGAGTCCACGCCGCCCGAGAGGAACGCGCCGAGCGGCACCTCCGACATCAGCCGCACGCGCACGGCGTCGCGCAGAAGCTCAAGCGCGCGCTCGCCCGCCTCCTCCTCCGACACCTTGATCTTCTTCGAGAAGTCGGGCTCCCAGTAACGCGCGGTCTTTATCTCGCCCGAGGCCGAGAGCGTGAGCGTGTGGCCGGGCTCAAGCTTCCGGATGTCGCGGTAGGCCGTGAGCGGCGCGGGCACGCACATGAAGGAGAGGTAGTCGTGAATCGCCCGCGGCTCTATCTCGCGCCCGACCTCCGGGTGTGCGAGCAGCGCCAGAAACTCCGAGCCGAAGACGAAGGCGCGCGGCGTCTTCGCGTAGAGCAGCGGCTTTTTGCCGACGCGGTCGCGCGCGAGGAAAAGCTCCCGGCGGCGCTCGTCCCAGATGGCGAAGGCGAACATGCCGCGCAGGTGCCGTGGGCAGTCCGCGCCCCACTCCTCGTAGGCGTGGACGATGGCCTCTGTATCGCAGTCGGTGCGGAAGCGGTGGCCGAGGTCTTCGAGCCGTTTTTTAAGCTCGCGGAAGTTGTAGATTTCGCCGTTGAAGACGATCCAGGCGGTGCGCTCCTCGTTGGCGATGGGCTGCTGGCCACCCTTGAGGTCGATGATGGCGAGCCGGCGCATGGCGAGCCCGACGTGCTCGCGCAGGTACGTGCCGTCCTCGTCCGGGCCGCGGTGGTGTATGGCCTCGTTCATGCGGCCGAGCAGCGCGCCGTCGGCCGCGCGCCCGTCGAGGTTGACCATGCCGACGATGCCACACATCAGAAATTGACCCTCTCGTTGATGTCCTGCGCCACGCGCTCAAGCTCCTGCCCGCGCCCCTGCTTCCAGGCCGTGTAGCGCTTGCGCGCCTCGGTGGCGCGCGCCACGGCCGTCACGGACTGCTGGCGCTCGTATGCGAGCACGCGCTGCCTGTCCTCCTGCCGCTCCTTGAGGAGCACGGCGCCGACCGCGACGAAGATGAAGTAAAAGACCAGAATCTGGCTCCGCTGCCTGTACGCCGTCCCGATGTTGCCCTGAAAGATGGAGTAGGCCAGCGTCAGCATCAGCGTGAACAGCAGGATGGGGAGCGCCTGCCGCAGCCTGTAGCTCAGCGTGAACCAGATGCCCACGACGAGCAGCGGGAAAGAGATCCACCAGACGGTCATCTCCGGCAGCGTAATCGACTGGCGCAGGCTCGCCAACTGCCACGGGAACGGCGCAAATAGAAGGTAGGCCATCCCGAGCGGGATAGCGCCGAGAGCGCCCGAGGCGGTCGAAACGTCAACGTCGGAGCCGAACCCCGAGTTGGCCGAGCGCACGAGGTCGGAGCGGCTCGTCTGCACCGCCTGAAGGTTGCCGTAGCGCTCGAACTGCGTCCCGGCCGTGCGCAGCACGCCCATGTACGTGAGCCCGACGCCCATCATGACGACGATGAGGAGCTGCCGCGCGAGGCTCTGCGAAGAGACCGGCCGCATCCCTATCACGAACGAGCCGACGACCGCCGCCACCAGCATGTAGAAGACGTAGAAGCGCAGCGTGAGGATGGCGAACATCGAGAAGACGAGCGTGAAGATGTACTTCCAGCTCATCCTCTCGCCGAGCTTGAGTGTCGCCAGCATCGCGAGCGAGAGCAGGAAGACGATGGGGCCGTCCTTCAACCCCTGCGACGACCAGAGCACGAGGCTCGGGTAGAAGGCGACGGCGAGCGCCGCGACCTTCGCCACGCGCATGTTCTGGAAGATGTGGCGGGCGCAGAAGAAGATGACCGGCGCGGTGGCCGCGCCCAGCACGCCGTTGACGAACTGCACCGCCAGCATGTTCTGCCCGACGACCGCGTAGATGACCGCCACCATGTAGAGCATGCCCCAGCCGCCGCCTATCGCCCACTCCGCGAGGTCGGCCGGCTGCGGGACGCCCGCGCGCCACGCGTTGGCGAGCGCGTTGCCGAGGAGGTCGTAGGTGATGGCGTCGCCGCCGAAGAAGTCCTGCAGCGCGAAGGCGTTGATGAGCGTGCCGACGACCATGCGGACGAGCAGACCCGCGACGAAGATTTTGAGCAGGAACGGGCGTTGCGCCCCTTCGCCCTTAGTCACCAGCGCGCCGGCCACCATCGCGCACACCGCGCACACCAGCACGGCCGCCGCGCCGCCGGGCATGGTGAGCGCGACCGCGGCCGCGAGGGCCACCGAGAGTGCGGCTAGTAGAGCGTTCATAAATCCTAATGCCGGGAGAAAATTTAAAGCCTAGTATTCAGCAAAGCCCCACGGGGCCGCAAGCGGCGGCGCTCAAACTTTGAAGCCGCCCCCGGCCGCGCGCACCACCGCGCCGGGCGACTGGTCGTGCTGCGCGGAGAGCGCGCCGTGCGGGAGCGGCCTGCGCGCCGCCGGGCTGCGCGGGGGCGCGGCGTAGGCGGCCGCGGCCGCCACCTGCCTCAACTGAAGCTCCTGACGCCGGCGGTTCTCCCTACGCTCCAACACGAGCACCGCGCCGACCGCGACGAAGATGAAGTAAAAGACCAGAATCTGGCTCCGCTGCCTGTACGCCGTCCCCACGTTCCCCTGAAAAATGGAGTAGGCCGTCGTCAGCATCGTCGTGAACAGCAGAATGGGGAGCGCCTGCCGCAGCCTGTACTTCACCGTGAACCAGATGCCCATCACCAGCAGCGGGAAGGCCGCCCACCACGCGAGCATCTCGGGGAGCGTAATCGACTGGCGCAGGCTGGCGAGTTGCCACGGGAACGGCGCAAATAGAAGGTAGGCCATCCCGAGCGGGATGGCGCTCAGAGCGCCCGAGGCGGTCGAAACGTCAACGTCCGACCCGAACCCGGAGTTGGCCGAGCGCGCCAGATCGGCGCGGCTGCGCTGGACGGCCTCAAGGTCGCCGTAGACTTCGAGCTGCGAGTCGGCCGTGCGCATCACGCCGAGGTACGTGAGCCCGATGCCGACGGCGAGCACGATGGCGACCTGCCGGAGCAGGTTGCGCGTCGTCTGCGGCCGCATCCCGATGAGGAACGCCCCGACGACCGCCGCCGATGTCATGTAGAAGATGTAGAAGCGGAAGCAGAGCAGCCCGTAGAGCGCGAACAGCATCACGCTCACGTACTTCGCGCTGAACCGCTCGCCCAGACGCAGCGTCGCCAGCATGACGACGGCCAGCAGGAAGACGATGGGGCCGTCCTTCAACCCCTGCGACGACCAGAGCACGAGGCTCGGGAAGAAGGCGACCGAGAGCGTCGCTATTTTGGCGACGCGCATGTTCTGAAAAATCTGCCGCGAGCAGAGGAAGATGACCGGCGCGGTGGCCGCCCCGACCACGGCGTTGAAGAACTGCACGGCCAGCATGTTCCGCCCGAGCAGGCCGTAGATGGCCGCCACCACGTAGCCCATGCCCCAGTTGCGGTAGTAAGACGCGCCGAACGCCTGCGCCTCCCTCCACTCGATGCCGCGCCACGCCGACAGGTAGAGCGTCCCCTGATAGTCGTACGTGAAGGCGTCGCCGCCGAAGAAGTCCTGAAGTTTGAAGTAGTAGATGAGCACGCCGACCGCGACGCGGACGAGCAGCGCGGCGGCGAAGACCTGCGAGAGGAAGCGCGCCTCCGCCGGGTGGCGGCTGACGAGCAGCCCCGCGACCGCGGCCAGCGCGGCGCAGAAGACCACGGCGGCGGCGCCTTCGTCGGGGAAGATGAGCGAGACGCTCACGGCCAGCGCGAGCGCCGAGAGGGCGAGAAGTGCGTTCATGTGCTCTTAAAGCCTCGGGGGCGCGCGCCGTGGGGCCGGGCAGTTCTCCGGACTTTCGGCCCTCGGGGGCGGTGCGCGGGGGAAGCCAGCTTTAAAGGTCGTCCGGCAGGTCTGGGCGCGTCTTGTGCTCGACCAGAAAGCGGTCGTCCTCGCCGAGCGGCTTCAGCGGGCGTGCCGGCACGCCCGCGATAAGCTGGTACTCGCCCTCGATGCGGCCCGTCACGACAGAGCCGATGCCGACGATGCAGCGGGATGGTATCACGCCTCCCGGCGCGACGCGAATCTCTGACCCGACGTAAGTTAGCTCGCCGATCTCGATGGGCCGCGTGCGCTGGCGGTTGTGCGTCCAGAGGCTTGAGTTGCGCCCGCCGAGGATGGTGCGCCGGCCGATTGAGACGCGGTCTGTGAAGTCGATTTTGTGGCCGGCGGTGACGATTGCGCCGTCGCCTAAGGAGAAGCGCGGGTCGGTCGGGTTGACGACGAGCGGGTCGGGGATGGAGTTGATTTCGTTGAGCCGCAGCACCTCGGTGTAGCGCCCGAGGCTCACCTCGTCGCCGCCCCGGAAGACGTTGAGGAAGCCGACCCGCGCGTGGTCGCCGAGGGTCAACTTCCCCACGCCCAGAAAGACGTTGAGGTGGCCGATGGAAACGTCGTCGGCTATCTCGCACTCGCGCGCGTCGATGATGCTTATCCCCAGCCGGACGCGGCGGCCGATGCGGTAGCCGAAGAACCAGCGGTAGAGCGGGCGCTTGAGGAAGCTCGGGAGCACGGCGACGGCCGCGAGCGAGGCCAGGCGAAATTTACTGCTGCGTCTCGACATCGGAAGCGGGAGACTTTAGACGAACGGCGGGCCGTTTCAAAGCGCGGCGCGGCTCCTGCGCGCGCCGGCGGCCGCGCGCGGCCGTGCGGCGACCACCGACTCGAAGACGCGGAAGACGCGCGGGGCCTGCGCGCGCGCCGAGTAACGCTGCTCGACGGTCGCGCGCCCCGCGCGCCCCAGACGCGCGCGCAGTTCGGGCGAGCGCAGGAGCAGCCCGAGCTTTTCGACCCACTCGCCCTCGTCGCGCGCGAGCAGCCCGTTCTCGCCGTCGCGGATGATTTCGGAGTTGACGCCCACGGGCGAGCAGACCGTCGGGATGGCGAGCCCCATGTACTGCAAAGCCTTCATGCCGCACTTGCCGCGGCTCCAGCGGTCTTCGGGCAGCGGCATCACGCCCACGTCGAAGGGTCGCAGGTCTTCGACCTCGGTCTCAGAGCGCCACGGCAGCGTCTCGACCTCAAGCCCGGCGAGCGCGTCGAGGCTCATGTTCGGAGCGCCGATGACGCGCAGCCGAAACCTCTCGCGCTCGGCCAGACGGCGCAGCGCGCCCGCGAGCGTCAGCAGGTGCTGGACAGTGCTATAGCTCCCCGTCCAACCGATGACCGGAACGTCGTTCGGCGGCCTCTCTTCGATTGTGTACTTCGCGGTGTCCACGGTCGTCGGCACCACGGTCACGTTCGGGTTGACGCCGCGCGCGTAGTCGGCGAGATAGTCGTTGCCGGCCATGACGTGCGCGGCGAGCCGGCAGATGGTGCGCGTCTTGCCGGGGAACTTCAGATAACTCAGGTAGCCGTTGGCCGGGCTGACGTAGCGCTCGAAGACCGCGTCGTCGAAGTCGAAGACGAAGGGGACGCCGGAGCGCGCGAGCATCCGCTCGAAGAAGGGCGGCCCCAAAAGCGCCGCTTCGCGCAGGACGTAGACGGCGTCGAAGTCGCGCGCGCCGCGCACGTCCGCGAAACGTCTGACGAGCGCGCCGCCCACCAGACGGAGCTTGCCGGCCAGACGCCCGCGCTGGTAGAGGATGGCGTTCAGCTCCGCGTCCTCGAAGGGGCGGTAAGTTATCTCGACGCCGGACGCGCGCAGCAGCGGCTCCCACTGCTCGATGCGGTAACGCTGGCTGGGATTCCTGTCGTAGATGCTGGGGACGACGGCAAGCAGGCGCATTCTGAAAGTCTCTGGCCCTCCGGCGGGCACGCTCTCCACGGCGCGATTCTACACGCGCACGCGCGCGGCGGCTAACCGCCGCCGGCCTCCGCGACGCGTTTGTGGTTGACGGGCTCGCCCGCCTCCGTCGTCCCGAGCAGACGCCGGTAGAGTCGCCGGTAGCGCGGGCCGCCGACCGTCGTCAGGTCGAAGCGTCGCCGCGCGGCGTCGCGGCAGCGGTCGGCCAGTCCGGGCTCGCGCCCGAGCGCCTCGACCTCCGCGAGCGCCGCGCCGTAGGCTTCCGCGTTCAGCTCGCGCACGATGACGCCGACGCGCTCGCCCTCGACGACCGCGTCCACGTCGCCGACGCCCGCGTTGCAGACGACGGGGAGCCCGGCCGCGAGGTACTCGGCCAGCTTCGTCGGCGAGGAGGAGAGCTTTGAGTAGCAGGGCTTGATGAAGGAGACGGCCACGTCCGCCGCCTTCAGGTAGCGCGGCACGTCCGCGGGCGAGACGCGGCGGACGTGGAAATCTTCTTCGCTCACGCCGCGCGCGCGCAAAGGCGCGGCGATCATCTCGGGCGGGCTCTGCGTGAGCACGAGCGTGAACGAGCGCGGGTCGTCGTCGTGCGCGCGCGCGAGCAGGTCGGCCATCTCCTCCGTCAGATACCAGCCGCCGAGCGCGCCGACGTAGACGAAGACGCGACGGCCGGCCTCTATCCCCAACTCTTCGCGCACCGCCTCGCGCGAGACGGCGTCGGCCGAGCGAAAACGTTCGGTGTCGACGCAGCAGGGGATGACTTCGACGGGGCGGCCTTCGATTTCGTCGCGGCCGTGGAAAAGTATCTCTCGCGCTCGCTCGGTGAGCACGACGAAGGCGTCGGCCGAACGCATGAGCGAGCGCTCGACGACCTTCACGCCGCGGTAGAGCGCGCCGCCTTTGGGCCAGACGCCCGCGTCCGTGTACTCCTCGGGCATAAAGCCGCGTATGTCGAAGAGCATCCGGCCGCCGCGCCGCCGCTTGGCGAGCGCCGCCATCAGCGCCGGGACGTGGCTGCGCGCGTGGAGCACGTCGGCCTCGCCGCGCTTGCGCAGACGCGACGCGAAGCGCGCGCCGGCCGCCACGTCGTAGAGCGTCGCCGCAAGCGAAGGGCTCTTGTGATAAGTGCGCCAGTGCCAGCGTATGCCCTGCGCTTCGAGCCGCGCGCGCTCGGCCTCGAACTCTTCCGGCGTCCACGTCTCGGACGGCCGCGTCTCGAACGTGAGCAGGCTGACGCGGACGCCGCCCGCCACAAGCTCGCGCAGGTACGGCAAGACCTGCGTCTGCACCAGCGGCTCGCGCAGCCCGAAGTAACAAAGGTAAAGCGTGCTGACAGACATCAGGTCACGTCGCCCCGGGCGGCCGCCTTCTCCGCGCTGATCTTTAAGGAGTCGCCGAGGCTTGAGAGACGCAGCACCGCGTTGACCGCGTCCTTGACCAGACGGCGCGAAGGGCTGTCCGAGAGGAACGCGTTCAACTCGTAGCCCGTCCGCACGCGCTCGTCGCCGGCCGCGACGGGCGGCTGCGACTGCGACTGCGACTGCTGCGACTGCGTTGCAGCCCCGGGCGCGGCGTGAGCCGGAGGCGCGGCGTGCCCGCGCAGCGCGCGCAGAATCTCGAAGGGGTTCGCGCCCTCCGTGACGACGCGCACGCGGCCGAAGCCCGCCTCCGTTAATAACGAAGCCGCCGCGCGGCGCGAGAAGAGGTGCAGGTGCTCGGGCGGGCAGACCGCGCTCCACCCGAGGCCGAGCGCACGCGCCGAGAGCCCGCGCCCGTTGGGCGTCGTCGCCCACAGCAAGCCTCCCGGCCGCAGCACGCGCAGGATGTCGCGGAGCATCCCGCGCGGGTCGGCGACGTGTTCGAGCACTTCGCTCAGGATGACCACGTCGAAGTGCCCCTCGGGGAAACCGGCCTCGGCCAGCTCGCCGTTGAAGACCTCGAAGCCGGCGGCGCGGTTGTGCTCGGCGGCGGTCGCGTTGACCTCGATGCCGACGGCCGTCCACCCCGCGCGCCCGGCCGCGCGCAGGAACGTCCCCGCCCCGCAGCCCACGTCGAGCAGACGCCCCTCCCGCCTGTACGGCCCGAAGCCCGCGACGATCTCGTCCAGACGCCGGTCGATGAACTCTGGGACGTGCAAATTCCCTTCGCCGTAGTAGTCCTCGTAACCCTCGGACGCTTCGGAGGCGGGGAGCGCGGCAGCGTAGAGCGTGCGGCACGCGCGGCAACTGAGCAGCTCGAAGCCGCCCTTGCTGCCGCGCGGCTCGCCGCGCCCCGAGCCGCAGCCCGGGCAGCGACGCGTCACGCTCACCGACTCAGACACTTCAACGCTCATGAAACTCTCAGCCCCCGCCCTCTTACGCCTCCGGCACACCGACGCGGTCGTGCACGAACCACTGGAACGTGCCCCAGAAAGCCGCCGCGTCGATGACCACGTTGAGCCATGTTACCATCAACAAACGCGGCACATTAAACAACGCGGCCAGACGGCGCGACGGCGTCTCTCGCCTGTGCCACTGCCACACGCGCCGCGCCCCGCGCAGCAGCAGCAGCGCCGGCACGCCCAGCCATAAAGGCCGAAAGAAGAGGCCCGCGACGAGCGGCACGAGCAGCACGGCGTAGAAGCGCGCGAGCCCCAACTGCCACTCGCGCCCGAGCCCCGCGCGCATGTTGTGGCGCGCGTAGGCGACGAACTTTGAGAACGTGCTCGCGAGCGTCGGCCGCAGCTCCCACGCGACGAGCGCGCGGGGCGCGTGCGTGAAAGGGACGTGCGCCGCGTCGAGCGCGCGGAAGAAGAGCAGGTCTTCGGCCGACCGCAGGTCTTCGCGGAACGGCCCGGCGCGCTCCCAAGCCGCGCGGTGAATCATGCACGAGGCGGTCGAGCGCACGGGCTCGCCCGGCGGCGGCACGTAGACGACGGCCGCCGAGCGCGTGAAGAAGGTGTCGGCCAGCGCCTCGAACTGCCCGAAGACGACGCGCGCCTCGGGCTCGCGCCGCGCGGCCTCGCAGAGTCTCTCCAGCCAGTCGGCGCGCGGCAGCGTCCCGGCGTCGGTGCAGGCGATCCACTCGCGCGTCGCGCGCGCAATCGCGAGGTTGCGGTTGCGGCCGGGCAGGCCCCGTTCGGTCTCGACCAGCACGACCGGCACCGACGAGCGCGCCGCGAACTCGCGCACCAGCTCGCGCGTGCGGTCACCGGAGCCGCCGTCCGCGACGACTATCTCGGCCGGCGCGAGCGTCTGCCCCGCCAGCGCTTCGAGCAGCGGCACAATCGACGCCTCCTCGTTGAGCGCGGGCAGGATGACGCTCACCCCGCCGTCGAACTCTCCGTGTTCCTGATTTGAAATCTCAAAGTTCAAATTCTCTCAACCCTCGCGCAGCGCGCGGCGGAGGTCGGCGGCGAAGAGACGGAGCGTCTGTTCCACGTCGCGGCGCTCGCGCCCCGTGAGGCCGCGCGCGGCGCGCTGGAGCGAGAGCATCATGCAGCTCGCCGCGAGCAGCCCGACGCGGCGGCGTCGCGGCAGAGAGCGGCGCAGGAAGAGCAGGTAGCCTTCCGATTGCACGCGCATCTTTTCGAGCGAGTCCCAGCGCTTCATCGAGCTGGCCGCGCCGTGGTGCATGACGACCGCCGCGGGCTCAAAGACGAGCCGCCAGCCGGCGCGCGTGATGCGCAGGCACCACTCGTTGTCCTCGCCGTACATGTGAAAGCGCTCGTCGAACCCGCCCACGTCGTCGACGACCTCGCGCCGGACGAGCATCGCCGCGCCGCTCAGCATCCCGACCTCGCGGCGTCGCGCGTAGTCGAAGTGCTCGGCCAGCAGCAACTCGCCGCGCACGCGCTTCGGCAGCAGCTTGTGCAGACGGAAGCCCGTCAGCAGAGCCTCCCACGCCGCCGGCGAGTTGCGCCACACGCTCACCTGCACCGACCCGTCGGCGTTCAAAAGCTTCGGCCCGGCCGCGCCGATTCTCTCGCCCGAGCGCACCGTCTCGATCAGACGGTCGATGCTCCCGGCGGTGACTTCCGTGTCGGGGTTGAGCAGGAGGAGGAGCGGCGAAGTCGTCTCGGCGAACGCCTGATTGTTGGCGCGGCCGAAGCCGAGGTTGTCGGCGTTCTCGCGGACGCGCAGCCGTTCGCCGAGCGCGCGTGCCGACTCGCCCGCACGCAGCCGCGCGAGGCTGTCGTCGGACGAAGCGTTATCGACGACGACGACCTCGTGCGAAATAGAAGGGGGCGCGGCCACGACGCTCTCGACCGTGCGGCGCAGCAGGTCGCCCCCGTTCCAGTTGACGATGATGATGGAAAGCTCCGCGCTCAATTTAAAGCCTGAACCCCGACCCGCTTAAAACTCAAAGTCTCGCACGCGCGGCCGCACGCACGTCAAGCGCGGCCGCGCGTCAGCAAATCTTTCGCGGCGCTCGCCACGCCGTTCGAGTAGCGCCCGTAGCGCAGCGTCGCAAGCTCGCGCAAGACGGGCCACGCCCTCAGCAGACGCGCGCGCGGCAAGTCGCGCCGCGCTTCGAGGTGCGCGATTCTCGCCCCAAGCTCGGCCAGCGCGCGCCCCGTCTCGAACCCAGCATCGAACCCCGCGGCGCGCCTCTCCAGAAGCCTTTCGCGCACGGCGCGCGCGACCGCGAGCGTCTCGTCGTAAGGGTTCGCGCGCCCGAGCCCACCCGCCGCGCTCTTCCTGCCGAGCGGCCCGACCTGCTGCGCCGCGTGGCGTCGGTAGAGGACGAGCCGCTCCTCGACCGCGACGACCTCGCCGGCGCAAGCGGCGAGCAGCGCGAGCCAGGCGTCGTGTATGAGCGGCAGCCCTTCGGGGATGGGCAGCGCCAGCCGTCTCAGGTCGGCGCGCAGCGCGGCGGTCGCGCCCGTCACCGTCGCGCCCGAGAGCAAATCGCCCAAGCCCTTCCCCGCCCTCAGACGTTCAAGCTCGTCGCGCCCGACGCCGACGCTCTCCCAAAGCCCGAGCCCTGTGGGGCAGCCCGACTCGTCGGCCACCTCCGCGTCGGAGAAGACGAGCGCCGCGCGCGGACGCCGCCTGAACTCCTCTTCGAGCCGCGCGAGCTTACCCGGAAGCCACACGTCGTCCTGATCGCACAGCGCGACGAGGTCGCCATCGCAGAGCGAGACGGCGCGCTCGAAATTTTTGGTCGAGCCGAGATTCCGCTCGTTGACGTGAAGCCTGACCGGGAACCGGGAGCGCGCGGCGAACTCTTCGACGACGCGCGCCGTCTCGTCCGGCGAGCGGTCGTCGCACACGACAAGCTCGTCCGGCGGGCGCGTCTGCACGGCGATGCTTTCGAGCTGCGCGCCCACGTACCGCGCGCCCGCGTAAGTGCACATCGCGACGGAGAACTTTTCAGCCATCTTTGATAAGTGATGAGTGATGAGTGATGAGTGATAAGAAAAAAAAGGCCCGCCGTTCCTTCTTATCACTCATCACTTATCACTCATCACTCCACGGAGGTCTGCGTCCACCATCTCGTCCACGAGCCGCTCGAAGTCGTAGCGCGGCTCCCACCCCAGCTCGCGCCGCGCCTTCGCGGAGTCTCCGACGAGCAGGTCGACTTCGGCCGGGCGGTAGAAGCGCTCGTCAACCCTGACGTGCCGCTCCCAGTCGAGGCCGGCGCGCGCGAAGGCGCGCTCGCAGAACTCGCGCACCGTGTGCGTCTCGCCGGTCGCCACGACGTAGTCGTCCGGCTCTTCGCGCGCGAGCATCAGACGCATCGCGCGCACGTAGTCGGCCGCGTGCCCCCAATCGCGCCGCGCGTCGAGGTTGCCGAGCCGCAACTCCTCGGCCGCCCCCGCCTTAATCCTCGCCACCGTCGAAGTAATCTTCCGCGTCACGAACTCGAAACCGCGTCTGGGAGATTCGTGGTTGAACAGTATCCCGGAGGCGCAGAACATGCCGTAGGCTTCGCGGTAGTTGCGCGTGAGGTCGAAGCCGGCGACCTTGCTGATGCCGTAGGGCGAGCGCGGGTGGAAGCGCGTCTCCTCGTTCTGCGGCACCTCGGCCACCTTGCCGAACATCTCGCTGGAGCCGGCGAAGTAGAAGCGGCAGCCGGGCTGAAGCTCGCGGAGCGCGGCGAGGACGAAGTGCGTCCCGTTGATGTTCGCGTTGAGCGTCGAGAAGCCGTCGGCGAAACTCTCGGCCACGAACGACTGCGCGGCGAGGTGGTAGCACTCGTCGAACTCGTTCTTACTAAAAATGCTGAAGAGCGAGGCGTAGGATTCGAGGCTCGCGGGGTGGAGGGTGAGGCGTTCGAGTATGTGCCCGATGCGCCCCTTGCGCCGCGTCGGGTCTTCGAGCGCGACGCGGCGGACGATGCCGTGCACCTCGTAGCCCTCGTCGAGCAGGTGCTCGGCGAGGTAGCTGCCGTCTTGCCCCGTGATGCCGGTGATGAGCGCCCTTCTCATGCTCGGCTCAGACGGCGGTGAAATCGGGATAGTCTCTGTCCCTGTCGGCCATCACGCGCTCGGGGACTTCCGGCCACCGGATGCCGAAGGCGGGGTCGTTCCAGCGGACGCCGCGCTGCGCGTCGGGCGCGTAGAAGTTCGAGACGAGGTAGAAGACTTCGGTCTCGTCTTCGAGCGTCTGGAAGCCGTGCGCGAAGTCGCCGGGGACGCAGAGCGTGAGGCGGTTGGCGGCCGACAGCTCGACGCCGAACCACTGGCGGAAGGTCGGCGACTCAGGCCGCAGGTCGATGACCACGTCGTAGATGCTGCCGCGCGTGCAGCGCACGATCTTGGCCTGCCCGTGCGGCGCGGCCTGATAGTGCATCCCGCGCAGCGTCCCGCGCCGCAGGTTGAACGAGACGTTGCTCTCGACGGCGGGGACGCCCTCCCAGCCGGGCATCTCCCTGAGTGACCAGCTCCGCGCGAAGAAGCCGCGCGCGTCGTCGAAGCGCCGCGGCTCGACGACGTAAGCGCCCTTCAGCTTCGTCTCTATGACCATCCGGTTCTTCCCTTTCAAAGTGTCAGAGTGTCAGAGTGTGGCCTTCATCAGCCCGCGCACCTGCCGCTCGCTCAACAGCGGCGAGCCCAGCGCGCAGAGCAGCCACTTCAGGCTCCCCTTCGGGCGCGGGCACATGCGCGCGGCGCGCGCGAACTGGCGCGCGGCGCTCAGGCGGCTGCCCGCCGCCACCGCCTCTATCCCGAGCGCCGCTTCGAGCTGCGACTTCATCTCCTGATTCAGAAACAGCACCTCGGGGTCTTCGGTCAGCGTGTCTATCTTCGCACGCAACGCGCGCCACGCGACGAGCGCCGAGGCGTGCTGCCGGCTGGTGCTCGCCTCGTGCGCGCGGACGAGCGCGAGCGCGCCGTCGAAGTCGCGGAACTCGAAGCGCCTGCCCTTGAGCGCGCAACGCAGCCAGTAGTCCCAATCCTCGACGGGCGGCAAGACCGGGTCGAACGGCCCCACGTCGTCCACGGCCGCGCGGCGGACGAGCGCCGCGTTGATGGCCATGATGTTCATGCGGACGAGCGGGAGGATTATCGTCTTTCCCGTCCCCGAAAGCTCGGGCATCCACGGCGCGTCTTCGCCGAACATGCCGTAGAGCCGCTCACCGGGCCGCTCGGTGTGGAAGTAGCGCGCGCCGCCATAGACGATGTCCGCCGCCGGGTTCGCCTCAAGAAACTCGACCTGCCGCTCAAGCTTCGACGGTTCAATTAGATCGTCCGCGTCGAGGAACTGGACGTACTTGCCGCGCGCGTCGGCGAGCCCCGTGTTTTTGGCGACCGCCTGCCGCTGGTTCGCCTGCCGCAGGTAGCGCACGCGCGCGTCCGCGGCCGAGACGCGCGCGACGACCTCCTCGGTGTCGTCGGTCGAGCCGTCGTCCACGACGA